>JBBQZM010000081.1:0-14570 GCA_038207685.1 Burkholderiales bacterium
GCCGCCGAGAAGCTGGCGCTGGCCGCAGTCGCCAAGCGCCGCAAGGCCGCCGAGGACGAAGCCGCCGCCATCCGGGCGATGATGAGCGCGCCCAAGAAGGTGATGATGGCCAAGAAGCCCGAGGAGCCGGTCAAGCCGGTCGCGGCGGCCATCTCGGGCACGATCCACAAGCCCAAGCCTGTGCCAGGTGCACCGGGCGCGACCACCGCCACGGCTGCCAAGCCGGGCGACAAAAAGTCAGTCAAGAGTGAAAAGCTGTCGTCGAGCTGGGCTGACGACGCTGCCAAGAAGCGTGCGTTGGCCGGCAAGGGCCGCACCGACGGCCCGGGCGCGAATCGCCCCGGCTGGCGTGCGCCGCGTGGTGGCCGCCGTGGTGAGCGTGAGCAAGCCGGCGCCAGCAACTTCCAGGCCCCCACCGAGCAGGTGATCCAGGAAGTGCACGTGCCCGAGACGATCAGCGTGGCCGACCTGGCGCACAAGATGTCGGTCAAGGCGGCCGAGGTGATCAAGCAGCTGATGAAGCTGGGCCAGATGGTCACCATCAACCAGCAACTGGACCAAGAAACGGCCATGATCCTGGTCGAGGAAATGGGCCACAAGGCGTTTGCCGCCAAACTGGACGACCCGGACGCCTTCCTCGAAGAAGAAGACCATGCGGTGGCGGGCGAGCAACTGCCGCGCGCCCCGGTGGTCACCATCATGGGCCACGTCGACCACGGCAAGACCTCGCTGCTCGACTTCATCCGCCGTGCCCGTGTGGCCGCGGGCGAGGCCGGCGGCATCACGCAGCACATCGGCGCGTACCACGTCGAGACGCCGCGCGGCATGATCACCTTCCTCGACACCCCGGGCCACGCCGCGTTTACCGCGATGCGCGCCCGTGGCGCCACCGCCACCGACCTGGTGATCCTGGTGGTTGCGGCCGACGACGGTGTGATGCCCCAGACCAAGGAGGCGATTGCCCACGCCAAGGCGGCCAATGTGCCGTTGGTGGTGGCGATGAACAAGATCGACAAGCCGGGTGCCAACCTGGAGCGCCTGAAGGGCGAGCTGGTGGCCGAGGGTGTCGTGCCGGAAGACTTTGGTGGCGAGACCCCGTTTGTGCCGGTGTCGGCCAAGACCGGCGAGGGCATCGACAGCCTGCTGGAACAAGTGCTGCTGCAGGCCGAAGTGCTGGAGCTGAAAGCCTCGACCAGTTCGATGGCCAAGGGCCTGGTGATCGAAGCGCGCCTGGACAAGGGCCGCGGCCCGGTGGCCACGGTGCTGGTGCAGAGCGGTACGCTCAAGCGCGGCGATGTGGTGTTGGCCGGGTCCAGCTTCGGCCGGGTGCGGGCGATGACCGACGAAGACGGCAAAGCCTGCCAAGAGGCTGGCCCGTCGATCCCGGTCGAAATCCAGGGCCTGACCGAAGTGCCGCAAGCCGGTGACGAGTTCATGGTCTTGTCGGATGAGCGCAGGGCGCGAGAAATCGCCACCTTCCGACAGGGCAAGTACCGCGAGGTCAACCTGAACCGCCGCCAGGCCGCCAAGCTCGACAACATCTTCGACACCATGGGCGAGGGCCAGGCCCAGACCCTGGCGTTGATCATCAAGGCCGACGTGCAGGGCTCGCAAGAAGCGCTGGCCCAGTCGCTGGTCAAGCTCAGCACGCCTGAAGTCAAGGTGCAGGTGGTGCATGCAGCGGTGGGCGGCATCACTGAGAGCGACATAAACTTGGCGATCGCCTCCAAGGCGGTGGTCATCGGTTTCAACGTGCGTGCCGAAGTCAATGCCCGCAAGCTGGCCGAAGGCAACGGTGTCGACCTGCGCTACTACAACATCATCTACGACGCGGTCGACGAGGTGAAGGCCGCGATGACCGGCATGCTGGCGCCCGAGCAGCGCGAAGAGATCATCGGCTCGGCCGAGATCCGCACCGTGTTCGTGGCCAGCAAGATCGGCACCGTGGCCGGTTGCATGGTCACCTCGGGTGTGGTCCGCCGCAATGCCAAGTTCCGCCTGTTGCGCGAAAACGTGGTGATCTACACCGGCGAGCTCGATTCGCTCAAGCGCATGAAGGACGATGTGCGCGAAGTGAACGAGGGCTTCGAGTGCGGTATCAAGCTGAAGAACTACAACGACATCGCCGAGGGCGACCAGCTGGAATTCTTCGAGGTCAAGGAAGTCGCACGAACGCTGTAAGGCGGATTTGCTCCTGACTGCAAACCCCGCCACTGAAAAGTCGGCGGGGTTTGTGCTTATGGACAAGCCAAGCAGGAGCCAAGGAAACAACCATGCGCCATAAACGTGCCATCCCCAACCGCAGCCTGCGGGTGAGCGACCAGATCCAGCGTGATCTGGCCGAGCTGATCCGCGACCTGAAGGATCCCCGCATCGGCATGGTCACGATCAACAGCGTGCAGGTCACGCCCGACTACGCCCATGCCAAGGTCTACTTCTCGGTACTGGTGGGCGACGCTGCCGAATGCGAGGCTGGTCTCAACGAAGCTGCGGGCTTTATCCGCAACGGCCTGTTCAAGCGGCTGCAGATCCACACCGTGCCCACGCTGCACTTCCTGTTCGACCGCACCACCGAGCATGCGGCTGAATTGAGCGCCTTGATCCGCGAAGCCAATTCGACGCGGGCGAAAGAGGACTGAGCAGCGTGACCCAGGCCAGGCGTCAAAAGATCGCCCGCCGTGCGTTGCACGGCGTGCTGCTGCTCGACAAGCCGCTGGGCTGGTCGAGCAACGACGCCTTGCAGAAGGCCAAGTGGTTGTTGCGCGCCGAGAAGGCCGGCCACACCGGCACGCTCGATCCGCTGGCCACCGGCCTGCTGCCGTTGTGCTTCGGCGCCGCCACCAAGTTCAGCCAGGTCAGTCTGGATGCCGACAAGGCCTACCGCGCCACGCTGCGGCTGGGCCAGCGCACCAGCACTGGCGATCTCGAGGGCGAGGTGGTGCAGGAGCGGCCGGTCGAAGTTGATGCCGCTGCCGTGCAAGCCGTCCTGCAGCGCTTTATCGGCGAGATCGACCAACTGCCGCCGATGCATTCGGCGCTGAAGAAGGACGGCAAAGCTTTGTACGAGTACGCCAGGGCCGGCATCACCGTCGAACGTGCGTCGCGCCGCGTCACCCTCCACGCCATCACGCTGGTCGACTGGCAGGCCGAGCGCCTGGTGATCGACGTGCGCTGCAGCAAGGGCACCTACATCCGTACGCTGGCCGAGGACATCGGCGAGGCGCTGGGTTGCGGCGCCCACTTGACCGGCTTGCGCCGCACTGCCAGCGGCCCGCTGGACCTGGGCGGCGCGGTCACGCTGGACGCGCTGGAAGCGCTGGACGAGCCCGGCCGTGCGGCGCTGATGCAGCCGGTGGACCTGCTGCTGGCCGACTGGCCGCGCGTGGCACTGGACGCCGACGAGGCCGGCAGGTTCCTCACTGGCCTGCGCCGCCGCACCACGCTGCCCGACGCCGCCGCGCTGCGCGTCTACGGGCCCGAGCGGCAAGCCTTTCTGGGTAGCGCCCATATCACTGGCGGTGAGCTGATTGCCGACCGCCTGCTCAGCCCTGCCGAGGTGCACGCCTTGTTGAGCCCGTCACAACAACCCGCACCTGAGGCGCTGCCTGCAGCCGCCTGACGAAGAATCTTCACGAGAACCACCATGACCCTGCAAATCCGCAATATCGCCATCATCGCGCACGTAGACCACGGCAAGACCACCATGGTCGACCAGCTGCTGCGCCAGTCCGGCACCTTCGCCGACCATGAAAAAGTGGTCGACACCGTGATGGACAGCAATGCCATCGAACGTGAACGCGGCATCACCATCCTGGCCAAGAACTGCGCCGTCAGCTGGTTGGGCACACACATCAACATCGTCGACACCCCCGGCCACGCCGACTTCGGCGGCGAGGTCGAGCGCGCGCTGTCGATGGTCGACGGCGTGGTGCTGCTGATCGATGCCCAGGAAGGCCCGATGCCGCAGACCCGCTTCGTCACCAAGAAGGCGCTGGCGCTGGGCCTCAAACCCATCGTGGTGGTCAACAAGGTCGACAAGCCGGGCGCCAAGCCCGACGCGGTGATCAACGCCGCCTTCGATCTGTTCGACAAGCTCGGCGCCACAGACGAGCAGCTCGACTTTCCGGTCGTCTACGCTTCGGGCATCAACGGCTGGTCTTCGCTGACCGAGGGTGCGCACGGTGAGCAGTGGGGCCCGGACATGTCGGCGCTGTTCGACACCATCCTCAAGCATGTGCCGGCGCAGCTTGGCGACCCGGAAGCGCCGCTGCAGCTGCAGATCTCGGCGCTGGATTACTCCACCTTCGTCGGCCGCATCGGCGTTGGCCGCATCAGCGCCGGCACCATCAAGCCTGGCATGGCCGTGTCGGTGATGGAGGGCCCTGATGGCAAGACGGTGACCGGCCGCATCAACCAGGTGCTGACCTTCCAGGGCCTGGACCGCGTGCAAGTCACCGAGGCCGGACCGGGCGAGATCGTGCTGATCAATGGCATCGAGAACATCGGCATCGGCGTGACGGTGACCGACCCGATCAACCCCCAGCCACTGCCGATGCTCAAGGTTGACGAGCCGACGCTGACGATGAATTTCTGCGTCAACACCAGCCCCTTGGCCGGCCGTGAAGGCAAGTACGTCACCAGCCGCCAGATCTGGGACCGGCTGCAGAAGGAGTTGCAGAGCAACGTCGCGCTGCGCGTCAGCGAGACCGGCGAGGACGGCATCTTCGAGGTGATGGGTCGCGGCGAACTGCACCTGACCATCCTGCTGGAGAACATGCGCCGCGAAGGCTACGAGTTGGCGGTGAGCAAGCCGCGTGTGGTGTTCCGCGACATCGACGGCGAGAAGTGCGAGCCGATCGAGCTGGTGACCGCCGACGTCGAAGAAATCCACCAGGGCGGCGTGATGAAGGCGCTGGGCGAACGCAAGGGTGAACTGGTGAACATGGAGCCGGACGGCCGTGGCCGCGTGCGCCTGGAGTACCGCATTCCGGCGCGCGGCTTGATCGGCTTCACCAACGAATTCATGAACCTCACCCGCGGTTCGGGCCTGATCAGCAACATCTTCGACGGCTACGAGCCGCACAAGGGTGAGATCGCCGGTCGCAAGAACGGCGTGCTGATCAGCATGGACGCCGGCGAGATCTTCACCTACGCGCTGGGCAAGCTGGACGACCGCGGCCGCATGTTTGTGCGCGCCAATGATCCGGTCTACGAGGGCATGATCGTCGGCATCCACAACCGCGAGAACGACCTGGTGGTCAATGCCACGCGCACCAAGCAGCTGACCAACTTCCGCGTCAGCGGCAAGGAAGACGCGATCAAGGTCACGCCGCCGATCGAGCTGACGCTGGAATACGGCGTCGAATTCATCGAGGACGACGAGCTGGTCGAGATCACGCCCAAGTCGGTACGGGTGCGCAAGCGCTTCCTCAGCGAGCATGAGCGTCGCAAGGCGTCGCGCGAGGCCGCTTGATCGCGGAGCGATCAATCGGCCTTGCCGCTGAACGTTGGGCACCCCCAGCCCCCGCCGGGCGGGGGCTCTGATCAGATGCTTGCCCGGGCCGCTTCGCGGCCCTCTTCAATTCAAGGCCTTGATTTTTATGCGATTGACCCATAGCCGCGCGGTGATGCTGATGGTGCTGGTGGCGCTGCTGTGGAGCATTGCTGGCGTGGTGACACGCCAGTTGGAGAGCGCGCGCAGCTTCGAGATCACCTTCTGGCGTAGCGCCTTCACCGTGCTGGCGCTGAGCGCCGCGCTGAGCTGGCTGCGTGGCGCCGGGCTGTGGCGCGAGCTGTGCCGGGGCGGCTGGCCGCTGTGGGTGTCGGGCCTGTGCTGGGCGGTGATGTTCACCAACTTCATGGTCGCCATCACGCTGACCACCGTGGCCACGGTGCTGATCACGCTGGCCATTGCGCCGCTGCTGACCGCGCTGTTTGCGCGCATCTTCTTACAGCACCGGCTGCCGCTGCGCTCCTGGCTGGCGATCGGCGTGGCCGGCGCCGGCATCGCCTGGATGTTCGGCCGCCAGGCCTTTGGCCATGGCTCGCCCGATGCCTCGCTCACCGGTGCGCTGGTGGCGCTGTTTGTGCCGATCGCCGGCGCCACCAACTGGACGCTGCTGCAGTACCTGCAACAGCGCCATGCGCGCGATCCGTCGATGCAGGCGCCCGACATGCTGCCCGCGGTGCTGGTCGGTGCGCTGCTGTCGGCGGCGGTAACGCTGCCGCTGTCACTGCCGCTGTCGGCCACGGCACATGACTTGTCGCTGCTGGCGCTGTTGGGCGTGGTGCAGTTGGCCATCCCCTGCCTGCTGGTGGTGCAACTGATGAAGGTGCTGCCGGCGCCCGAGGTGTCGCTGATCGGCTTGCTGGAGGTGGTCTTCGGCGTGCTGCTGGCCTGGGTGGGCGCCGATGAGGTGCCTGGCACGGCCGCGCTGCGCGGCGGCACCCTGGTGCTGGGCGCGCTGCTGGTCAACGAGTGGCTGGCGCTGCGCGAGCGCCGTCAGGCGCAGGCCCTGACGTTGCCGACGGGCTGAGCGCGATACCAGCCAGCGGCTGGGGGCGGGCCAACCCGGGCTGAACCGATTGGCTGCAGCCTGTACAAACGGGGTATGCCAAGCCAGCCAGTCAGCCCTGCCGGTGGCCCCGCCCTGAGTGGCCCGACCCGCGGCCCGCTGATTGCTGACCGCGCCGAGTTTGTCTTCGCGCTGCGGCAACTGCAGGCCGGCCATGTACTGGTGCGGGTGAGCGATATTTCCTGGGGCTGCCAGCTCAACGGCGTGACGGTGCTGCGCTCGGTGCGGCCGCTGCTGCATTACGGCCTGATCGCCGAATTCCACAACCCGGCCGGTTTTGCCGGTGTCAGCTATTTCCGGCTCAGCCCGCGAGGCCGCCGCTTTGCGCCTCGGGTGTTGGCCAGTTGGCGGCAACGCCCGCTGTGGCAGCGTGTGCTGCTGCAGCTGACCGGCTGAACGACTCAGCGCCTGATCGGCTGAGCGCCTGTTCAAGCGGCGCTGCCGGCTGCTAGCATGGCCGCACCATGAAACAGCTCTCCGGACTGGATGCCACCTTTCTCCACCTGGAGACGCCTGAGATGCCGATGCACGTCGGCTCGCTCAACGTCTACGAGTTGCCCGCTGGCATGCGGGGCAAGTACGTCACCCGATTGCGCGAGCTGATCAAGGCCCGCCTGCCGGCTGCGCCGGCGCTGCGCCGCCGGCTGTGGTGGATGCCCTTGAACCTGGCCAATCCGGTCTGGGTGGATGCCGAGCCCGACCTGCGCCAGCATGTGGTCGAATTCAAGCTGCCGCCGTCAGCCCACTTTGGCGACGGCATGGCGGCGCTGGAGGCGGCGGTGTCCGAACTGCACCCGATGCTGCTGGACCGCAGCCGCCCGCTGTGGAAGTTCCATGTGCTCGAAGGCCTGGCCGATTCACCCGAGGGCCGGCGCCGGGTGGCGGTGTATTCGCAGCTGCACCATGCGGCGGTCGATGGCCAGGCCGCGGTGGCGCTGGCCCAGGTGCTGATGGACCTGCAGCCAGTTGGCCGTGACCTGGCGCTGCGGCCCAGCAGCCGCAGCAAAGTGTTCCAGATCGGCTGGGCCGAGATGCTGCGGGGTGCCATCGCCACCGAGGCGTCGCAGGTCAGCAAGATCGTCAAAGGCTTGCCCAGTACGGTCAGTGCGCTGGCCGGCGCGGCGGGGCAGGCTTTGCAGCACAGCGCCTTGCTGCGTGGCAAGGCGGAGGCCAGCGCCAACCTGACGCTGGCGCCGCGCACCGTGTTCAACCACAGCATCAGCACCGGCCGGGCCTTTGCTGCCTTGTCGCTGCCGCTGGATCGTCTGAAGCTCATCGCCCGCAGCCAAGAGGCCACGCTCAACGACATCGTCTTGCTGCTGTGCGCCTCCGCGCTGCGACGCTGGCTGGGCCAGCACGGCGGCGTGCCGCGCAAGAGCCTGGTGGCGGCGGTGCCGGTATCGCTGCGCCAGCAGGGTGACACCACGTCCAACACCCAGGCCTCGATGAGCCTGATCAGCCTGGGCACGCACATTGCCGACCTGGGCAAGCGCTCTGACTACATCAAGCGGGCCAGCGCGGACATGAAATCCACCATGGGTGGCTTGAAGACCGTGCTGCCCACTGATTACCCGTCGATAGGCATGCCCTGGCTGCTGGAGGCCGCCGCGGCTTTGTACGGCAAGGCCAAGGTGGCCGACCGCATCCCGCTGGTGGCCAACCTGGTCATCAGCAATGTGCCCGGTCCGCCGGTGCCGCTGTACCTCGCCGGGGCGCGCTTGGTGAATAACTTCCCGACCTCGATCGTGGTCCATGGCATGGCGCTGAACATCACGGTGCAGAGCTATGACCAGCACATGGATTTCGGCATGATGGCCGACGCCCAGGCCATGCCCGATGTGCGCAGCCTGGCTGACGCGCTGCGCGTGGCCTACGACGACCTGTGCCTGTTGCATGAGGAACTGAGCGAACCGCCCACGCTGGCCGACACCGGCATGGCGGTGGCCAAACAGGCGCGCAAGCGGCTGATCGGCGGGCTGGGCAGCGTGGGAGGCAAGGTCGGCAGCGCCATGGGCCGCGCCGTGCGCGAAGCCGTCGGACTGGCGGTAGACACGGCGGTGAGCGCTGCCACCCGGACGCCGGCGCGCCGTACCCCGGTTACCAAGCCCACCCGGGCCATCAAGGCCACCGAGGCGGTGGCCGCTCCCAAGACAAACCCGCCAAGCCGCCGGCCTGCTGCCAAGCTTGCCCAGGCCAAGGCCATCGCCAAGGCCAAAAACAAGCCCAAGGCTGGCCGCTGAACCCGAATCGATACCCGAGCACTGCGCATGAGAATTCAATCCAACGGCGTCTTCATCGAGGTAGATGTGCAGGGGCCTGCCGACGGCGAGCCCCTGCTGCTGGTGATGGGCCTGGGCATGCAACTGGTGGCCTGGCCCGACGAACTGGTGGCCGACTTGGCGGCGAGGGGATTCCGCGTCATCCGCTTTGACAACCGCGACGCCGGCCTCAGTGAAGGCTTCGAGCGCCTGGGCCCGCCGCGGATGCTGGGCGCGATGCTGCGCTACACCCTGCGCCTGCCGGTGCCCGCGCCGTACCGCCTGCGCGACATGGCCAACGACGCCATCGGCGTGCTCGACGCGCTGGGCATCCGTCAGGCTCATGTCTGCGGCGCCTCGATGGGCGGCATGATCGCCCAGCACCTGGCCATCCACCACCCGACCCGGGTGAAGAGCCTGACGCTGGTGATGACCACCAGCGGCGCCCGCCACCTGCCTCAGCCCAGTTGGAAGGTGCGGCAGGCGCTGATGGTGCGGCCGCGCAGCCACGACGTGGCCGATGTGGTGGCCCACCTCGAAGGCCTGCTGCACACCATCGGCAGCCCGGCCTACCGGCCCGACCAGCCGCGTCAGCGCCAGCGACTGGAAGCTGCAGTGCGCCGCGCCTGGCGGCCGCATGGCACCGGCCGGCAGCTGCTGGCCATCGTTGCCGACGGCGACCGTTCGGCCGCGCTGGCCGGCATCCGCCTGCCCACGCGGGTGATCCACGGCGCTGAAGACCCGCTGGTGCCGTCCGCCGCCGCCGCCGACCTGCAGCGCAAGATCCCCGGCGCCAGCCTGGACATGGTGCCCGGTATGGGCCACGACCTGCCGCTGGCCTTGTTGCCAAGGCTGGCCGACGGCATCGCCCAGGTGGCTGGGCGCGGCTGACCGGACGAGACAGCTGCGGTTCAGCGAGCCGCCTGATAACTGAGCCAGAACACCATGCCCGACCGCCCCCTGCCCAGCGCCGTGATCTTTGCCAAGGACGTCAACGGCCTGGCGGCGTTCTACCGCGCCGTGCTGGAGATGACCGAGGTGCAGGCCGATGCCGACCACGTGGTGCTGGGCACCGCAGGTTTTCAACTGGTGATCCACGGTATCCCGGCGGCCATCGCGGCAAGCTTCCAGATCAGCACGCCGCCCGAGGTCCGCGAAGAAATGCCGATCAAGCTCTGCCTGCCGGTGAGCAGCCTGGCCGACACGCGGCGGCAGGCGAGGGCGCTGGGCGGCGGCATGGGGGCGCCTGAGCGCGAATGGACGGCGCGCAACTTCCGCGCCTGCGATGGCTTTGACCCCGAGGGCAATGTGTTCCAGGCGCGGGAACCGGCGGCCGGTTGACGCCGGGCGGCATGACGGGTGATGGTCAAGCGCCTTCCACCTTGCGCACCCGCCGCCCCAAGAAAGCTCAACCATGGCCAGCGACCTCCATGACCTGCAGCGTTTCGTCGATGCCCAGGCCGGCTGTTACGCCACGGCGCTGGCCGAGATCCGCGCCGGCGCCAAGCAGTCGCACTGGATCTGGTATGTGCTACCGCAGCTGCGCGGATTGGGCTTGAGCAGCATGGCCACGCACTACGGCATCGCATCCATCGATGAGGCCCGCGCCTACCTGGCGCACCCGCTGCTGGGCCCACGGCTGCATGAGTGCGTGGCCGCCCTGCTGGCCTTGCCGGGCTTGTCGGCGCAACAGGTGCTGGGCACGGTGGATGCGATGAAGCTGCGCTCCTGCTTGACGCTGTTTCGCGCCGTGGGCGGCGAGGCTGCGGTTTTCGACCAGGCGCTGCACCGCTTCTTTGGCGGTCAGGCCGATGAGCAGACGCTGGCGCTGCTGGTGCGGCTTGGCCGTCAAGCTCGCTGAGGCGCGGTACCACTGCGCGCAGGCGGCGCACGCTGGACATGGAGGGCGCGCCTCTTGATCAGTTCGGACGACTACCGCTTGCTCGCCGATGCGGTGCTGCTGTTGCACTTCGCCGTCGTATGCTTTGTCGTCGGCGGCCTGCTGGCGGTGCTGCTCGGCTGGGCCCAGGGCTGGCGCTGGGTGCGGCACCGGGGCTTTCGGCTGGCGCATCTGGCGGCCATCGGCGTGGTGGCGGCCCAGGCTTGGCTGGGTCAGGTTTGTCCGCTGACCACGCTGGAGTCGTGGCTGCGCCTGTCGGCAGGTGAGGTGGGCTACCGCGCCAGCTTCATCCAGCACTGGGTGCAGCGGCTGCTGTACTACGAAGCGCCGCCCTGGGCATTTACCGCTGCCTACACGCTGTTCGGCCTGGCGGTGCTGGCGGCCTGGTGGTGGCTGCCGCCACGGCACCCACGCAAGCCCGCGGCACAGGGCCAGCCCTGATCGCGGCCGCCGCCGCATGTGCCACAGTGACGCTCGCTTACCGACTCTATTGAACACCCTACATGGACTTGCTGGCCGTTTTCACCACCGTGGCTCGTCGCGAGGACGCCGACCGCATCGCCCAGGCAGTGCTCGACCAAGGCTTGGCGGCCTGCGTGCAGTTGTCAACCATCCACAGCCACTACCTCTGGCAGGGCAAACGCTGCAGCGAGAACGAAATCCGGCTGCTGTTCAAGACCTGCGCCGACCGCTATGCCGCGCTGGAAGCGGCGATTCGTGCCCACCATCCCTATGAATTGCCGGCCATCTACGCGCTGCCGGTGCAGCACGCCCATGCGCCTTACGCCGAATGGGTGATCGCGCACAGTGCGGGCGGCTGAAGCCAAGCCTGCGCGCCTTCGCTGTTTCCCACCCCTACGCCAAGGCCCCCACACCATGAGCGATTTGAACTCCCTTCTCGACCAGGCCTGGGCCGACCATGGTGATGACGCCGCCGCTGTGGCCGCGCAATTGCCGCAGGCCTTGGCCCTGGTGCAGGACGATGACGGCGTGATGCGATTGGCCGCCTTGGCCCACCATGTGCTGGGTGAGCACCTGGGCCAGTGGCCGCAGGGGTTTCACTTCCTGCAGCAACTGGCCGACAGACGAAGGCACCAGACCGCCGGCGCCGCGGCCATCGCGCGCTGCCAGGCCAGCCTGCGCCTGTGCGCCAGCCTGGGCGACGACCGCCCGACCATGGCCGCCAGCGACCGCAGCCGCGTCGGCGCAATGGCCGCGGCCAACCTCGGCGCGACCGAGCCTGAGCGCGCCTTGGGCTGGTTGCTGGAGGCCGAGGCCGATGTTGCACAGCTGCCCGATGCCGACGCCGGTGTGCGCGCGCTGGCCGCCAACAGCAACAACCTGGCCGCCACGCTGCAGGAACTGAAATCGCTGCCACCGGTGCAGCGCGCGTTGATGCTGCAAGCCGCCCGGATCGCGCGGCAGCAGTGGCAGCGTGCCGGCGGATGGCTGGAAGTCGAACGCGCCGAGTACCGGCTGGCGCTGTGCTGGCTGGCGGCAGGCGACGCCGCCCAGGCGCTGCAGCATGCGCGGCAATGTGAGTCTGTGGTGCGCGCCCAGGGCGAGCCGCCGCTGGAGCTGTTTTTCGCTGCCGAGGCCGTGGCGCTGGCGGCGCGGGCGCTGGGCGACGGCATGGCCCAGTCCGAAGCCCTGGGCACCGCCCAGGCCAGCTTTGACGCACTGTCGGCCGACGATCAGGGCTGGTGCCGCGAAACGCTGGACAGGCTGTCTGCTGTTTGACGCCAGAGGGCCTGCTGGCCAACCTGAGGCGCTAGGATAGGTCAGACAAGACCAGCCCAGTTCGGGAGAACACCATGATGAAATTGCTGATCGCCGTTGATGGCTCCGAGCATTCCGGCCACGCGATCGCGGCTGCCGGTCGGCTGGCCCGCGAGGTGGGCGAGGTGCAGGTATTGCTGTTCAATGTGCGCGAGACGCCCATCGTCTACGGCGACCTGCCGGCCTACGACTACGAGGCGGTAGAGCAGGCGGCGCGTGATCACCAGACCAAGCTGCTGGCCGAGGCCGCAGCCCGGGCCTTGGCTTGCGGGCTGACGCAGGTGGAGACGCTGGCCGGCGAGGGTGCAGTGGCGCCCGAGATCGCTCGCGAGGCCGCCGAGCGCGCGGTGGACCAGATCGTCATCGGCACCCACGGCCGCAACGCACTCACCGGCCTGGTGATGGGCTCTGTGGCGCAACGTGTGGTGCACCTGAGCGAGCTGCCGGTTTTGCTGGTGAAGTGATGCGAGGGCGGGCCGCTTGGCGGCTGGCGTGGCGCACGTTCGATGCGCAAGAGGGCGGAGGCTGATCGTGGAATTCAAGGATTACTACAGCGTGCTGGGCGTAGCCCGCGATGCCACGGCGGAGCAGATCAAGAAAGCCTTCCGGCAGCTGGCGCGCAAGTACCACCCCGACGTCAGCAAAGAGGTCGACGCGGCCGACCGCATGAGCGAGATCAACGAGGCCAACGCCGTGCTGTCCGATCCCGAGCGGCGGGCAGCCTATGACGCCGTCGGCCAGGGTCGGCAACCCGGCGAGTCGTTCACGCCGCCGCCGGGCTGGGACGCGGGCTTCGAGTTTGCCGGTGATGGCAGGCACGGCATGGACAGCGGCGAGTTCAGCGACTTCTTCGCCGAGTTGTTCGGGCGCGCTGCCGCCTCACAGCAACATGCGCGGCGGGGCGCGGGTGCGGCGCACGCTGGCGCAGGGCAGCGTCTGCGCGGCGAGGACCACCATGCCAAGATCCAACTCGATCTGATCGACGCCTGGCGTGGCGCGACGCGCCAGATCACACTGCGCAGCCCGGGGCTGGATGCCCAGGGCCGCCTGCAATTGAGCGAGCGCACGCTGGACGTGCGCATCCCCGCGGGCGTGCGGCCAGGGCAGATGATCCGGCTGGCTGGCCAAGGCGGCCCCGGCGCTGGCGGGGCACCGCCCGGCGACCTCTTGCTGGAAGTGCTGGTGCGCGACGACGCCACCTGGCAGGTGCAAGGACGCCAGTTGGTGGGCAGCTTGCCAGTGGCACCCTGGGAAGCCGCGCTGGGCGCAGTGGTGCCGGTGACCCTGCCCGACGGCAGCACGCTCAAGGTGCGGGTGCCCGCCGGCGCCCAGGGTGGCCAGACCCTGAGTGTGCGCGGCAAGGGCTGGCCCGGTGCAACGCCCGGCGACCTGGAACTGGTGGTACGTATCCTGTTGCCCAGCGCCATGGATCCGAGGGCGCGCCAGTGTTACGAGCAGATGGCCAGCAGCCTGACCGAATTTGACGCCCGCAAGGTGGCCGCCGCCGAGGCCGATCGACAGGAGTGAAGCCATGACCGAAACCCGACTGCACATCGAGGCCACGCTGGAGGAAGTCTGGCTGAATCTGGATGATGTGTGCCGCTTGACCCGTTTGCCACCCGACTGGGTGCGCGAGCGTGTGTCCTGCGGCTTGCTTGTGGTGGCGTTCGGGGCCCATGACGACTGGCGCTTTGATGCCCAAGCCCTGCGCCGGGCACAGCGCCTGGCGGCGCTGGAGCGCGATTTCGACGCCGTGCCCGAACTGGCCGCGCTGGTGGCTGACCTGGAAGACGAGGTGGCGCGGTTGCGGCGCCTGGCGCTGCGCCCGGGCGCGCGCTGAGCGCGCGGCGCGGTAATCTCGCCGTCAACCGGGATGCCGCAGCGGCACCGCAAAGCCGCGCTGCACGGCCGGTCTGTCCATCAGCGCGGCATACCAGCGTTGCACGTTCGGAAAGTCCGCCAGGTCGACCTGGTGGCGCTGGTGGCGCCAGACCCAGCCCAGGATCGCAAAATCGGCGATCGACAAGGCATCGGCAAACCACTCGCGGCCGGCCAGCC
>JBBQZM010000082.1:0-14447 GCA_038207685.1 Burkholderiales bacterium
GCTGGCGATTGTTGGCACGCTGCGCGACAGCCCGGCTGTCACCGACTTCGCCGGCTACCCGAACGGCCGCCGGCCGAAGGACGACGTCGTCGACATCGCGCTGGTGGCGGTGATGGGCGGGCTGTGCGTGGCCAACGGCAACGGCAACGCGCTGGGCTTCGGGCCGGCCTGCAATCCCGGCGCCGTGCCCCTGGGCGCAACCTCGCTGGAACTGCTCGACGGCGTCGACCAGGCCGTCGTACCGCTGCTGCCGGGCGTCCCGTACCTGAACACACCACTGCCTGGCGCCGGCATGGCGCCGCCGCCGGCTGCGGCACGCACGACGAGCAGACGCTGAGAGATTTTCATCCCCCCCCCTGAAAACAGGAACCAACCATGAAGAATCTACGACTATTCGCGCGGGCCGCCGCCGCGGCCTGCATCGCCACATCGGCGCAGGCCTCGGCGGTGGTGCTCAACTTCGACAACCCGGGCTTTGTCATCGACAACCCTGACGGCAGCCAGACCCTGGTGGAGAGCGGCTACGCGCTCTCGGGTCCGGCCTTCTCCTTCCTGCCCATCGACAACGGCGGCAACGGTGTCATCGTCGGCGACGGCACCGCGTTCAGCCTGCAACAGGTGGGCGGCGGCTTCTTCTCCCTCCGCAGCCTGGACTACGCCTATGACCCGTTCTTATTGAAGCCGGCCGGCGAGCTGAACATCGTCGGTCTTATCAACGGCATGCAGGTGGCGACGCGGACGCTGGACCTGGGCCCGTTGGCGAGCGCCATGTTCGACGACACGTGGAAGTCGCTGACCTCGGTCACGTTCAGCGCCACGTCGGGCTTCTCGATCGACAACGTCGCTGTCGTTCCCGAGCCCGGCAGTCTGGCGCTTGTGGCGCTGAGCCTGTGCGCGCTGGTCGCCAGCGGGCGACGCGCCGGAGCGGCCCGGGCGTCCTGAGCCCTTACGAAGCCAGGCCGGCCGAGCGGGGCCGGCGGGCAGCGTCCCGCCGGCCCCTGCTTCCCTTTGCCTCTGCCGGTCGATGCTGGCCACCTGCGAACGACCGCTGATGCGCCGCTGACTTTCTCGGCGGCGTGTGCGAAGGACAAGTTTCAAGGTAGACAGGTCGCTCGCTGATAAAACCTCAGCCGGCTGCTATGGGTCGGCAGCGGATCCTCGCTGAGCCGATCACGACGCCGTGAACCTGTCTGTCACGTCTGGCAGCCATGAAGCTGACAGCCGGCTTTGTATGTTCCAGCCTTATTACGATAAGGCGTCCAACCTTGTGTAGTTGGATGACCGCCAGGTGGCGCAAGGCGCAAGACAAGCGTGAATCGGATCGTGTGGTGTAGTGCACCGCGCGCTGCTTTCGGTCGTTGGCCTGATCAGTCTGTTCAGTTCGAACTGGCGCTGCTAGCCCGGGAGGGAGACTGGCTTTTTTGGTCGGTGTTAGCGGCGATTGCTTCTGACCCGTTTTTTTTCTGGCTGGATGCAACTACGGATGTAAGCAAGCTTTCTCTGTTGAGCAGGGGCCTGCTTGCTCGCTTGGCTGGCATATCCGGCCAATGCTCGCCTTCCCGACGAGTTGGTCTTGCACAGGCGCAAACCTGTCCCGCCCTTGGCGCGTTGTCAGGCCGCCTTGACCGCCAGCACCGGGCACGGCACGTTGAGCAGGATGTCCTGCGCCACGCTGCCCATGATCAGCTTGCCCACGACGCTGCGCTTGCGCAGGCCGATGACGATCAGCGAGATCGGCAGTGTCTCGCTCAGCGTCTGGATCTCGTCGGCGGCGTTCTTGCCGCGCACGAACTGCTTCAACTCATAGGGAATGCCGGTGGCGGCCAGCAACTTGCCAACGCGCTCGTAGTCCTGCACGTCGGCCATGGCCGGGTCTTCCTTGTCGCCGCCCGGGCTGGCGTTGACGACCATCAGCAACTCCTTGCGCTGTTTGGCGATCTCGATGCCTTGTTCGAGCGCGGCTTGTCCTTCAGGACGGGGGGCGTAGGCCACCAGAATGGTCATGATCGTGTGTCGCTTCCAGGGTTGCGGGGTGCACAAGTGTGCGCCCCTGGTTCAATCAAGCAAGGTAGGAGGGCAGCAGCGGCTCAGCAATCCGGTCGGACCCGCAGCCCTTGTGTCGCCCACCTGATTGATGCTCAACCGCCCTGAGTTCGCTCTAAAAAATTGGCCGGGCGGTTGTAAGCCTAACTGCGAACGGATTTTGGCTCAGCGCGCCAGGACTGCAACTCAGCACGCCTGGACTGCAAATATGGGCGTACCGCGCAACTCGCCGGCGATGTGCACAGCCCGCGCCATCACAGTAAGCGCGCGCCCCGAAAACACCATTCGGTGTCACGCCTCGGTGCACACATTGTCGCGTTGGGGACGCAGTTGTTGCGGGATTGCCCCCGTAGTCCGACCCTGGCTTCTTCGATTTACTGTGGTTTGGCATTCACCGGTTGGAGACCACCCATGACACGCAAAAAGAGCGACCAGGTTGCAAGTCCCAGCATGACCCGAAGCACCTTCCTGGTGGGTGTCGCCTGCGCGGCGATGAGCCTGCTGGCAACGCCGGTGCTGGCCCAACCCAAGCCCATCCGCATCGGCATGCCAACGTCGATGCAGCTCCAGGTTGGCCGCGATACCCAGGATGCGGCCAAGATGGCGATCGAGGACATCAATGCCAAGGGCGGCGTGCTCGGCCGCCAGCTTGAACTGGTCGTCGCCGATGAGACCGAGAACCCCGAAACCGGCATCAGCGCGATCAAGAAGCTGACTGCCGATGAAAAGGTGGACGTGCTGATCGGCGGCTATACCAGTGGCGTCACGCTGGCACAGCTGCCGCACATCTCGGCGGCCAAGACGATCTACCTCAACGTCGGATCGGCCTCGCCGTCGACCAACGCCAAGGTGAAGACCGATTACGACAACTACAAGTACATCTTCCGGGTCGGGCCCTTGAACGCCGCACACCAGGCGCGCCAGCTCACCAACTTCATCTCGATCTTCGTCAAGGGCGAGCTGGGCATCGGCAAGGTGGCCATCGTCGGCGAAAACGCCAAGTGGGTGCAGGATCTGGTGCCGCTGCTGAAGAAGGGTGCCACCGAGGCTGGCGTCGACGTGCGCGCCACCGAATTCTTTGATGCACAGACCTCCGATTTCTCGCCGCTCTTCTCCAAGGTCAAGGACTCTGGCGCGCAGTACATGGTGGTGGTGCTGTCTCACGCGTCGAGCGACATCTTCGCCAAGCAGTGGTATGACTCGCGCTTTCCCATGCCCTATGGCGGCATCGACGTGAAGAGCATGGACGGCGACTTCTGCGAGCGCATAGGTGGCAAGTCCGTGGGCGAGATGGCCGCAAACTTTGCGGTGCGTGCACCGCTGACCGCCAAGACCATCCCGTTCTTCGACGAGTTCCGCAAGCGCACCAGCCGCTCGCCGGTCTACACCGCCTTTGGGGCCAACGACGCGGTCTACATCTATGCCGAGGCGGTCAAGCGCGCCAACAGCACCGACGCCAACGCGGTGATCAAGGAGTTGGAGAAGACCAGCTACACCGGCATCCCCGGCATCATCGAGTTCGACGAGACACACGATGTGAAGCCCGGAACAGACACCTACAAAGGCCCGGCCCTGTTGCTGGCGCAGTGGCGCGAGGGTTGCAAGCGCGAGGTGATCTATCCCAAGTCGATGCGCACCGCCGAATTCGTCTACCCGGCCTGGATCAAGAAGTAGCGCCATCCAGGCTCTCCCACTGGCCGTCGGTCCTCGGCGGCCACTCACTTCCAGACGAGGACTGCCGTGCTTGAAATCCTGATCGTCGGCGCGGTCAGCAGCGCCATTTACGCGATGCTGGCCGTCGGCTTCACGCTGATCTTTGGCGTGGCCCGCATCCTGAACCTGGCCCATGGTTCTTTTTATGCGCTGGGGGCCTACGGCGCCTACTTTTTCACCGCGCACCTCAAGTGGCCGCTGCTGCCGGCGGCACTGGCGGCCATCGCGCTGGTGGCGGTGTTCGGGGTATTCGTCGAGCGGGTGTTGGTGCGGCCGATGCGGACCTCGCAGTTGGCCGTGCTGATGATCACGCTGGCCACGGCGCTGGTGGTCGAGCAGGCCTTGTTCCTGACCTTCGGCTCCGAGTACCGTAACGTGCCGGCCTTCGTTGACGCCAAGTTCACCATCGGCGGAGTCAACATTGCTGGTGCGCGGCTGCTGGCACTCGGCGTCGGCGTGGCGGTGATCGCGGCGCTGTGGCTGTTCATCCAGCACACCCGGCTGGGTTCAGCGATCCTGGCGATCTCGCAGGACCCCCAGGCCGCCCAGTACATGGGCATCCCGAGCGACCGCATCTTCTCCGTGGTGATGGCCTTGTCGGCTGCGTTGGCCGCCCTGGCGGGGGTGCTGGCCGGGCCGTTCCTCACCGTGCAGCCCACCATGTGGCTGCTGCCCATCGTGAAGGCCTTCGCCATCGTCGTGGTCGGCGGCCTGGGGTCCATACCGGGCAGCATCCTGGCCGCACTGATGCTGGGCTATGCCGAGACCATCGTGGGTTACACGGTATCCACTTCGTGGACCGAAATCGTCTCGGTGCTGGCCACACTGTTGATGCTGGTGTTTCGGCCGGCCGGCTTCTTCGGCCGGCGCGCCGCCTTCTGAGCCTGTCATGTTCAGCAAACCCGTCGACCTCGCCGGCGCCGCCGCCTTCATCGCCCTCATGGCGATCCTGCCGCTGGTGTTCACCGGCAACTACATGATCGGCGTGCTCACCGTCAGCGTGATCTACGCCATCTGGGCGGTGAGCTGGGATTTCATGTCCGGCCTCACTGGGCGCGAGAACTTCGGCCACAGCCTGTTCATCGGCGTTGGCGCCTACACCGCTGGCTTCATGAACACCGCCCTGGGCTTCAACGGCTGGTGGAGCCTGCCCGCGGCGATGGTGATGGCGATGCTTTTTGCCTTGCTGCTGGGTCTGCCGACGCTGCGCCTGAAGGGGCCTTACTTCGCGCTGGCCATGCTGTCGGGTGCGGTCATCATGCAGCGGCTGATGCTGATCTTCTGGGAGCAGACCGGTGGCGAGGAAGGCATCAACGGGCTGACCCCGCTGATCCGCTCGCAAATGGGCTTCTACTACTTCGCGCTGGCCACGCTGACGGCCATCACCGCGCTGCTGTTGGCGTTGGCGCGATCACCCTGGGGGCTGATCCTGCGCGCCATCCGCGGCGACGAGGCCACCTGCCAGGCCGCGGGCATCAACGTCACTTACTACAAGATCGCCTCGCTGGTGATCAGCGCCGCGTTTGCCGGTGCGGGCGGCGCGATGTATGCGCACTACCAGCTGCAGGTCAGCCCGCAGCTTTTTGCGGTGGTCACCTCGATCACCATCATTACCATGGTCTATGTCGGCGGCATGGCCAGCATCTATGGGCCGGTGGGTGGCGCCGTGCTACTGGTGCTGCTGACAGAACTGCTGCGCGAGTTCGGCGAATGGCGGCTGATGATCTACAGCTGCACGCTGATCCTGATCTTGTTCTTCCTGCCCAACGGCCTGATCGCACCCACCTGGCGCCGCTTGCGGGCTACGTTGGGGGCCAAGGAATGACCGCGCCGTTGCTGGAGGTGGCCAATCTCAACAAGCACTTCGGCGGCCTGCACGCGGTGAAGAACTTGTCGTTCAACATCGTGCGCGGCGAGATCGTTGGCATCCTGGGGCCCAACGGCGCGGGCAAGACCACGCTGTACAACCTGCTGACCGGTTTCATCCCACCCGACCCTGGCGCGCGCATCGTGTTCGAAGGGCAGAACCTGCTCGGCATGGCACCCCACCGCATCGCCGGCCTGGGCATCTCGCGCACCTTCCAGTTGTGCCGCCCGTTCGTGGGCTTGAGCGTGTTGGAGAACGTGATGGTCGGTGCCCTGGGTGCCCGGCAACACATCCGAGGCGCCAAACTCGAACGGCACGCCTCAGCGTTGCTGGCTCAAGTCGGGCTGGCCGGGAAAGAGAAGGTGCCGGTCGAAGTGCTGGCCTATGGCGACCAGCGGCGCCTGGAGATTGCCCGTGCCCTGGCCGCTCGTCCGGCGCTGCTGTTGCTGGACGAACCCTTTGCCGGACTGGGCAGCGGGGAGATCGACGACCTGTCGGCATTGATACGCCGCGTGCATGCCGACGAGGGCCTGACGGTGATGCTGATCGAGCACAAGCTGCGCGAGTTCATGCGGCTGGTCGATCGGGTCATCGCTCTGGATTTCGGCGAGGTCATTGCCGAAGGCCTGCCCGAGGCGATCGTGCAACACCCGGCGGTGATCGAGGCCTACATCGGCCGCAGCGATGTTGATCCGCTCGGGGAAGCCGAGGCCGCCCATGCTGCTTGAACTGAGCGACCTGTCGGTGTCCTACGGCAAGGCGGTGGCGCTTGAGAATGTTTCTTTGCGCATCGCCGAAGGCGAGTTTGTGGCGGTGCTGGGCCCGAACGGCGCGGGCAAGACCACCTTGCTGAAGGCGATTTCACGTTCCCAGCCGTCCACCGGTGTGATGAACTTTCGCGGCGAATCGCTGCAACGCCTGCCGGCCCATGCGGTGGTCGGCAAGGGCATTTGCCACTGCCCCGAAGGTCGCAGGCTGTTTCCCGAGCTGACCGTGCTCAAGAACCTGATGCTCGGCGCCTACCTGCGAAAGGACGCGGCCGCTGTGGCCGCTGACTTGAAGACGGTCTACGGCCTGTTCCCGATCCTGCAAGAGCGTGGCCTGCAGATCGTCAGCACGCTTTCCGGTGGTCAGCAGCAGATGGTGGCGATCGGCCGCGCGCTGATGGGCAAACCCTCGCTGCTGCTGCTTGACGAGCCGTCGGTGGGCATCGCCCATCGGCTGAAGATCGAGATCTTTGACGCTATCAAGCGCATCCAGCAAAGTGGCACGGCGATCCTGATGGCCGAGCAGGATGCGCAGTCTGCGCTGCGCATTGCCGACCGTGTCTACGTGCTGGAGCACGGCCAGGTCGGCCGCGAAGGCAGCAGCGCCGAGCTGAGCCGCGACGACTACATCCGCCAGGCTTACCTGGGCGTGGGTTGAGGCGTTGCTGGGGTCGAGGACTTCATGTGAATCGCTCGGCCCCGTGGCCGCGACGGCGGGTTTCTAACGCCGTTTGACCGGCCGGTGGCGAAGGTGTCCCAACACCTGGTGTAAGTCTTTCGTTGCGTGGCAAGACCTGCTGGGCATAGCCCAAAGCGGATTGCCGCACCGCGGACCGGGCAGGCTGTGTTCCGCCCCGGCACGCGCTGCGGCAGCTGTCGGCCCCGCTGCGTTGGGCACGGCCGATGTGTCGAAGCGCTTCAGCGCCAGAGGTCTGGCGATCGCTCTTCAGACCCGTGCGCCAAGGCCGTCGCGCGTCAGCCGCCCGCCGCCGCCAGCGCCGCGTTCAGGGTCGCGCTCGGCCGCATCACGCGGTTGACCTTGTCGTCATCGGCCAGGTAGTAGCCGCCGATGTCGGCCGGCTGGCCTTGCACGGCCGCCAGTTCGGCGACGATGGTCTGCTCGTTGTCGGTCAGCGTCTTGGCCAGCGGCGCGAAGTGGGCTTGCAGCGCCTTGTCTTCGGTCTGCACTGCCAAATGCTGCGCCCAGTACATCGCCAGGTAGAACTGGCTGCCGCGGTTGTCGAGCTGGCCGGTCTTGGGCGACGGGCCCTTGTTGTTGTCCAGCAGCTGGCCGGTGGCGGCGTCCAGTGTGCTGGCCAGGATCTTGGCCTGGGCATTGCCGGTCTTGAGGCCCAGGTCCTCCAGGCTGACGGCCAGCGCCAGAAACTCGCCCAGTGAATCCCAGCGCAGGTGGTTTTCCTCGACCAGCTGCTTGACATGTTTGGGCGCCGAGCCGCCGGCGCCGGTCTCGTACATGCCGCCACCGGCCATCAGCGGCACGATCGACAGCATCTTGGCGCTGGTGCCCAGCTCCATGATGGGGAACAGGTCGGTCAGATAGTCGCGCAGGATGTTGCCGGTGACCGAGATGGTGTCCAGGCCGCGGACCACGCGCTCCAGCGTGTAGCGCATGGCGCGCACCTGCGACATGACCTGGATGTCCAGGCCCTGGGTGTCGTGTTCCTTCAGGTAGGTTTGCACCTTCTTGATCAGCTCGTTCTCGTGCGGGCGGTACGGGTCCAGCCAGAACAGCGCCGGCATGCCGGAATTGCGCGCGCGCGTGACGGCCAGCTTGACCCAGTCGCGGATCGGTGCGTCCTTGACCTGGCACATGCGCCAGATGTCACCCTGTTCGACGCTTTGCGACAGCAGCACCTCGCCGGTGGCGATGTCGACGATGTTGGCCACACCGGCCTCGGCGATCTCGAAGGTCTTGTCGTGTGAGCCGTATTCCTCGGCCTGCTGCGCCATCAGGCCGACGTTGGGCACGGTGCCCATGGTCACCGGGTCAAAGTTGCCGTTGGTCTTGCAGAAGTTGATGATTTCCTGGTAGATGCGGGCGAAGGTGCTCTCCGGGATCACCGCCTTGGTGTCCTTGGGTCGGCCATCGGCACCCCACATCTTGCCGCCGCTGCGGATCATCGCCGGCATCGACGCGTCGACGATCACGTCGTTGGGCGCGTGCAGGTTGGAGATGCCTTTGGCCGAATCGACCATCGCCAGCTCGGGCCGGTGCTCGTGGCAGGCGTGCAGGTCACGCACGATCTCGTCGCGTTGCGAGGTGGGCAGCGTCTCCAGCTTGTCGTAGAGGTTGACCAGGCCGTTGTTGACGTTCACGCCCAGCTGCTCAAACAGTTTGGCGTGCTTCTCGAAGGCCTGCTTGTAGAAGATGCGTACCGCATGGCCGAAGACGATCGGGTGCGAGACCTTCATCATCGTGGCCTTGACGTGCAGCGAGAACATCATGCCGGTCTTGCGCGCGTCCTCCATCTGTTCCTCGTAGAAGTCGCACAGCGCCTGCTTGCTCATGAACATGCTGTCGATGATCTCGCCGGCCAGCAGTGCCACCTTGGGCTTGAGCACCAGGGTGGGGCCGCGCGCGGTCAGCAGTTCCATGCGCACGTCGCGGGCGCTGTCCAGCGTCATCGACTTTTCACCATGGTAAAAATCGCCGTGCTTCATGTGCGCCACATGGGTGCGCGAGGCCATGCTCCACGCGGTCATGCTGTGCGGGTGCTTGCGGGCGAATTCCTTCACCGCCCTGGGCGCGCGGCGGTCTGAATTGCCTTCGCGCAGCACCGGGTTCACCGCGCTGCCCAGGCACTTCGAGTAACGCGTGAGGATCGCCTTGTCCTCGTTGGTCTTCGGATCCTCGGGGAAATCGGGGAGCTTGTAGCCGCGCGCCTGCAACTCCTTGATCGCGCTGACCAGCTGATGCACCGACGCGCTGATGTTCGGCAGCTTGATGATGTTGGTGTCGGGCAGCTTGGCCAGCCGGCCCAGCTCGGCCAGGTTATCGGGCACACGCTGGGCTTCGGTCAGAAACTCAGGAAACTCACCCAGGATGCGGCTGGCCACCGAGATGTCGCTGGTGCTCACCGCCACGCCTGCCGGGGCCACGAAGCTGCGCACGATGGGCAGAAAGGCGCGGGTGGCCAGCGCGGGCGCCTCGTCGGTAAGGGTGTAGATGATGGTGGGTTGCTGCGTGCTCATCGCGAAATTCCTGGGATGGGTTGGAGTCGTGGCCAGTTGAAGCCCCGTGGCGGCGCTCGATCGCCCGCGCTCTCGCAGGGCGAGATCGCGATGCCGGAGTATGACGCCGCGCCGGCCCGATGGCGGCGTGCCGGCCGCAGCGCTTCAGCGCGTCGGCCCGGCACCCTGTTCCTGGTCGCGGTGCAGCTTCACACCCTCAGGATGCGCCCTCAGGCTTGCATCCGACTTGCAAGCGCGGTCTGGCAGGTCTACAGCGCCGGTCCGTGGCCCGCCGGCGCGCCCAGCCGCGCAGTCAGTGGCCGGTGTGCGACCAGGCCATCCGCCGCCCGGCCAGCGCAGACCACCCGACCGGCGCGAGAATCGGTACAACGCGGTGGGTCAACGGTCGGGTATCCCGCTGCCTGGCGGCCGCCATCAATGCCCTGTACTGGCCGTAAAAACCATGTCCCTGCCCGCTAGTTGGCCCCGTTTCCAGGCCGTCATCGTCGATCTCGACGGCACGATGGTCGATACCGTCGGCGACTTCGAGGTCGCACTCAACCGCATGCTGGCCGAGCAGCAGTTGCCGGCCATCGGCCGCGCCTTCATCGAGCAGACCGTGGGCAAGGGCAGCGAGCACCTGATCCGTTGCACGCTGGCCGAGGTGGGTGCCGATGCTGGCCTGTACGACACCGCCTGGGCGCGCTACCAGCACCACTACCTGGCCATCAACGGGCAGTTTTCGCGCGTCTACCCTGGCGTGCTGGATGGGCTGCAGCGGCTGGCGGCGTCGGGTCTGAAGCTGGCCTGCCTGACCAACAAGCCCAATGCCTTTGCCCGGCCGCTGCTCGCGGCCAAAGGCCTGGACGGCTTTTTCAGCCATGTCTTCGGCGGCGATGCCTTTGCGCGCAAGAAGCCCGATCCGCTGCCGTTGCTGGAAACCTGCCGCGCGCTGGGCACGCCGCCGGCGCTGACGCTGATGATTGGCGACAGCAGCAACGACGCCCAGGCTGCCCGCGCCGCCGGTTGCCCGGTGGTGCTGGTCGACTATGGCTACAACCACGGCCGGCCGGTGGCCGAGGCTGCGCCTGATGCGGTGATCGGCTCGCTCGCGCGCCTCGATCTGCCCGGCGTGCCGGCCTGATTTGCCGCCGGATGGCGTCCTGATGGCGTCCTGATGGTGCCGTGATGGCGACCACACCCGCTGCTACACTCAATTTCATGTTCATCACGCGCAAGCAGACCAATGGGTCGTCAGACCGGGGAGCCTGGCCCTGGCGACGGTCATCCGCCCGGGTCTGAACGGCTGCTGGCCGTTGTGGCGGCGCGGGTTCAACACCCGCCGCTGGTGGCGCGGCAAGCAGGCCGCAACGGCACCGCCGCAGCCCCGCACCCCAGGTCTTTCCGCTGACAACCAGCACCATCCGTGAGCGCCGCGCAGCCAGTGCGCCGCCGTGGATTCCAGGAGTCCGTGCACCGTGATCACCGAACTTGAATTCAAGAGCCTGGCCGCCCAGGGCTACAACCGCATCCCGCTGCTGAGCGATGCCTTTGCCGACCTCGAAACGCCGCTGTCGCTCTACCTCAAGCTGGCCGGCGGCGCCAAGTACAGCTTCCTGCTGGAATCGGTGGTCGGCGGTGAGCGCTTCGGCCGCTATTCCTTCATCGGCCTGCCGGCGCGCACGCTGTTGCGCGCCAGTGGCACGTCGGCCGGCACGCTGACCGAGATCGTCACCGACGGCGAGGTGGTCGAGCGCCATGAGGGCAACCCGCTCGACTTCATCGAGGCCTACCAGGCCCGCTTCAAGGTGGCGCTGCGCCCCGGACTGCCGCGTTTCTGCGGCGGCCTGGCAGGTTACTTTGGCTACGACGCAGTGCGCTTCATGGAGCCCAAGCTGGCAGGGGTGCACAAACCCGGCGGTCTCGACACGCCCGATATCCTGCTGCTGCAGACCGAAGAGCTGGCGGTGATCGACAACTTGTCGGGCCGGCTCTACCTGATCGTTTATGCCAACCCGGCTGAACCCGAGGCCTTTTTCAAGGCCAAGCGCCGTCTGGCCGAGCTCGGCGACAAGCTGCGTTATTCGGTGACTGCGCCGGCGGTCAAGCGCGGCGAGGCGCATGCGGTGCAGCGTGATTTCAACAAGCCCGACTACATCGCCGCCGTGCTCAAGAGCAAGGAGCTGATCGCCGCCGGCGACATGATGCAGGTGCAGATCGGCCAGCGGCTTAAGAAACGCTACACCGAAAGCCCGCTCAGCCTGTACCGCGCACTGCGCTCGCTCAACCCCTCGCCCTACATGTATTTCTACGACATGGGCGAGTTCCAGATCGTTGGCGCATCGCCTGAGATCCTGGTGCGCCACGAGCGCACCGCCGAGGGCGACAAGATCACCATCCGCCCGCTGGCCGGCACCCGGCCGCGTGGCACCTCGCCCGAGCATGACAAGGCCACCGAGGTCGAACTGCTGGCCGATGCGAAGGAGCGCGCCGAGCACCTGATGCTGATCGACCTGGCGCGCAACGACATCGGCCGCATCGCCAAGACCGGCAGCGTCAAGGTGACCGAGGCCTTCGCCGTCGAGCGTTATTCACATGTGATGCACATCGTCAGCAACGTCGAGGGGCTGCTGAAGGACGGCATGAGCAACATGGACGTGCTGCGCGCCACCTTTCCGGCCGGCACGCTGACCGGCGCGCCCAAGATCCGCGCGATGCAGGTGATCGACGAGTTGGAGCCGGTCAAGCGTGGCATCTACGGCGGGGCCTGCGGCTACCTCAGTTTTGCCGGCGACATGGACGTGGCCATCGCCATCCGCACCGGCATCGTGCAGAACAACATGCTCTATGTGCAGGCGGCCGCTGGCGTGGTGAGCGATTCAGTGCCTGAGCTGGAGTGGAAGGAGACCGAGCACAAGGCACGGGCGCTGATCCGCGCCGCCGAGCTGGTCGAGGAGGGTTTCTGACAGGTTGCTGATGATCGACCCGCCCCAGGTGGGTGCCAGTGCATCCGATCAAAGCCCGCAAACCCGCGCCAATGCTGGCGGTTGGGGCGCTTGACGTCTCACTGAATCCGGACCCAGCTCGGGAGCGTGTAGTCGCGGGCGCCCAGAACCAGTACCTGTCGATTTGGAATCAAGTCGGTTCGAGTTTGACGGGCTTGGGCGGTCAGTTCGACGGCGTGCAGTCCTACGGCTACTGGTCCGGTTCGGATTACGGGGCGCAGGGTCCTAACATCGCGTGGCTCTTCGGCCCCAACTTCAACGGCTTCCAGGGCACCGACTACAAGAGCTACAACTTGTATGCCGTGGCTGTGCGCCCCGGCGATGTGGCCGCCGCTGTGCCGGAGCCACAGACCTGCGCGCTGCTACTGGCCGGCCTGGGCGTGCTGGCGGTGGCAGTGCGGCGGCGGTCACGTTGAGGCTTCGGGGCTTTGGTTCCTTCGGCCCTTTCTTCGGGTTGGTAACCTGTTACGCATTGTCGTCCGTTGGGTGACTGTGCTTGGCTGCACTGCCCGGCATGCACCCGCTGATCGAAACCCAAAGTACCGAATTGATCGCCCTTGCCAAGCGGCGGGGACTGACGGGTGTTCGAGTATTTGGCTCGATGAGCCGCAGCGATGGACACGATAGCAGTGATGTCGACTTGCTGGTTACGCTGTCTCCGGGGGTCAGCGCGCTGGCCCTGGGCGGCTTGCTGCTCGATGCACAGGATCTGCTGGGCCGCCGGGTTGATGTCGTCACTGAAGCGAGTCTGCATCCCGCGCTGAGCGAGCGGGTGCTGGCAGACGCCGTGCCGCTGTGACGCCTGGCCCCGAGGCTGATCGTGTGCTGCTGGCACACATGCGGGAGTGCCTGGCTCGCATCGCTGAGTACACGGGCGTTGATCGCGCCCGCTTCGACGGTTCCCGACCGGTGCAGGACGCGGTGATTCGCAACCTGCAGACCTGGCCGAGTCAAGCCAGCGACTGTCGATTGAGATCAAGGACACCGAGCCCGGTATCCCTTGGCGCGAGCTCTCGGGGTTCAGCCATGTGATCGTCCATGGCTACCTCGGCGTCGACCTCAAGGCAGTGTGGTTGGTCGTCGAACAGGACCTGCCGGCCTTGGCCGAGGCCGTGACCCGGATGGCCATGCGATTGGGCCCGGCCGACTGAACCGAACGGCTGCTCGTGCGCCGGATGAACGGCAGCAATTGGTCGGCACGAGACTTTGGTCGACGCATTCAGCGATCGTCATGCGACCGCGCTTACTGGTAGTCCTGCTCTCGCTGATGCCTGACTGCCAACACAACCACGCGCGACGGGTCGGCGATTTCGTAGAGAGCCACGTACCCCGTGGAGCCGAAGGGGATGATGAGTTCCCGGCGGGTTGAGCTTCTGCCAGTCTTGCGAAAACTAAACGGGGTGACTGAAAGGTGACTGAAAGGTGACTGAAGACTGCGGCGCGTATCGCCGTCATCGCCATCTCTGGCCGACGGAGGTCGTCGACCGTCTCCGCGGCCTCGAGGAGGTAGTCGTACAGCCGAAGCAAGTCGTTTTCGGCAGCGTAGCTGAAGGAAACGTCGAACCTCATTCGCCCAGCTGTTTGCGTCTGGCGTCCAGCTTGGCCTGAAGTTTCGCAAGCACCTGATCTGCAGGGACCGACTCACCCGTGCGCAGGAATTCTTGCCAGGCCGCCTCGCCTCGGGCATGGAAATCGTCTTGCACACGCCGGAATTCGACAGCGCTGCGCACCGAAGCCTCGACAAACGACGACAGTGATTCGTCTTGGCGCAACACCGCCTCAAGTTGAGCGCGCAGTTCGGGCTCGACCCGGATCTGGGGGATGACTGCAGACTTCATGAGCAACAGTGTAGTGCGTTTG
>JBBQZM010000083.1:0-14437 GCA_038207685.1 Burkholderiales bacterium
ATGGACCTCATACACCGAGATCGGGCTATTCAGGCCCTGCGCCTTCTCGCGATTGTCCATCCAGTCGTCGTCGCCCCAGGCGTACTTGTTGACGTCCCAGACGACCGAGGCGGTCTTGGGCCGCAGCTCGGCGGCGAGGGCGTAGGGGTCGGACTTCTGGACCAGGTAGTCCTGGTATCGGCTCTTGATCTCGAACTTATAGACTTCCTTCTCGCCCAGGTCGGGGATGAAGATCTCCCAGATGCCGGTCGTGCCGCAGTTGCGCATCGGATGGCGGCGGCCGTCCCAGTGGTTGAAGTCACCGACCACGCTGACGCGACTGGCATTGGGTGCCCACACCGCAAAGCCGGTGCCGACCACGCCTTGATGCTCGCGGGGCGTCGCGCCCAGCACCTCGAAGGGCCGCAAGTGGGTGCCTTCGGCCAGCAGCCAGGCGTCCAACTCACCCAGCACGGGACCCAAGCGGTAGGGGTCGTCGAGCACCTGCAGCGCGCCATCGGCCCAGCGCACTTGCAGGCGATAGCCTTTGGCACCAGCGGGCAGGGCCACTTGGCCGTCCCAGACGCCATCACTGTGCACGGGCTGCAGTTTGCCCAGGGGCTTGGCGCCGGCGGCGCCGATCACCGATACCGACACCGCACCCGGCAGCAGCGCACGCACCCAGATCTGGCCGCTGGCATCGCGGTGCGGGCCGAGCACGGCAAAGGGGTCGCCGTGCCGGCCCTGGCGCAAGAGGTCGATGTCAAGGGGCGTGAGCATGGCGGCGGGGCGCGGTGGGCGGGCGTTCAGGCCTGGGGTGTCACATGCCAGATCTGCTGCGCATAGGCGCGGATCGTGCGGTCGGCTGAAAACGGGCCCATGCCGGCGACGTTGGCAATCGCCTGGCGCGACCAGGCCTCGGGATCGCGGTACAGCGCATCAACGCGGGCTTGGGCGGCCACATAGGCCTCGTAGTCGGCCAGCAGCAGGTAATGGTCGCCGCCCCACAGCAGGCTGTCGATCAGCGGCCGGTAGCGCGCCGGCTCGTCGGGCGAGAAGGCGCCGGCGGCGATGCTGTCGAGCACCGCCTTGAGTTGCGGGTTGGATTCGTAAATCCGCATCGGCTGGTAGCCGGCGGTGCGGATCGCTGCCACCTCATGGGCCAGTTTGCCGAAGATGAAGATGTTGTCGTCGCCGACGTTCTGGCGGATCTCGATGTTGGCACCGTCGTCGGTGCCGATGGTCAGCGCGCCGTTGAGCGCCAGCTTCATGTTGCCGGTGCCTGAGGCCTCGGTGCCGGCGGTGGAGATCTGCTCCGACAGGTCAGCGCCAGGCATGATGACCTCGGCCACCGACACGCCGTAGTTGGGAATGAAGATGATCTTCAGCCGGTCGCCGATGCGAGTGTCGTGGTTGACCACCTGGCCCACGTCATGGATCAGCCGGATGATGTTCTTGGCCGTGGTGTAGCTGGACGCGGCCTTGCCGGCGAAGATGATGGTGCGCGGCTGCCAACCCTGACCATCGGGGCCTTGCGGCTGGGCCAGGATGGCGCGGTAGCGTGTCACCGCATGCAGCAGGTTGAGCAGCTGGCGCTTGTACTCGTGGACGCGCTTGACTTGCACGTCGAACAGGCTGGACGGGTTGACGCTCAGGCCGGTCGTGCGGTGGATCAACGCTGCCAGCCGCTGCTTGTTCTGTGCCTTGACGGCGCGGAACTCGGCGCGGAAGCCGGCATCCTCGGCCAGCGGCAGCAGGCCCTTGAGCAGGTCCAGGTCGCGCCGCCAGGCTTTGCCCAGGCGCTGGTCGATCAGCGCCGTCAAGCCGGGGTTGGCCTGGGTCAGCCAGCGTCTGGGCGTAACGCCGTTGGTCATGTTGGTGAAACGGTCGGGCCACAGCGCAGCGAAGTCGGCAAAGATGGTCTGCACCAGCAGGTCGCTGTGCAACTGGCTGACGCCGTTGACCTTGTGGCTGCCGACGATGGACAGATGGGCCATGCGCACCCGGCGCTCACCGCTTTCGTCGATCAGTGACAGCCGGCGCTGGAACGCCATGTCGCCGGGCCGCAGCGCCTCGGCATGCACCAGAAACTCGTGGTTGATGCGGAAGATGATCTCCAGGTGCCGCGGCAGCACCTGCTGCATCAGCGCCACCGGCCAGGTTTCCAGTGCTTCGGGCATCAGCGTGTGGTTGGTGTAGCTGAAGGTGCGCTGGGTCATGGCCCAGGCGGCGGCCCAGGAAAAACCATGCTCGTCGATCAGCAGGCGCATCAGTTCGGCGACACCGATCGCCGGGTGCGTGTCGTTCAGGTGGATGGCCACCTTGTCGGCCAGGTTGGCCAGCGAGCCATGCTCGGACAGGTGGCGGGCCAGGATGTCCTGGATCGAGGCCGAGGTGAAGAAGTATTCCTGGCGCAAGCGCAATTCGCGGCCCGCCGGCGTGCTGTCGTTCGGGTAGAGCACCCAGGAGATGTTCTCGAACTGGTTCTTGAATTCGGCCGCCCGCGCATAGTCGCCCGAATTGAAGGCCTGCAGGTCGATGTGCGCTGGCGCGGCAGCCTTCCACAGCCTCAGCGTGCTCACCCGCTTGGTGCCGTGGCCGGGAATCACATGGTCATAGGCCTTGGCGCTGACTTCACCGGCGTGGCGCCAGACCGGCACCGCGTCGGGTGACTCGGCGCGCTCGACCCAGCCGCCGAAGCGCACCGGGTAGTGCACGCCGGCGCGCGGAAACTCCCAGGGCGTGCCGTCCTCCAGCCAGGGATCGGGATGTTCGATCTGGCGGCCGCCCTGGATGCTTTGCGCGAACATGCCGAACTCGTAGCGGATGCCATAGCCATAACTCGGCAGGCCGACACTGGCCATGGCATCGAGGAAGCAGGCAGCCAGCCGGCCCAGGCCGCCGTTGCCCAGCGCGGCGTCGGGCTCGCAGGCGCCGATGTCTTCCAGCGTGCGGGCATGGTGGCCCACGCTGCCGGCCGCCGCGACGTCCAGCCCCAGCGCGCCCAGCGCATTACCCAGACTGCGGCCGATCAGGAATTCCATCGACAGGTAGTACACCCGCCTCGCCTTGTCCGCGCGGTCGGCAGCATCGCCCTGCACCCAGCGCCGCGACAACTCGGCGCGCGCCACCTGCGACACGGCGGTCATCAATTCACGCGTGCCGGCTTCTTCGGGCGCCACGCCCACGGTGTAGAGCAGGTGCCGCTCGACGCGGGCTTCCAGGTAGTCGGGGGCAGGCGCGGCGGGCTGGGAAAGGCTCATGGTGGTCGCTTCAGTTGGCGGGGCGGACGCGACGATGCGCCAAACCGGCGCGCCTTCATCGCTGCAGCAGGCTTGCATTATTCATGCCCCACCTTGCCGGTTGGAGGGGAAAGCCATGGCACCATGCAACTTGTAACCACCTTGTTGCTGCCTGCATCGCCTGGCAGAGCGACATTGCCGCCAGGAGACCCCCATGGACAACAGCCAACTCGCATCCAGTTTCGATCTACCCAAGCGTACCGTCGCGCTGGTGCTGGCCGGCGGCCGCGGCAGCCGGCTGAAGGATCTCACTGACAACCGGGCCAAGCCGGCGGTTTACTTCGGCGGCAAGTTCCGCATCATCGACTTCGCGCTGAGCAATTGCCTGAACTCGGGCATCCGGCGTATCGGCGTCATCACCCAGTACAAGAGCCACAGCCTGTTGCGCCACCTGCAGCGCGGCTGGGCTTTTCTGAAGAACGAGATGAACGAGTTTGTCGACCTGTTGCCGGCGCAGCAGCGGGTGGACGAAGACACCTGGTACCGGGGCACGGCCGATGCGGTCTACCAGAACCAGGACATCCTGGCGTCCTATGGCGCTGATTACATCGTGGTGCTGGCCGGCGACCATGTCTACAAGATGAACTACGCGCTGATGCTGGCCGACCATGTGGCGATGGGCCGCGAGTGCACCGTGGGCTGCATCGAGGTGCCGCGCATGGAGGCCACCGCCTTTGGCGTGATGCACATCGACGAGCACCGTCACATCATCGACTTCGTCGAGAAGCCGGCCGACCCGCCGCCGATGCCGGGCAAGCCCGACCGCGCGCTGGCGAGCATGGGCATCTACATCTTCAATGCCGAGTACCTCTACAAGGAACTCGAGCGGGATATCGCCGACCCCAATTCGAAGCATGACTTTGGCAAGGACATCATCCCCGCCGTGGTGCGTCAGGGCCAGGCGGTGGCCCATCCCTTCGACATGAGCTGTGTCGGCACCAAGCGCGGCGCCGAAGCCTACTGGCGCGATGCCGGGACCATCGATGCCTACTGGGACGCCAACATCGACCTCACCGCCACTGACCCCGAACTCAACCTCTACGACACACGCTGGCCGATCTGGACCCACCAGCCGCAGCTGCCGCCGGCCAAGTTCGTGCACAACCAGGCAGACCGGCGCGGCCTGGCGGTTGAGTCACTGGTGTCTGGCGGCTGCATTGTGTCGGGCGGGGTGTTCCGCTCGGTGCTGTTCTCCAGCGTGCGTGTGCATTCCTACGCCAGCGTGAACTGGAGCGTGCTGCTGCCCCAGGTAGAGGTGGGCCGCCACGCGCGCTTGACCAAGGTGATCGTCGACCGCGGCTGCGTGATTCCCGACGGCATGGTGATCGGCGAAGACCCGGTCGAGGACGCCAAGCGCTTTCACCGCAGCGAGCAAGGCGTGATCCTGATCACGCGCGGCATGCTGCAGGCCCTGACGGCCTGATCGCATGCGTATCCTGCATGTCGCGGCTGAGGTCTATCCGCTGGTCAAGACGGGCGGGCTGGCCGATGTGGTGGCGGCGCTGCCGCCGGCCCTTGCCGAGGCTGGCGCCGATGTGCGCCTGCTGCTGCCGGGGCTGCCGGCGGTGCTGGACGCCGTGCAATCGGCGCGCACCGTGGTCAGCATCGGCAGCTGTTTTGGTGCCCTGCGGGTACGGCTGCTGCTGGCCCGCATGCCCGGCAACCACTTGCCGGTGTATGTGGTGGACGCACCGCACTTGTACCGCCGCGCCGGCGGCCCCTACCAGGCTGCCGATGGCGCCGAGTGGCCCGACAACCTGCAGCGCTTTGCGCTGCTGGGTTGGGTGGCGGCGCATCTGGCAGCCGATGATGCCGATCCCGACTGGGTGCCCGACATCGTGCATGCCCATGACTGGCATGCGGCGATGGCCTGCGCCTACATGGCAGACCACTTGCCGACGCCGGCGGCCTCGGTCTACACCGTGCACAACCTGGCCTTCCAGGGCCTGTTCCCGCACCATGACTGGTCGTTGCTGGGCCTGAGTTCACGTTTCATGTCGCCTGCCGGCCTGGAGTTCCATGGCCAGCTGTCGTTCATGAAGGCCGGCCTCAAGTTCGCCGACAAGGTGACCACGGTCAGCCCGAACTATGCCGTCGAGATCGCCACCCATGACTTCGGCTGCGGCCTGGACGGCGTGATCCGCGGCCGCGGCAGTGATGTCAGCGGCATCATCAACGGCATCGACGAGGCGGTGTGGAGCCCGGCGCAGGATGCGGCCATCGCCGCGCGTTACGACGCCGAGCGCCTGGCCGGCAAACAGGCCTGCCGCCGCGCGCTGCAAGTTGCGTCGGGGCTGGCGCTGGATGACCAGGCCCTGATCCTCACCGTGGTCAGCCGGCTCACCTCGCAAAAGGGGCTGGACTTGGTACTGGCCGCGCTGCCAGCGTTGGTGCGTGAAGGTGTGCAGTTTGCCGTACAGGGTACTGGCGAGCCGGCGCTGGAAGTGGCCTTCCGTATGGCCGAGCAGGCGCACCCGGGTCGGGTGTCAGTGCACATCGGCTACGACGAGACGCGCGCCCACCAACTGATTGCCGGCGCGGACGTGATCGCTGTGCCCTCGCGCTTCGAGCCGTGCGGACTGACTCAACTGTATGGCCTGCGCTACGGCACGGTGCCGGTGGTGCGGCGCGTGGGCGGCTTGGCCGATACGGTGCTGGACGAGCGCCGGGACATGCCCGACGCCGAGTCGTCGGAGCGACAGACCGGATTCACCTTTGATGCCGCCACGCCGGCGGCCTTCGAAGCGGCGGTACGGCGGGCCCTGGCCATGAAGCAATCACCCGAAACATGGCAGCGCATGATGCGCCGTGGCATGGCGCAGGATCTGTCCTGGGCCGGCCCGGCGCGCGATTACCTGGCGTTGTATGCCCAGGCGCTGCAGGCCCGCAGCGCCGCGCCACGTGGCTTGGCAGGCTGAAGGGCTTGGTAGCGCTACACATCCGATTGAGCTGCGCTTCGGCACGTCAGCAGCGTTGCTCCTCCTCGCGGGCATGAGCCCGCAGCGTCGTCGCGCCTTGCTGGCGCACCGCATCGCAGCCCACTCGGGCGTGTCCAACTGCGGAATCTAGGGTCACTTGTGATGGGCAGCCAATGGCCGTCGTGGATAGGCATACATGACGGCCATGAGCTGAACTTCGCGACAGGCAGCTTCCTGGCACCTCAGATCACCACAACTGCGATACCGAAGCCCGGACTAGCGAGCCCGTGTCGATGAAGCACAGAACAGTCCACGATTGATCATGATGCTCCTTGCCGGGTATCCTGAATTCGCGCTCTGCCTGAACCGTGATCGCGCACGGAGACATTCCATGACCGTTTCGACATCGCGCCGCTCACCTTCCCGAAGTGCCCGCTGGCTCCACTTTCGCTGGGCCATGGCCATGGCCCTGGCCTTGGCCATCTGCGCCAGCGGATGCGCCCACCCGCCACACCCAGCCACAACGCGGGCCGCCGACCTCAGTCACATCGACGAAACCGTGCACCAGGCAATGGCGGCCACCGGCGCCAAAGGCATCGCGATCACAGTGATCGATGGCGGCCAGGTGGTGTTCACCAAAGCCTATGGCGTGCGCAGTGCCAGCGCTGCGCCGTTGCTCGAAGACACCGTGATGTACGGCGCCTCACTCACCAAATCCGCGTTCGGCTATTTGGTGATGCAGCTCGTCGAAGAGGGCCGTCTCGGCCTGGACGTGCCCATTGCCAACTACTTGCGGCAGCCCTTGCCCAGTTACGCGTCCAGCGACATCGTGCGCCGCTATTCGGTGTTCGCAGGCCTCGCAGACGATGAGCGCTGGCGCAAGCTCACCGCCCGCATCCTGCTGACCCACAGCGGTGGCTTCTCCAACTTCTATTTTTTGGAACCCGACCAGCGCCTGCGCATTCACTTCGAACCGGGCAGCCGATATGCCTACTCGGGCGACGGCATCATCCTTTTGCAGTTTGTGTTGGAGCAGGGCCTCGGCATTGATGTGGGCGCCGAGATGCATCGCAGGCTGTTCGCGCCGAACGGCATGACGCGCAGCAGTCTCATCTGGCGCGCTGACTTCCGTCCCAACTTGGCTGACGGATTCGGCAGCGACGGACGGGTGGCGCCTCATGATGAACGCAGCAAGGTGCGCGCTTCCGGCTCCCTTGACACCAGTATCGCTGACATGGGCCGCCTTGCCGCGAGCTATGTCCGCGGCGACGGCCTGAGCGCCGCGGCCCGGGCCGAGTTGGTTCGCGTCCACCTGCCTATCACCACGCGCAGCCAGTTCCCAACTTTCCAGGAGCCCCGATATCCTCGCCCCTTCCCCTCGATCGGTGCCGGCCTGGGCGTCATCGCGTTCAGTGGCCCGCAAGGTGCCGGCTTCTTCAAAGGTGGCCACAACGACTTCACGGCCAACACTTGGGTGTGCCTGGAAGCAGGCAAGCGCTGCGTCGTCATTCTGGCCAACGATGTGCGAGCCGAACCCGCTTTTCCGGCACTCGTGACCTCGATCCTGGGCGAGAGCGGGGTGCCTTGGGCCTGGGAGTATGGAGAGATGAAGTTTTGGGCAGGCGCGCACTGAGGTTTTGCGTACCAGACAAGCACACGCGCGGATCAAAAGGAGCGCTTCGTTGACTCGATCGACCTGCCGATCGGGCGCTGGGCGCGTGACGGCGACGAGGCACGCCTGCTCTTCTGCAACGCTCCCTACTCGCGCTGGGCCGGCCGGCCCAGCGCGCAGCTCGTGGGCTGCACGATAGCCGAGCTTTACGGCCCCGAAGCATGGGCCGCGGCGCGCGAGGCCTTCGGTGCCGCCTTCGCGGGCCAGACCGTGAGCTACGAGCGGCGCCTCACGCACCAAGCCGCGAGCGCGCGCTGGTCGCGCGTGCAGGTTTTCCCAGACCGTGACGAGGCTGGCGCCGTGGAGGCGGCTTACACGATCGCTTTCGACATACACCGCGACGTGGTCGAGCGCGAAGAGCTGCGGGCCGCGCGCCAGCGCCTCGACCGCTTTACCGAGCATATCCCCTACCCGCTCACGTACGTCGATCGAGAGTACCGCATACGCTTTGTCAACCTGGCCTACCAGCAGGCGGTGCAGACGAGCGCGGCCGAGCTGGTCGGGCTCCCAATCGGCGAGGTGCGAGGCGCGGCGCGCTGGGCCCAGCACAAACCGTATTTCGACCGCGCGCTGTCCGGCGAGGCAGTTCAGTACACGCGCCTTGTGCAGAACCTGCTGCAGGGGGCGCGTTGGCTGCGCACCAGCTATGTACCTGACTTCGGTGACGACGGCGCAGTGGTCGGCGCCTACACGGTGACGATCGACGTTCATGGCCTCACCGAGACGCAGCATCGCTTGGCGCGCAGCGTCGAGCGCGACGACCTCACCGACGCCTTCAGCCGCCGCACGATGATGGAGCGACTTGACGCCGCGGCCACCCAATGCGCATACCGCCCGGTTGCGCTCTACTTCATCGACATCGACGGCTTCAAGGCGCTCAACGACGCGGCCGGCCACGCTGCCGGCGACGCGCTGTTGGTGGCACTGGCGCGCGCGCTGTGAGCCGCCGTGCGGGCCGACGACGCGGTGGGCCGCTTTGGTGGCGACGAGTTCCTGGTGTTGGCCAGCGTGCACGACTTACCCGGCGCGCACAAGCTAGCGGCGCATCTGCTCGACGCGGTACGCGCCTGCGCTTCGACATGCCAGGCAGCGCAGCCGGTGTCGGCCAGCATCGGCTACGCACTCGCGCCGCACGACGCGACGCAGGCCCTGCGCCTGCTGCAGCTGGCCGACAACGCCATGTACGCGGCCAAGCGCGCGGGCAAGAGCCCCGTGATTGCCTCGACGCGCGGCAGCGCTGAACGAGAGTCAAGGAGGCATCAGGTCAGCGAGCATCAGGCGCCCGATCCCGGCATTGCGGCGGAACGCGAGGACTGCGGGCGTGGCCTCGAGCAGCAGCACATCGACGAGCAGTTGCGCGCGCGTGGTCCCTGGTTGGCGAGCAGGATGATGCGCTGGCCCTCGAGGCGGGCGCCAAGCTCGGCCAGGCGCCCCACCCAATCTGTCGGCACGAGCTGTTCGACCACAGGCTCGACCTGAAGCGGATCGGTCCGCGGGGGGAAGGCGGCCGGCGCCGGACCCGGCCATTGTCGCCGTTCGCCAGTGTCCGTTTGCGGGCACGCCGACATGCTCTGAGCGCCTCTCGGCCGGCCGCCATTGACGCACTGCAGCTACACGATGTCGGGCAGCCGCGTGCCGCAGCGCGTCGTCAGGCAGAGAAGCGGTGCACCAGCACCTCGCCGACCCTGGTCCCGCGGCATCGAACACTTCGGCCACGATTGGCGAACCCGGTGCAGCCAGGGCCGTGTCGGGCTTGCCAAGCGGGCCTTGACGTTGAGCAGCAGCTCCGGCCCGAGTTGCGGCGCCCATCTGGTCAATTCAGGTTCAGCCCCGTCACCTGAACCGGCGAGGTCGCGATCGCGCCGTTGCCGAGCAGGCCGGTGCTGTTCCAGCCCCACGACCAGACCGTGCGGTCGCCCTTCAACGCGATGCCGTGGCCGAGCAGGCCGCCGGGACAGAAGTCGATCGCGACGACGCCGGTCAGGTTGACCACCGGCGCTGGTTGCAGTCGGTAGCCTGGCGACGACGAGCCGCTGCCGAGCTGGCCGGTCTCGATGATGCCCCACGAGAGCACGGCGCCATCGCTGCGCAGCGCGAGACCGTTCTGGCCGCCGGTCGCGATCGCGGTGATCTGCGACGTCAGCAAGGTCGTGACCGGTGTCAGCCGGTCGGTCGCACTGCCGTCGCCGAGCTTGCCGTTGGTGTTGCGCCCCCAGGCCCAGACCGAGCCGTCGCTCCTGAGCGCCAGCGCAAAGCCGTCGCCGGCGGCGATCGCGGTCACGCCGGTGAAGCCGGGAACCTGCATCGGCGTGAAACGCGAGGTCGAAAGGACGCCGCCGTCGCCAAATGCCCCCCGGCCCCAGGCCCAGACGGTGCCGGCGCCGTCGAGGGCCAGCGACAGCGTGCCTCCGGCCGCGACAGCGACGATGCCGGCCGGCAGTCCGGCCACCGCCACCGGCGTCCACGCCGGTGCACTGCCGGAGCGACCGAGCTCGCCGGGAAAGTTGCAGCCCAGGGCGCGAACCACGCCGTCGCTGCCGAGCAGGACGGAGTGCGACGCGCCCATGCTGACGCTGGCGACGTTGGCGGCTCCCGGGATCTGATACGGCGTGGGCGCGGTGCCGCCGAACAGGCAGTCGATCGAGCCGCGATAGCCCCACGCCCAGAGCGTGCCGTCGGTGCCGATCGCCACGATGCCCGGCAGGCCCGGCGCCTGCACCGGCACGTCCACCGGGTTGGTGTGGCCGAGGCCGAGTTGTCCGGCGCTTTTCTGGCCCGCGCTATCACGCGACCGTCGATCATCAGGATCAGCGCATGCTGGCTGCGTGCGGCGAACCCGACGGCGATGCCCGGCAGCGAAAGCTGCCGCAGGGTGACGCGTTCGACCGGCGTGCCCGGGTTGCGGCCCCAGGTGAACACCCGTCCGTCGCGCAACAGCACGACGGCGATGCGCTGGCCCACCGCCACGTCGGCCACGGCAGCGGACGTGACGACGTGCGCCGGCCTCAATTGCACCATCGTCGAACCGTCGCCGAGCCCGCCTTCGCCCCAGACCCAGAGCTGGCCGGATCGGGTGACGGCGGCTGAGGTGTAGCCGCTGGCGGCGATGCGCAGGACGTCGGCGATGGGCCTCGTGTAGCGATCGAGGCTGCGCGGGTTCACCGTGCCGTTGCCGAGAGCGACGAAGCCGTTGCCGCCCCAAGCCAGAACCTGGCCGGCGCTGTCGAGCGCGAGCGAGTACGTGTCACCGGCAGCAACGGCGGAAAGCAGCGGCAGGCCCGGAACGTTCAGGTCGACAAGCGCAGGATTGACAAGGCGCGCTGGGTCGGGGAAGTCGCCAGCGCAGCTCAGCGCGAGGACGCCAGCCACGTACGCCCCTTGCCCCCACTCCAGACGGCCGTGGCGGTGTGGAGCGCGCTGTTCCTGCGCGAGCCCACGCACCCCGACTGCGTGGCCTGGCAAGCCCGCGTGCACGCCATGCTGCAGCAGACGGTGGACCCGAACCTGAAGCTGCGCGCCGCCATGCTGCTGGCCAAGCAATCCTGGTACAGCGGCCACCACTGCGACATGGCGGTGTTGGGGCCGCTGATGGATGGTGAGCTGGCCCGCCCTGGCGTGACCACCTATGCGCAACTGATGCATCACCTGGCGCGCCAGTACACCGCCTGGGCCCAGGGCGACTGGGCCCAGGGCCGTGCCGACACGCGCGCTGCGCTGCAGGCAGCACAAGACAGCGGCATCGCGCTGCTGGACCAGCACCTGCGACTGCACGGCGCCTGCTTTGCGAGCCTGGACGGCGACGAGGCTGAGGCCACTTCGCTGCTGGCGCAGGTGGCACAGAGGGCCGACGCCAGCCGCCGCATGGAGGCCTGGCACCACTTCACCTTGCGCGCCTGGCTCTCGTTGCGGCGCGGGGAGGTCGCCGAGGCGGAAGCCGCCGCTCGCATGGCGATGGCGGCGGCCGATGCGATGGGTCCGGCGCCGCTGGCCATGTCGCTCGCCATACGCTGTCACGCGCTGCAGGAACTGGGCGACACCGACACGCTGCACGAAGCCCGCAGCGCGCTGGCGCAATTGCCGCTGCCGGCTGACCACGTGCTGGCACGCGTGCATGGCCTGCTGATCGATGCCCGTATGGCGGCCGCCCTGGGTGACGGCGAAGGCGCGCTGCGCCGCACGGCGCGGGCCCTGGGGTTGGCGCGTGCCCATGCGCTGTGGGCGGTGATGGGCGCACCACCCCGACCGCTGGCGCGGCTGCTGGAGCGTGCGCCGCACGCCGGCATCGAGGTGGACACGGCCATGCGTTGGGTGCGGGCGATGCGGCTCGCTCCGCCGCCGGGCGCCGACGTGACCTGGCCCCTGCCGGTGCGGCTGCGCGGGCGCGACCCGGTGGCCATCGAGATCGACGGCCAAGCGCTCGCTACCGGCGGCAAGCCGCAGAAGCGCCCGCTGGAGTTGTTGCAGGCGCTGGTTGGTGCTGGCGGCAGCGTCAGCGCAGCGCGGCTGGCCGACCAACTGTGGCCCGATGCCGAGGGCGATCTGGCCATGGGCGCCTTCGAGGCCACGCTGCGTCGTCTGCGCCATTTGCTGGGCGACCCGCAGGCCTTGCTGCTGTCGGGTGGCGTGTTGTAGTTGAAGCGCGGGCGCGTCTGGGTCGATGAACGAGCCGACCTGGCGCCGGTACAGGCTCCAGCGATCGGTGCTGCCCGCGATTGCCGACAACCCGATAGTGCCTTGTGATCGAGTGCATCAGCAGGTTTGCAGCCCTGCTGTTGCATTCGATGTTTGCTGCAGGCGTTCTTGGACGTAATCGATGTTGAACTGCCACGTCGGCCGCGCATCCAGGAGAAACCACAAAGCCGAGCAAAACACTTTCGGCAATCGGCAGTGGCCACTCACGGTGTCCTGTGCGCTTGACCGCTCGACCCCAGGCGCCTGGCCAACAACGCCTGCGCCCACTCCAGGAACGCCTGCACGCGCGCGGTGCGCTGGCGCGAGGTCGGCGTCACCAGGTGGAGCGGCAAGGCCGGACAGCGCCAGGTCGGCAGCACCCGGATCAGCGCGCCGCTGGCCAGGTGGTGGCTGGCCACGAACTCGGCGACCTGGATGATGCCCAGGCCGTCCAGCCCGGCGTTGAGCAGCGCGCCGCTGTCGGTGGTGACGAAGCGCGTCGGCATTGCCACGGCGAGCGTGCGTTCGCCGCGCGTCAGACGTACATCGCGCACTTCGCCGCTGGACGTGGGCACGTACCCGACACGGGCGTGCTCGGTGAGGTCGTCGGGCTGCTCGGGCAGCCCAAACTCGTCGATGTAGCGCGGCGCAGCGCACAGCACGAAGGCCACGTCGCCGACGCGGCGGCTCACCAGCGTGGAGTCGGGAAGCTCGCCGCCACGCAGCGCGCAGTCCACTCCTTCCTTGACCAGATCGACGGTGCGGTCGCTGCAACCGAGCTCCAGCGTAATCCGCGGGTAGCGCTCCAGGAAGCCGCGGATCTCGGGCACCAGCACCAAGCGCCCGATGGCCACCGGCACCTCGACGCGCAGCCGCCCGCCGGGCGAGCCAGTGCCCCGGCGCAGTTGGGCTTCGGCTTCCTCGACCTGCTGCAGGATCGCGATGGCGCGCTGGTGGTAAGCCAGGCCCTCGGCCGTCGGCGCGACCGAGCGCGTCGTGCGGGTCAGCAGGCGAGTTCCAAGCTTGTCCTCGAGTAGCTGGACCTGCTGGCTGACGGTGGCCTTGTGCAGGTTCAGCGCCCGCGCGGCACGGGTGAAGCTGCCGCTTTCCACGACCTGCACATAGGCACGCATGGCATCGAAACGGTCCATCGAACTTCTCCCGAAAGCCTGGTCGCGATTGTCGGCAGTTTCCAGACAATGTGTCGTCGCCAGCGGGCTGTGCAACGCCAGGACCGAGCCAGACTGACCTCAACGTCGATGGTAACCACCCGCGCTGCGAACGACGCCCACCCCGTGAAGGAGACAACAATGCGCACGCTGCGCCCGCTGGACCCTGTCGTCCCGATCGAAAAGCAACTCGGGGCATCGGTCTCGCCGGTCGTGCTGATCAACGTCTTCACCGTGGACGCCGCAGAAGTCGACCCCTTGCTCGCGGCGTGGGAACACAACGCCAACTGGATGAAGCAGCAGCCCGGCTACATCTCCACGCAACTGCACCGCGGCATCGCCGGCAGCTGCGTGTTCCTGAACTACGCTGTGTGGGAATCGGTCGAGCGCTTCCGTGCCGCCTTCACGCACCCGGACTTCGCCAGCGCGCTCGCAGCCTACCCGTCAAGTGCCGTTGCCCAGCCGCACCTGTTCAGTCGGGTTGCCGTGCCGAACCTTTGTGCAGCCTGAGCGCACTGCTCCCGAAAGCAGACCATGCCCAAGCGCGCTCATCTCGTCGCGGGAGTCATCGCGACCCTGTGCATCGCCACGTTCTTCGTGTCGACGGTTCTCGTCGAGTTGCTCGGCTCGCACGAGACGGTGGCCTGGCTCAAGAGCCTGATCGTGATGCCCGGCCTGTTCATCCTGGTACCGGCCATTGCGATCACCGGTGGCAGCGGCTTGTTC
>JBBQZM010000084.1:0-14437 GCA_038207685.1 Burkholderiales bacterium
GCGGTGCGAAAGACGTAGCTGTACTTGCCGTCTTCGAACACCCGCGGCGTGCCGCAGTCATAGAGGATCAGAAACTTCTTCATCTCCTCGGCCACCGGCGCCACCGCCAGGCAATCGCCCGAGGAAACATAGCCCACCACCGCATCGACCTTCTCGCGGTCGTAGAGGTTGCGCAGTTCCTGCACCTGCTTGGTGGCACCGCCGGCCTCGTCGAGGTAGACCGCCTCGATCTTCATGCCGCCGAAGCCGACCTTGTTGTAGGGCGCCGGTGCGGCGCCCTTGTTGAAGGCATCCACCAGCACCTTGGCGCCGTTGACCGCCGGGATGCCGAAGCTCTCTGCGGCCTGGCCCGACAAGAAGCTGACGATGCCGATCTTGAAGGTCTCCTGGGCCAGCGCCGGGCTGGCGATCAGGCCGGCGGCGCACAGCGCCGCAGTGGCCGCCAGCAGCTTCAAGGCGGGGCGATGACGGCCCTGGGGCTTCAGAACAGAGTGATGTGCCATGTCGTGGTCTCCTGTGAATTGCCCGATGCGGGCCTTAAGTGGGCTGCGCGATGGGCGTGCTCATGTCGAGCCCGGCCAGCGCGAAACCGCGTTGAAAATCAACCATGTGCTTGCGTGTCCACTCGGCCGCGGCGCTGGCGTCACGCGCAAAAATCGCGGCCAGGATCTGACGGTGCGCCGCCAGGTTGCGCGCCACCGCCTGCGGCAGATGCTGGAAGATCTGCAGCAGCGTGGGGCTGTAGAGCAGGCCCACCGGCTCACGCGCCAGCATCAGCGCCTTGTTGTGGCTGGCTGAGCCGACCAGCGCGTGGAATTCCATGTCCAGCGCCACCAGCTCAGTCAGGCCAGTCTCGGACTCGGTGGCGGTTTCGTTGGCCGACAGCAGCGCCAGATCGGCCGCGCTGGCGTGCTGTGCTGCCAGGCGGGCGGCCAGCGGCTCTAGCACCAGGGCCACGTCCCAGAGTTCCTGAAAGGTGGTCTGGTGCAGCAGCAGCAGCCGGGTGGCGCGCGGCGCCAGGTCGTGCACGCCGGGCAGGCAGACAAACAGCCGCCGGCCCTCGCGGCGCTGCAGCAGGCCTTCCTGCTCGACCTGGCGGATGGCCTCACGCACGGTGGAGCGGTGCACACCAAAGCGCTCGGACAGTTCTTGCTCGGTGGGCAGCGCGGCGCCAGGCGGCAGCGCGCCATCGACGATGGCACGCTCAATGGCCGCCGAGACCGCCTTGTAGGCGGGCTCGACCACCACGCGCTGAAACACCTGTGCCCCCGTCTGGGCTTCCATCGTCGGCTCCATCGGATCGCTGGGATCCGCAGAGCGCGATCTTTGTCCGACAAACGGATTGACGGAACCAGGCTAACCCCAGGGCACCCTGTCCAGTGCGGGACAGGCTGTACCGGCCAACAGGTGCGGTGCGCGTGCACAAACAACCACCGCGCACGAGCGCATCACGCGCTGGTGCGCCTGATCGGCCTTTCAGTCTTTCAGCCACGCCGGTGCGTGGCCTGTGAAGCTCAGGCCTGGCTGGTCTCGGACTTCGTCAAACGAACGTTGGACCCGCTGACCAGCATCGTGCCATCGGCCTGCACATCCACGCGCTGGCCGTCGGCCAGCCGGTATTCAATGACGCCGGTGGGCTCCCAGTGTTCCACGCCGTCAACGGCGCTCTCATCGCGAACCATGTGCTCATAGCCGCAGACCTTGTAGGTCTTGCCGTCAGAGCCTTGCGCAGGGAAGGAGTCAAGCAAATGCAGTTTTCGTTCCATGATGCCTCCTGATGCGGTCATGCTGACCTACTGGGATGACACCGCGGCACCGTGCGAAGTTCCCTGCGCAGGTCAAGCCTTCAGCGTATCAGCGCATCAGCTGCAGCAGCGCGCTGCCGATGCCCAGCGCGCCCAGCCCGGCCAGCAGCAGCCAGATCAGGCGGCGCAACCGCGCTTCGTCCAGCCGCAGGTAAAGGTGATTACCCAGCCAGATGCCGGCCAGCGAGAAAGGCAGCGCCACCACCAGCAGTGGCCAGCCGCTTGTGCTGAGCACGCCGGTGGCACCGGCCCAGGCCAGCGCCCAGACATCGATCACCAGGAAGTAGGCGATCAGTGTGGCCCGGCTGACCGCCGCGCCGGTGGTAGCGAAATAAAACACGATGGCCGGCGGCCCGCCGATGCCCGCCGCGCCGTTGAGCACGCCCGAGGCCGCACCGGCGGCCAGCGCGCCCAGCGGGCCTGGTGTCTGCCTGGGTGCCAGGCGTTGCGCGCCGCCGCTGAGCATGAAGAGGGCGATGCCGGCCAGGCACAGCGAGACCAGCAGCCGCATCGGATTGGGATCGAGCCCGGCCAGCAGCAGCAGGCCCAACGGTGTGGCGGCGATCGAGCCGGCCGCCAGCCAGCGCAGCGAGCGCCAGTCCACCTGACCCCAGACCTTGGGCAGCAGGTGCACGGTGGTCAGCAACTCCAGCGCCAGGAAGGCCGGCACCACCTGCACCGGCGGCAGCAGAATGGACAGCGAGCCCACGCCGACCATCGACGAGCCGAAGCCCGCCACGCCGCGCACCACGAAGGCGAGCAGCACGGTCAGCGCGATCCACACCAGCTGCAGGCTGTCGAAGCCCAGCAGGGTCATGGGCTCCGCAGGCTGTCGTCGAAGTATTCGTTGGCGCCTGGCACCGCGGGCAGTGCCCGGGCATCTTCTTGACGGCGCAATTCGATGCGCCGGATCTTGCCGCTGATGGTCTTCGGCAGCTCGGCAAACTCCAGCCGGCGCACGCGCTTGTAGGCCGCCAGCTTGTCGCGGCAAAAGGCCAGGATCGACATTGCCGTCGCCTCGTCGGCGCGGTGGCCGGCGGTGAGCGTGACAAAGGCCTTGGGCACCGCCAGCTTCAGCGCATCGGGCGAAGGCACCACCGCGGCTTCAGCCACCGCAGGATGCTCGATCAGCACGCTCTCCAGCTCAAACGGGCTGATGCGGTAGTCGCTGGCCTTGAACACGTCGTCGGCACGGCCGACATAGGTGATGTAGCCCTCGGCGTCACGCTCGGCGACGTCGCCGGTGTGGTAATGGCCGGCGCGCATCACTTCGGCGGTCTTGTCGGTGGCATCGGCATAACCCGCCATCAGGCCCATCGGGCGGCCCAGTTCAGGGTCGTGCAGCGCCAGCGAGATCTCACCCTCGTCGGCCGGCTGGTCATAGGGGTCGAGCAGCAGCACCTTGTAGCCGGGCAGCGGCCGGCCCATCGAGCCGAACTTGATGGGCTGCCCCGGCGGGTTGCCGATCTGCGCGCTGGTCTCGGTCTGGCCGAAGCCGTCGCGGATGGTCAGGCCCCAGGCCGCACGCACCTGCTCGATGACCTCGGGATTGAGCGGCTCGCCGGCGCTGATCAACTCGCGCAACTTGACCGTCCAGCCGCCCAGCTTCTCCTGGATCAGCATGCGCCACACCGTCGGCGGCGCGCACAGCGTGGTGACCTGCTTGTCGACCAGGATGTCAAGCACACGCTCGGCATCGAAGCGGGCGTAGTTGTAGATGAAGATGGTGGCGCCGGCGATCCAGGGCGCGAAGAAGCAGCTCCAGGCATGCTTGGCCCAGCCTGGCGACGAGATGTTCCAGTGCACATCGCCCGGCTGCAGGCCGATCCAGTACATCGTGCTCAGGTGGCCGACCGGGTAACTGACGTGGGTGTGTTCGACCAGCTTGGGCTTGGCCGTGGTGCCGCTGGTGAAGTACAGCAGCAGCGGCTCGTCGGGGCGGGTGGCGCGCGTCGGCGCATAGGCCGCAGGCAGGTGGGCGGCATCGGCATAGTCCAGCCAGGCGCTGCTGCCGCTGGACGCGCCGTCTACCGTGATGCGCAGCACCGGGCCCGGCGCGTGCGGGTCGAGGCCGTCGAACTTGGCGGTGTGCGCGCTACTGGTGACCACCACGCGCACGCGGCCGCGCTCGAAACGGTCGATCAGGTCGTCACGACTGAGCAACTGGGTGGCCGGGATCATCACCGCGCCGATCTTGATGCAGGCCAGCATCAGCTCCCACAGCGGCACCTCGTTGCCCAGCATCAGCAGCACGTGATCGCCGCGCACCACGCCCAGCGATTCCAGCCAGTTGGCCACCCGCGACGAGCGCTCGGCCATCTGCGCGAAGCTGACCTTCTGCTCCTGGCCGTCGTCGCCGACGATCCACAGCGCCAGGGCGTGGTTGTCGCGCGCCAGGTCGTCGAAATGGTCCAGCGCCCAGTTGAAGTGTTCAAGCTGCGGCCAGCGGAAGCCGGCGTTGGCGGCGTCGTGGTCGGTGCGGTGGGTCAGCAAGAAGTCGCGCGCGGCGCGGTAGCGGTCCAGGTCGGTGGGGATGCTCATCGTGTCTCCAAGTTGGGTGGGGCTCAGGCCGTTTTCTGCTCGGCCAGTCCCAGGTCGGCGATGCTCTGCTGGCGCATCAGGAACTTCTGCACCTTGCCGGTGATGGTCATCGGGAATTCTTCGACGAAGCGGATGTGGCGCGGGATCTTGTAATGCGCGATCTGGCCCTTGCAAAAGTCGCGGATATCGTCGGCTGTTGCGCTCTGGCCGCTGCGCAGTACGATCCAGGCGCACAGCTCTTCGCCGTACTTGAGGTCGGGCACGCCGACCACCTGCACGTCCTGCACCTTGGGATGGCGGTAGAGGAACTCTTCGACCTCGCGCGGGTAGACGTTCTCGCCACCGCGGATCACCATGTCCTTGAGCCGGCCGACGATATTGACGTAACCCTCGGCGTCCATCGTCGCCAGATCACCGGTGTGCATCCAGCCGTCGGCGTCGATCGCCTCGCCGGTCTTGGCCTCGTCGCCCCAGTAACCCTTCATCACCGAGTAGCCGCGGGTGCAGAACTCGCCGGTGACGCCATGGGGCACGGCTTGGCCCTGCTCGCCGACGATCTGCACCTCCAGGTGCGGCTGCACCCGCCCGACGGTGGACACACGCCGCTGCAGCGGGTCATCGACCGCGCTCTGGGTGGACACCGGCGAGGTTTCGGTCATGCCGTAGGCGATGGTCACCTCGCCCAGGTTCATCTGCGACTGCACCCGCTTCATCACCTCCACCGGGCAGGGGGAACCGGCCATGATGCCGGTGCGCAGGCTGGACAGGTCGAACTCGGCAAAACGCGGGTGGTCAAGCTCGGCGATGAACATCGTCGGCACGCCGTAGAGCGCGGTGCAGCGCTCGGCTTGCACCGCCTGCAGCACGGTCAGCGGGTCGAAGGCTTCGGCTGGGTAGACCATGGTGGCGCCATGGGTCAGGCAGCCCAGGTTGCCCATCACCATGCCGAAGCAGTGGTACAGCGGCACGGGGATGCACAGCCGGTCGTGTTCGGTCAGGCGGATCGCCTCGCCGACGAAGAAGCCGTTGTTCAGGATGTTGCGGTGCGTCAGCGTGGCGCCTTTGGGGTGGCCGGTGGTGCCCGAGGTGAACTGGATGTTGATGGCGTCGGTGGCCGACAGGGTGGGGCCAATGGCCGCCAGCTGGGCGCGGCTGGCGGCGGTGGCGCGCGCGGCCAGCGCGCTGAAGTTCAGCATGCCGGCCGTGCTGTCCTCGCCTAGGCGGATGACCCAGCGCAGGTGCGGCAGCGCCTTGGCCTGCAACTGGCCGGGCGCGCTGGTGGCCAGTTCGGGTGCCAGGTCGTTGACGATCGCCAGGTAGTTGCTGGTCTTCAGCGCCGGCGCCAGCACCAGCGCCTTGCAGCCCACTTTGTTCAGCGCGTATTCCAGCTCCGACCGGCGGTAGGCCGGGTTGACGTTGACCAGCACCAGGCCGGCGCGGGCGGTGGCGAACTGGGTCAGCGCCCACTCGCTGCAGTTGGGCGCCCAGATGCCGACCCGATCGCCCGGCATCAGGCCCAGCGCCAGCAGGCCGGCCGCCAACTCGTCGGCGCGCTGCGCCAGTTCGGCCCAGGTCCAGCGCACACCCTGATGCGGCACCACCAGGGCCTCGCGCCCGGCATGGCGTGTCGCGGCATCGGCCAGTGCCTGGCCGATGGTCAGTTCAAGCAGCGGCGGTGACTCAAGGCCGCGGGCGCGGGAGAGGGTGGGATCAGTTTGCGTCATCGTGCAGGCACTCCTGTAGCGGCGCGGCGACAAGCCGTCGCGAACACCTGAGTGTCCACCAGCTTGACCGCCCTGCACACTTGGGATTGCACCGCCCGGCGCGCGATGGATCCGGTCCTGCCGGTTGATCTTGGGCGCGTCAATCAGCGAGTTGTGGTGGCGCTTGGCGGCGCTGAAGCCCACCCGCTGGCACAGCGCGTCCTCGGGTGCCGGCCTTCAGCCAGCGGTCAGACGTTGAACAGGAAGTTCAAGACGTCGCCGTCCTTGACCACATAGTCCTTGCCCTCGGCGCGCATCTTGCCGGCGTCCTTGGCGCCTTGCTCGCCCTTGAACTTGATGAAGTCGTCGAAGGCAATGGTCTGGGCGCGGATGAAGCCTCGCTCGAAGTCGGTGTGGATCACACCGGCGGCCTGCGGCGCGGTGTCGCCGATGTGGATGGTCCAGGCGCGTACTTCCTTGACGCCGGCGGTGAAGTAGGTCTGCAGCCCCAACAGGCTGAAGGCGGCGCGGATCAGCCGGTTCAGCCCCGGCTCGTCCTGGCCCATTTCGGCCAGGAACATCGCGCGGTCTTCGTCTTCCATCTCGGCCAGTTCGGCCTCGGTCTTGGCGCAGATCGCCACCACCGGCGCGTTCTGCTTGGCGGCGTATTCACGCAGCCGGTCGAGGTAGGGGTTGTTCTCGAAGCCGGTTTCCGAGACGTTGCCGACAAACATCGCCGGCTTGGCGGTGATCAGGCACAGCGGTTTGAGGATCAGCCGCTCTTCCTTGCTGAAATCGATGCCACGCACCGGCTGCGCCTGGTCCAGTGCGGCCTGGCATTTCTCCAGCACCTTCACCAGCGCGGCGGCTTCCTTGTCGTTGCCCGAACGTGCGGCCTTCACATAGCGGTGCAGGCTCTTTTCCACGGTCGTCAGGTCGGCCAGGCAGAGCTCGGTCTGGATGATCTCGATGTCGTTGATCGGGTCGACCTTGCCGGCGACGTGGATCACGTTCTCGTCGTCGAAGCAGCGCACCACGTTGACGATGGCGTCGGTCTCGCGGATGTGGCTGAGGAACTGGTTGCCCAGACCCTCGCCCTTGCTGGCGCCGGCCACCAGGCCGGCGATGTCGACGAACTCGACGATCGCCGGCACCACCTTCTCGGGCACAACGATGGCGCTCAGCGCGGCCAGCCGCGGGTCAGGCAGTTCGACCACGCCGACGTTCGGCTCGATGGTGCAAAAGGGGTAGTTCTCGGCCGCGATGCCGGCCTTGGTCAAGGCGTTGAAAAGAGTGGACTTGCCGACGTTGGGCAGGCCCACGATGCCGCATTGGAGGCTCATGGAAGGCTTTCGAGGGGAGGGCGGGGCGCCGCAGCGGCAGCCGCAAAACCGGGTATTTTATTCGGCTGATCAGTGCCGGCCCCGGCTTTCTACAATGGTGGCCATGTCCAAACTCGATGTGTGCATACGCGGCAACGGCGCAGTCGGCCTGACGCTGGCCCTGGCGCTGGCCCGTCAGGGCCTGCGCATCGGGCTGATCGGCCCGGCAGCGCCTGCCGGCGAGCCGGCGGCCGGCGACGTACGTGCCTATGCACTGAATGCCGCCTCGCGCCTGCTGCTGGCCGATCTGCGGGTCTGGGCTGCGCTGCCGGCCGACGCGGTGACTGCGGTGGATGAGATGCGCATCGAGGGTGATGCGCGCGGCGGCCTGGTCGAGTTCTCGGCCTGGCAGCAGACCTGCGATGCGCTGGCCTGGATCGTCGATGCGGCCGAACTCGAGACCGCGCTGCGCACTGCGGCGCGTTTTGCACCGCACCTGCAACTGCTGCCGCCCGAGGCGACGCCCGAGGCGGCGCTGACCGTGCTGGCCGAAGGCAAGGCCTCGGCCGGGCGTGCCGCGCTGGGTGTGGAATTCAAGCGCCAGGCCTACGGCCACAGCGCGTTGGCCGCCCGGTTGGTGGCTGATCGACCGCATGGTGGCCTGGCGCGGCAGTGGTTCAAGTCGCCCGACGTGCTGGCCTTGCTGCCTTTCGACCGCCCCGAGCCGACGCGCAGCTACGGCCTGGTGTGGAGCCTGCCGGCCGAGCGCGCCGCTGAACTGCAGGCGCTGCCCGTCGCCGACTTTGAGGCCGCGCTGATGGCAGCCACCGGCGGCGCCGCCGGCATGCTCACTTTGGCCAGCGAGCGAGCCGCCTGGCCGCTGGCGCTGGCCCAGGCTGATCCGCTGTGCGGCCCCGGCTGGGTGCTGGTGGGCGACGCCGCGCACCTGGTGCATCCGCTGGCCGGCCAGGGCCTGAATCTGGGGCTGGGCGACGTGGCCTGCCTGGCACGGGTGATCGCCGAGCGCGAGCCCTGGCGCGGCCTGGGCGACGAGATCCTGCTGCGCCGCTATGCCCGCGAGCGCGCCGGCCCGACACGGGCCATGGCGCTGGTCACCGACGGCCTTTTGCACCTGTTTGCCCAGCCGCAGCCGCTGGTGCGGGAACTCCGCAACCGCGGCATGGGTCTGCTCAATCACCTGGCGCCGATCAAGCGCTTCCTGACCCAACGCGCGCTCGATGCCTGAGCCCGCTCCTCACCGGACAATCCCATGACTTCAAACCTTCTCCGCAGCGTCGCTGGCGCCCTGCTGGTGCTGCTGGCCGGCGCCGCCCTGGCCGACGAGGCGGCGATCCGCAAGAACCTGCCCGAGCGGCTGCCCAACCTGCCGAAGATCGACGAAGTCAGCAAGACGCCTATCCCCGGCCTCTACGAGGTGCGGCTGGGCACTGACCTGGTCTACAGCGACGAAAACGGCAACCACCTGATCCAGGGCGTGATCATCGATACCCGCAGCAAGACCGATCTGACGCAGGCCCGCATCGACAAGCTGACCGCGATCGACTTCGGCAGCCTGCCGCTGAAAAACGCGGTGCTGATCAAGCAGGGCAGCGGCGCGCGCAAGCTGGTGGTCTTTGGCGACCCCAACTGCGGCTACTGCAAGCGGCTGGAGCGTGATCTGGTGAACCTGAAGGACGTCTCGATCTACACCTTCCTGTACCCGATCCTGGGCGCCGACTCCAGCGCCAAGAGCAAGGACATCTGGTGCGCCAAGGACCCGGCCAAGGCCTGGCGGGCCTGGATGGTGGACGGCCAGCTGCCGTCCAAGGCCGCCGCCAACTGCGATGTCAGTGCGATCGAGGCCAACACCGAACTGGGCCGCAAATACAAGGTGCAGGGCACGCCGGCGGTGGTGTTCGAGGACGGCAGCCGGGCGCCCGGCGCCATCCCCGCGGCGCAGCTCGAGGCCCGCATGGCCGCGGCGCTAAAGAAGTAAGCCTGCCGCTCAGGCCGGCAGCGGTCCGGCGCCGCAGGCGCGCGCTGCGACCTGACAAGCCACAATCGCAGGCCATGAACCCTCCGCCCGCGGCCTACCATCCCCCGCTGACCGACACCGCGCGCCTGCTGGGCACGCTGGGGTTGCTGCCCTTCGTGCTGGGCGCGCTGACGGTGTGGTGGCTGGGGCTGGCGACCGACTTGCACCAGTTTGTCGCTCGGGCGCTGTCGGCCTATGCCGCGGTGATCCTGTCCTTCCTGGGTGGCATCCACTGGGGCCTGGCCTTGCGCCACAGTGCGCCGCCGCCGGGCCTGCTGATCTGGGGTGTGGTGCCTTCGCTGGTGGGCTGGATGGCGGTGTTGATGCGGCCTTCGGCCGGCCTGGTGGTGCACGGCCTGATGCTGGGTCTGTGTTATCTGGTGGATAGGCGGGTCTATCCGAGGCAGGGTGCAGCGCATTGGCTGACACTGCGCTTCCGGCTGTCGGCGGTGGCTTCGCTGAGTTGCTTTCTCGGCGCAGCCGGCTCTTGATGGCCTCGGCGCAGCCCGCGTTGATCCGCTACCAGGTCGAGATCGACGACCTGCACAGCCACCATTACCGCGTCACCCTCACGGTGCCCATGCCGGCGGCCGAGCAGCAGGTCTCACTGCCGGTGTGGATCAACGGCAGCTACATGGTGCGCGAGTTTGGCCGCCACATGTCCGGCCTGTCGGCGCGGCAGGGCCGGCGTGCGGTGGCGCTGCAGCAACTCGACAAGACACGCTGGCTGGCGCCTTGCAGCGGCAGCGCGGCGCTGGTGCTGCGCTACCGGGTTTATGCCTTCGATCCCTCGGTGCGCGCCGCCTTCCTGGACGCCGACCGGGGCTTCTTCAATGGCAGCAGCCTGTGCCTGCGTGTGCATGGCCGCGAGGCCGAGCCACACCGCCTGCAGGTGGGTGCGCTGCCGCGCGGCTGGCAGCTGGCCACGGCGATGCCGACCGCGCCCGACGGCGCGCCACGCGCCTTTGAGGTAGCCGACTACGACGAGCTGGTCGACCACCCGGTGACGCTGGGCCGCTTTTGGCGCGGCCATTTCGAGGCCGGTGGCGTGCCGCACGAGATCGTCGTCACTGGCGCCTTGCCGGGCTTCGACGGTGAGCGCCTGCTGGCCGACAGCCAGCGCATCTGCGCCGAGCAGATCGCACTCTGGCATGGCGACGTGGGCGCGGCCCCGCCCTTTGAGCACTACCAGTTCCAATTGCACGCGGCCGAGGACGGCTACGGCGGGCTTGAGCACCGCGCCAGCACCGCCTTGATTGCCGCCCGGCGCGATCTGCCGCGAGCGCATGCCGACGGCCTGAGCGACGGTTATGTGACGCTGCTGAGCCTGATCAGCCACGAGTATTTCCACAGCTGGAACGTCAAGCGCCTGAAGCCGGCCGAGTTGGCGGCGCCTGTGCACGACCGCGAGAACTACACCCGGCTGCTCTGGTTCTTCGAGGGCATTACCTCGTACTACGACGAGCTGATGCTGCGCCGCGCCGGCCTGATCGACGCGCCGCGCTACCTGCGGCTGCTGGCCAAGACCATCAATGCCGTGGCCGCCACACCAGGCCGCCGGGTGCAGAGTCTGGCCGAGGCCAGCTTCGATGCCTGGGTCAAGTACTACCGCAGCGATGAGAACACCGTCAATGCCACGGTCAGCTACTACCTGAAAGGCGCCCTGCTGGCGCTGTGCCTGGACCTGCGCTTGCGCCAGCGCGGGGCCTCGCTGGACGAGTTGATGCGTCGTTTGTGGCAGCGCAGCGGCGCGGACGTTCCCGGCAAGACGGCTGGGGCGATCAGCGAGGACGACATCGTTGAAGAACTGGCCACGCTGGGTGGCCGGGCGCTGGCGGCCGATCTGCGCGCTTGGGTGCACGGCACCGACGAGCTGCCGCTGCTTGAGTTGCTGCCGGCCTTCGGCGTGCTGCCGCGTGCCGAGCATGCGCCTTGGGGCGCGGCACTGGGCCTGAAGCTGTCGGAAGGGCCGGTCACCGGCGTGCGCATCAGCGCGGTGCTGGCGGGCAGCGCCGCGGCCGTGGCCGGCTTGTCGGCCGGCGACGAGTTGCTGGCGATTGACGGCTGGCGCATCCGCCGGCTCGACGAAGCGCTGGCCTGGGTGGCACGCGACCAGCCCTTCAACCTGCTGCTGGTGCGTGACCAGCGCGTCAGGCAACTGCGGCTGAGTCCGCAGCCGCTGTCGCCGCTGGCCAGCCAACTGGCCCTGCAGTGGCAGGACAAACCGCCGCCGGCCGCGCGCAAGCGCCGCCTTGGCTGGCTTGATGGCTGAATGGCCGGACGTGGCGGCGGTGGGCGGCGCTGCGGCGCGCCTGCGCGCCGCCTGGCCGCGGCGCCGGCCGGGCTTCTGGGGCGTGATCACCGCAGTGCTGCTGGCGCATCTGGTGCTGAGCAACCAATTGCTGGAAGACCGCGTCGGCTGGGGCTCGGGCGACAAGGCGCCAGCGCGCATCGAGGTGACTTTTGTGCGTGAGCTGGTGGCCGCCGCGCCGCCGACGGTGGTCGCGCCGATGGCGGTGGCCGAGCGCCGCCTGGCGGCGGTGGCCAAGCAGCCGCAGGCCGCCGCTTCGGCGCCGGCTGCGCCTGCCTCGGCGGCCGCGCCCGAGCCGCTGCCGGAGCGGTTGGCGCTGGCGCCACCACCGCCACCGCCGCCCGTGACTGCGCCCGTCTTGCCACCGCCGCTGCCGGCGGAATTGGCGGCGCCCAGCGCCGCGGCGGTGGCCGAGTTGATGCCGCCCTTGCCGTCGTTGCCGCTACCGATCGCTCAGCCGGAACTACCGCTGATCGCCCGGCCGGTGCCGCCGCAGCCGGTGGCCAAGGCAGCGCTGCCGGCCGCGTCCGCCGCCTCGGCGGTGGCCTTCGAATGGCCGCCGTCCACCCGGCTGACCTACCGGCTGAAGGGGGACTACCGCGGCCCGGTGGAGGGCACGGCATCGGTGGAGTGGCTGCGCCAGGGCAGCCGTTACCAGGTGCACCTGGAGACCTCGATCGGCCCGGTGCTGTCGCGCCATATCACCAGCGAGGGTGAACTCACCGCCAACGGCCTGGCGCCACGGCGCTTCGATGGCGAACAAAAGGTGCTGTTCCGCGCGGCCAAGCGCTGGCAACTGCGCTTCGGCCCGGAGAAACTGGTGCTGGCCGATGGCAAGGAAGTGTCGATGGTGGCCGGCGCGCAGGACGAGGCCAGCCAGTTTGTGCAGCTGACCTGGCTGTTCACCACCCAGCCCGAGCGGCTGAAGGTGGGGCGCTCGGTGGAGATGCCGCTGGCCATCAGCCGCCGGCTTGAGCGCTGGATCTACGACGTGATCGCCGAGGAGACGCTGCGTTTTGGCTTCGGCCCGGTGGCCACTTTTCACCTCAAGCCGCGCACCGTCGGGCAGGGTGGCGACCTGACGCCGGAGATCTGGATCGCGCCCTCGTTGCAGTACCTGCCGGTGCGCATCCTGATCCGCGACAACAGCGGCCACTGGATCGACCTGTCACTGGACGCGCCGCCGATGCAAGCGGCGCCCGGCAAGTAGCCGGCCCGCGGCCGCTGCGTAAGATAACGAAAACGCTGGCGCTGCTGCCGGCACCCACTGACCACCTGCGAGAAGGGCACCCATGAGCTACGAGAACATCATTGTCGAAACCAAGGGCGACGGCCCGCTACGCGCCGGCCTGATCACGCTGAACCGGCCGAAGGCGCTGAACGCGCTGAACGACGGCCTGATGGACGAACTGGGCGCGGCACTCAAGGCCTTCGACGCCGATCCGGCCATCGGCGCCATCGTCATCACCGGCAGCGAAAAGGCCTTTGCAGCCGGCGCCGACATCGGCGTGCTGGCCCGGCATGACTTCGTTTCGGCCTATACCAGCGACCTGATCACCCGTAACTGGGAGACCATCCGCACCATCCGCAAGCCGGTGATCGCCGCGGTGGCCGGCTTTGCGCTGGGCGGCGGTTGCGAGCTGGCGATGATGTGCGACATCGTGATCGCCGCCGACAACGCCAAGTTCGGCCAGCCCGAGATCAAGCTGGGCATCATCCCCGGCGCCGGCGGCACGCAGCGCCTGCCGCGCGCGGTGGGCAAGGCCAAGGCGATGGACCTGGTGCTGACCGCCCGTTTGATGGACGCGGTGGAAGCCGAGCGCGCCGGGCTGGTGTCGCGCGTGGTGCCGGCGGCACAGCTGATGGACGAGGCGCTGGGCGCCGCGGCGGCAATCTGTGCGCTGGGCGGCCCCAGCATGCTGGCGGCCAAGGAGTGCGTGAACCGTGCCTTCGAAGGCAACCTGAACGACGGCATCCTGGTCGAACGCCGGCTGTTCCATGCCTTGTTTGGCACTGCCGATCAGAAGGAAGGCATGGATGCCTTCATCAACAAGCGCAAGGCCGACTTTCCAAGAAAGTAGGCGTTCAGCTATCTGCCGCAGCCGCCGGCGGCGTTCAGGGCGTCACCCAGCTGCCCCGGGCGTCGGCGTCGAAGAGCGCGCGGCGGTGGCCATCGGCATGCAGCTCGAGCCAGTCGATGCCTTCAACCTCGGCGTTCAGCACCGCAAAGTGGTCGCGGCTGCCGCGCTCGGGCAGGTAGCGCTCCACTGGCGTGCCCGGCGGCAGCGGCGACAGGTAGTCATGCGCGGCCGGCGTCATCTTCAGCCGCGCCCAGCGTGAGGAGACCACCAGACCGCTGATGGCCACACTCAGCCGCACCCGCAGCCGCAGCTGCCAGCCCAGGGTCTCGCTCCAGGCCAGCAGCGTGGCCTGCGGCTGGGCCTGAATCTGCGCCACTTTGGGCGAGCGCGCATCGGTGAAGAAGATCAACTGGCGCGCGGCGGCGTCAACTTCCCGCAGCACCACCGAACGCAGATCGGCGCGCTCACCATCAACCGTGGCCAGGCCCATCACCCGCCAGGCATGGCCCTTGTCGCGCGCCGCTAGGCGCAGCTGATCCCAGCACGACTGGTGGATCAGCGCCAGCGATTCGATGCGACTGTTCATGAAGAGGCTGCGGGAGAGAAGCAGATCACAGCGAATGGTACGCCCGCCACTGT
>JBBQZM010000085.1:0-14410 GCA_038207685.1 Burkholderiales bacterium
TCGCTGGGCTGCACAGCCTGCAGCCGGCGGTTCTCGGCCTGCAACTCGGCCATGCGGAAGGCGCGGTCGATGGTCAGGGCCAGCATTTCGGGCTCGAAGGGCTTGGCAAAGAAGTCGTAGGCGCCCATGGCCACCGCCTTCAAGGCGTTGGCCTGGTCGTTCTGGCCGGTCAGCACGATGACCTTGATGCCGGGGTCCTGGTCGAGCAACTGGCCCAGCAGCTTGAAGCCTTCGCTGGTTGAATCAGGGTCGGGCGGCAGGCCCAGGTCCATCGTCACCACCGCCGGCTGATGGCGGCGAACCTGCGCCAGCGCCGATTCGCGGTCAGCCGCGGTGACGCACTCGAATTGGTCTAGCGACCACTTGATCTGCTTCTGCAGCGCCAGATCGTCCTCGACGATCAGCAGCGGCGACGACGAATTTCCATTGCCGTGGCCGTGGCCATTGCCATTGCCATTGCCGCTACCGTTGCCGCTCATGCCGCCTCCGCCTTGCGCAGGTCGGTGGTGGTGCGCTGGTCGAACAAGGGCATCAGCATGCTGATCTCCGAGCCCTGCCCCACTTCACTCTTCACGTCGATGCTCCCGCCCAGTTCCTTGAGGTAAGAAAAGCTCTCGTAAGAGCCGATGCCCATGCCGCTGCTCTTGGTGGAATTGAAGGGCCTGAACAGCCGGTTCTGGATGAACTCGGCACTCATGCCAGCGCCGGTGTCGCCCACCACCACCTGGGCACGGCCGGCTGCTTGCTGCAGTGTGACCCAAACCCGGCCGCTGGCCGGTGTGGCATCCAGGGCATTCTGCACAACATGGCCGATCACGCGCTCCAGCCGGTCCTCATGGCCACGGGTGGCGATGCGGTCAACGATCTCCAGGTCCACCTGTCGGCCGCGCTGGCCGGCCGCGTCGGTGATGCGCTGCAGCAAGGGCGCCAGGTCCACACCCGAGCTCACACCGACCGGCTTCTGGCCCTCACGCAGCTGCACCATCAACTGGCGCATCTTGTCGAGTGAGCTTTCCACAGTGAGCAGCATGTCCTGCTGGAACTCCGGGTTGTCGCGGTGGCGCTCGGCGTTTTTCATCATCAGCGACAGCTGGGTGATGATGTTCTTCAGGTCGTGCACCACAAAGGCCGACATGCGGTTGAAGGCATCGAACTTGCGCGCCTCGAGCAGCGCCTCGGTGGCATGCATCTGGGCCAGGAAGCCGGCTGCCTGGCGCGCAGCGGTCTTCAGCAGATCGCGCACTTCCCAGTTCAGTTCCACCGGCGTGCGTGGCTGGGACAGCACCACAAAACCCAGCATCTCGTCGCCCACCAGCAGCGGCACCGCCAGCCAGGCGTTGTCGAGTTGCGCCAGCCAGGGCGGCAAGACTTCGGATTCCAGTACGGGGACACGGCGCGCCCGCGCGGCATTGAGGTCGAGGATCCATTCGCGTTCGCGCATCAGCTGGCAGAAGGGTGAATCCACCGGCTCGCGCACGCCGGTATCGGGCAGGTTGCGCGCAGCCAACTGCACATAACGGTCGTCGCCCAGCGCCTTGAACCACAGGCCACCACCTGGGCTTTCCACCATGTCGGCCAGGCCGCGCACCACCAGCGCGCCTACCTCCTGCGGATTGCCTTCGGTCGACAGCATGGCGGTGAAGCGCAGCCATTCCAGCCGGTAGTCGTAGCGGTAGCTGAAGAAGTTCTTGCCCAGAAACACCCGCAGCCGGGCCCGCATGGCACCCGACAGCAGCAGCAGCAGCAGCACCAACATGGCGCCGAACAGCAGCACCACCTGCAACGCACCACCCCAGCTGCCGCCGAAGAAGCGCACGTAGTAGCCGGCGCTGGCAATGAACAGCAGGTAGCCGCCAATCAGCAGCAGCGAGGCCGAGTAGAAAGCCGCGGTCTTGGACACCTGCATGCGCGCCAGCCACTTGGCATGGCGGCGCGAGGCCATCAGCAGCAACGGCGTGGTCAGCGCATGCACCAGCGCACGGGCGGCCTGCACGTCGACATCAAAACCGCCGAACATCAACGCCTGCGAGAACAGGTAGACGTCGAACATGAACAGCCCGCCCAGCGCCATGCACAGCGGTTTGGCCGACCAGCGCGTGGGATCGGCCTGGTTGCGAAAGAACTGCTCAACCAGCAGCAGGCCGACGACGGCGGTGGCCAACTGGCTGGCCACCAGCAGCCAGGCCGCAGCGGCGATGCGGCCGGGCCACAGGCCCTCGATACCATTGGCCAGCAGGCCGACGAGCACCAGCGCTATCAGCGCAGCGCGGCCCAGCCGCAGGCCACCTGAGGCCAGCGTGCCCACCATCGGCCGCAGCAGCAGCAACAGGAACAGCAGCCAGGCGCCATAGCGCAACTGGTCGAACAGCAAAGCCAGGTGCCAAGTGAAGCGCTTGCTGGAACCCAGATCGACCCAGCCGGCGACGCCCCAGGCTGCGGTAGCCAGCACCGCCAACAAGAACACCCGCGCGCTGCGGTCTGGCGTCTGGCGCAACAAGCCGCTGCGCCACAGGTAGACGGCATAGCCGGCGTGCAGCGCCGCGACCAGCAGCAGTCCGATCGCCGCCAGGCCGTCTGCCCAGACGTCGCCCCAGTGCAGCACGTCAGCCCACATTGGCAGCCGCCCGGCTCAAAGCCTGATCCGACCTGCGGCTACGGCCTTGCCCCCGGTGGTTCACGCCCCGCCCGCGGCGCGCGTCAGCGCGCGCCCTTGCCGGTGAGCACCACACCCACGGTCTCGAACAGGATCAGGAAGTCGAGGAACAAGCTGTGGTTTTTCACGTAGTACAGGTCGTACTGCAGCTTTTCCTGCGAGTCCTCGATCGTGGCGCCGTACTTGTAGCGCACCTGCGCCCAGCCGGTGACGCCGGGCTTGATGCTGTGCCGTACGGCGTAGTAGGGGATCTCGGCGGTGAGCTGGTCAACGAAGAACGGCCGCTCGGGCCGCGGGCCAACCAGGCTCATGTCACCGCTGAAGACATTGAAGACCTGCGGCAATTCGTCGATGCGCAGCAGGCGGATGATGTTGCCCACGCGGGTGACGCGGCTGTCATTGGCCGTGGCCCAGCGTGGTTGGCCATCTTTCTCGGCATCAGTGCGCATGCTGCGGAACTTGGCGACCTTGAAGGTCTTGCCGTTGAAACCCACGCGCTCCTGGCGGTAGAAGATCGGGCCCGGGCTCTCCAGCTTGATGGCGATCGCGGCCAGCAACATGATCGGCGCCGCCACCAGGATCAGCAGCAGCGAACACAGGATGTCGAACACCCGCTTGACCGCGGTGCGGTAGAAGCCCTGGTTGAAGCCGTCGCCAAAGATCAGCCAGCCGGCATTGACAAAATCGACGCGGATCTGACCCAGCATGCGCTCGAAGTAGGTGGTGACGTCGTAGACGCGCACACCCGCCAGCTTGCAATCCAACAACTCGCGCAGCGGCATGCTGCCGGATCGGCGCTCGGTGAGCGCGACGATGATCTCGTCCACGCCCAGGCGGCGGGCGGTCTGCGTCAGCGGCTGATCGGCCGACAGGCGCTGGTTCTCGGGCACGCTGGGCTGGGTTTCATTGGGGCCGGGGAAATAGCCCACGATGGTGGCCAGCGGATCGGCGGCGCGCAGCGTATTGCCCACCATCTGGGCGGCGGCACCCGCGCCGAAGATCAGCACCCGGGCGCCGGCACGCGCCTTGGTGGCCCAATAGCCCATCACCACACGGCGCAGGATCAGCGCGGCAATCACCAGCATGGCCGACGCGCGGATGGCCTCCCTGTTGCCGAAACTGACGGGCAGCACGCTGAAGAGCTGGTAGGTCAGCAGCAGCGCCATGGCCAGCGCCAGGGCCACGCGCAGCAGCGATTCGAGCATCGACCACTCCTGTGCGCGCTGGTACAGCCCGGAGGCGCTGTTGATCACGAACAAGCCTGCAGCCAGGCCGAGCACCTGCGCGCCGGCCACCGGCATCGCCGTCTTCAGGCTCTCGGCCTGGGCCAGCACCACGCCCGCCAGGGCCAGCAAGGACAACACGAAGTCAAAGAAGATCCGCCGCAGCGTCCATGCGTGAAAGTAGTGGTTGAACAGCCTGATCATGTCCTTCTCTCTCAGCGCTTGGCTGGCTGGACAGCCGCGCCGCTGCCGTGCATGTGGGTCATCCGCCCTGCTCGCCGGCAGGGGCCGGCCGGTTCGATACGCCCCTTCCAAATGTAGACAGCCCGGACTCGGAAGGGAATCCCGCCAGCCGGGGAGCTTGCGACCGATGTCACGTTAGCCTGCGATTGTTGCACCACCAACAGCGCCAGGCCGGTTATTCGGCGGCCCGCCTCGGCCGCAGCGGCTGCAGGTCGGCGTGGGTGCGGCCAGCCTCCAGCGCGGCCACGCAGCGCCGCCAGGGCTCGTCGGGCTCGGGCAGGTGGAAGCCGAAGAAGGTGACACCGCCGGCCTCGTGGCGGCGCAGCGCGGTGCCTTGGACCACGGCCGTCTCGTCGCGCCCCAGTTCCACCTCGATCCGGCCTTCAACACCCTCGTCCAAGGGCTGCGCCACCTCGGCCTGGAAGCCGTGCAGCGACAACTCGATCACCTGCAACTGCCAGGTCCGGCGCACGCCACCCACCTCGACCACCAAGCGGGCGGGGCAGCGGATTGAATAGCGCTGATGCCGCCGCAGGGCCTGCACCGTGGCCGGCTGCGCAGAGGGCAGCGGCAGCACGGCCTGGAAGTCGGAATCATCGTAGATCGACCGCAGCAGCAGCCGCTGGCGGTCAGTGAGCCGGGCAAACACCTTGCTGCGCTGATTGAAGAAGTAGTCCAGCATCGCCGGCGTCATCACCGGGTCATTGGTGGTGAAGAACGGCCGATGGGGCGCCTTTATATTGGGCAGTTTGATTTCGACAAAGTAGTGATACAGGTTCTTGCGCGTCCGGCGACGGACATATTCGCGGCGAAACACATCCGGCGCCAGCAGCAGATCCAGCGAAGCCCCCACCGCCGGCGCGCCGTTGGCAAAGTCGTAGTTGTCGACCACCTCGGCCTGCAGCCGCTCGAAGAACAGCAGCGACTCGTACATCTCGATCTTGTTCGGATTGACCGCGATCACGATGTGCCGGGTATCGAAGTACTCGCGGCAGTATTCGTACATGAACTTCATCAGCGGAAACAGGATACTGCCGCCGGTCTTGCGAAACCTCGGGTCGATGGCCAGTGCCGAAATCTCGGCGATCTGGCCGGTCTTGGCACGCACCTTGCCGAGCTTGAAGACGGATTGCAGCGGAAAGCCGAACACGCCTTCGCGAATCATCGAGATGGTGCCCACCACCTGGCCATCCCATTTGGCGCACAGCGTGGTGGTGGTCGGCAGCGCGTGGTAAGCCGTGATCCGCAGCCCGCTGGGTTCGGGCTTCATGAAGCCCGAAGCGACGTAGGCATCGTGCAGGATGCGGAAACAGGCTTCCAGCTCTTCCTGGGTGTCGGCGATCTTGAGTTGCAGCCGAAGGTCGGGTTGCGGATCGCAATCGACCAGACGCCGGAACAATGCAAAACGCCAGGCCTGCGGCAAGGACGCCAGCGCCTGGCGCACCAGCTGATGAAAGAGCTTGCGAGTGACGGACGCCAGGGATCGTTTCATCTGCGGGACGCGGGTGGAATCAAGCTGGCGGACCGATCAGTTGCCGGGGCAATTTAAGCCGTCTCTTTGCGGTCTAACGCGCCGGCTCGATTGCCGTTGCACTATAGCGCCTGCCCCAGCAGCCCCGCGGCCGCCGCGGCCCCGCGGCGGCCTCCCAGCGCGACGGGTCTGATCCGAAGTCCATCCCCAGTCCGAAGGCCTGTCAACCCGCATGGGCCGGACGAACCGGGCTACATTGGTCTGGCGTCACCTCTGGCGCAGCGCGATCACCAGGAGCAAGGCTCATGAAACTGGCATTCACCTCCTGCATGTCTTTCACCGTTTTCGCCCAGCAGCCGGTCTGGGACAAGATCGCGGCCCACCATCCTGACCGCCTGGTGTTGCTGGGTGACTCGGTCTACCTCGATGCCGGGCCCTACCCGATCAACGTCGACCATCCCAAGGAGATGGGGCCGGTGGAGTTTCTGCAGCATGCGCTGGGCCGCTGGCGGGTGCAGCTTGACCAGCCGCAGTTCCGCGCCCTGGTCAAGGCCGTGCCCACCGATGCGATCTGGGACGACCACGACTTTCTCTGGGACGAGAGTGCCGCCGAAGGTGCCATCAGCAAGAAGATCTACGCCGAGTACATCCGCACGTCGCGCGCGCTGTTCAACGCGTTCTGCCGCACCCTCGAAGCCCGGCTGGCGCCGAACAGCTTCCCGGCCACCTACAACGACAGCGTCATCAACCAGCCCAATGAACCGCCGCCGGGCTACCGCTGGCGCGATCTGGGTGACGGCCTGCAACTGCACCTGACCGACGGCCGATCCTGGCGCATCAAGAAAGAGTTGCTGGGCGCCGACCAGCGGGCGCAGATCGAAGCCCGGCTGGCGGCCGCGCCGGCCGCGCTGCACCTGATCGCCTCGGGCTCGGTGGTGCGCAACGACTGCGACGCCCGCTGGGAGGAGTACGACGACTACACCTGGCTGCTGGGCTTGGCGCGCCAGTACAAGATTTTGGTGCTCAGCGGCGATATCCATGCCAACCGTTTCCAGTCGATCAACCTGGGCAATGGCCGCTGGCTGCACGACGCCACCGCCTCGGGTGCGGCGATCAAGAAGCTGGTCGGCGTGGGGTCGAGCTGCGAGAACTACGGCCTGATGACCAGCCATGCCAGCCATCTGCGGCTGGACTTCTTCTCGCACGGCACGCCCGATTCGGTGGGCGCCTGGGCAATCGACCGCAACAGCTGGCAGAGCAGCAGCGTCGAGTGACCGTGGCTTAATCCGCCCAGGCCAGCGGCGGCCGCGCAATCGGCCGCAGGCTCTCGTAGGCCCGTGCCGCGCGCAGCACCAACGCGTCGCCGAACATCGGCCCCACCAGCTGCAGGCCGATCGGCAGGCCGTCGGACGTCAAGCCGCAGGGAATGCTGCAAGCCGGCTGCTGGCTCAGGTTGAAGGGGTAGGAGAACGGCGTCCAGCCCAGCAGGCTGACCGGATCCACCGGCGTGTGGCCGGCGGGCCGCGCTTCGAAGGCCGGGATCGCCACCGCCGGCGTGGCAATCAGATCAAAGCGTTGCATGAACTGCCGCAGTTGCGCACCCAGCGCGCCGCGCCGCAGGTTGAGCTGCTGCACCTGCAGCGCGCTCAGTTCGGCGCCCAGCGCGGCTTCGGCACGCAAATCGGGGTCGACCACCGCCTGCTGCGCGGCTGTCAGGCCCGAAAACAGCGTGTGCGCGCCCAAAAACCACAGGCCGGTGCAGATGTCCAGCGGATCGTCAATGCCGGGGTCCACCGCCTCCACCACCGCGCCCAGGCTTTGCAGGTCAAGCACCGCTTGCTGCACCGCCGCCGCCACCTCGGGGTGCACGTTCTTGGCATAGCCCAGCTTGGGCGAATAGGCGATGCGCAGGCCGCGCACGCCGTCTTCCAGGCCGATGCGGTAGTCGCGCGGGTCGTAGGCCAGCGAGGTCCAGTCACGCGTATCAGGCTGGCTCAGCACATTGAGCATCAGCGCCGCGTCGGCCACGCTCATGGTGTGCGGGCCCAGGTGCGACACCGTGCCGAAGGGCGACAACGGATAAGCCGGCACGCGGCCGAAACTGGGCTTCAAGCCGAAGTTTCCGCTGAAGGCCGCCGGGATGCGCACCGAGCCGGCACCGTCGGTGCCCACCGACAGCGGCCCCAGGCCGGCGGCCACCGCCGCCGCCGTGCCACCCGACGAGCCACCGGGCGTGCGCGACAAGTCCCAGGGGTTGCGGGTGATGCCGGTCAGCGGTGAATTGGTCTCGCCCTTGCAGCCGAATTCGGGCGTGTTGGTCTTGCCCAGCAGCACCGCGCCGGCCTCGCGCAGCCGCGCCGTGACGGGCGCGTCCACCTCCCAGGGCTGGTTGGCGTCCACCGTGCGCGAGCCGCGCCGGGTCGGCCAGCCGCGGGTCAGGATCAGGTCCTTGATCGAAGTCGGCACGCCGTCGAGCGCGCCGGCGGCTTCACCCTTGCGCCAACGGGCTTCGCTCTGGCGCGCGCTGGCCAGCGCCGACTCGGCGTCGACCAGGGCAAAGGCCTTGAGTTGCGGATCCAGCCGTTCGATGCGATCGAGCACCTCGCGGGTGGCCTCCACCGGCGAAGCGGCACCGCTGCGGTAGAGCAGGAGCAACTGGGTGGCCGTGCACTCGGCCAGGCGGGACGGCTGGGCGGAAGTCGGCATCGCAAAGCTCCTCGGTTCAGGCGGCGTGCGGGGCCGCGCCATGTTGCAGGTAGTCGGCCGCCAGGTGGGACAGCAGGCGCACGCCGGTGACCAGGCAGCGCTCGTCCACAAAGAAGCGCGGCGAGTGGTTGGGCGCGGCCTTGGCCACCTCTTTGTCCTCAGGCGTCACGCCGACAAAGACAAACAGCCCTGGCACCACGCGCTGGAAGAACGAGAAGTCTTCCGAGCCGGTGACCTTGGGCACCAGCGCCAGCCGATTCGGCCCGGCCACGCGGGCCAGCGTCGGCCGCATGGCCTCGGTCAGCGCCGGGTCGTTGACGGTCACCGGGTAGTTCTTCTTGATGCAGACCTCGCAGCCGGCGCGTGAACCGCGGGCGATGGCCTGGGCCAGGTAGGTCACGCGCTCGTGCACATCGTCGCGCATCTCCTCGTCGAAGGTGCGGATGGTGCCGCGCATCTCCACCGACTCGGGAATGATGTTCTCGCGCAGGCCGCCGTGGATGGTGCCGATGGTCAGCACCGCCGGCTCCCGGGTCAGGTCGACCTGGCGGCTGATCACCGTCTGCAGCCCCAGCACCACCTGGGCCGAGACGACGATCGGATCGACACCCGCCCAGGGCATGGCGCCATGGGTCTGGCTGCCCTGGATGGTGATCTTCAGGTTATCGGCGCTGGCCATCGTCGGCCCCGGGCGGTAGCCCACCACGTTGAGCGGCAGCCGCGACGTGACATGCAGGCCGAAGATCGCCGCCGGCCGCGGGTTGTCCATCGCACCCTCGGCAATCATCATCTTGGCGCCGCCGTCTTCGCCCTCGGGCGGCAGTTCCTCGGCCGGCTGGAAGATGAACTTGACGCTGCCGCGCAGCGCAGCGCGCTGACCGGCCAGCACCTCGGCCACGCCCATCAGGATGGCGGTGTGGGCATCGTGGCCGCAGGCATGCATCACGCCCACTTGCTCGCCGTTCCATTCGGCCTTGACCTTGCTGGCAAAGGGCAGGTCCACCTCTTCGGCCACCGGCAGCGCGTCCATGTCGGCGCGCAGCGCCACCACCGGGCCGGGCTGGCCGCCCTTGAGCAGACCCACCACGCCGGTGTGGGCAACACCCGTGCGCACCTCGTCGAAGCCCAGCGCGCGCAGGTGATCGGCCACGATGCCGGCGGTGCGGAACTCGCGATTGCCGAGTTCGGGATGGGCATGGAAATCGCGCCGCCAGGCCACCACGCGGGCCTCGGCGGCCTGCGCCGCGGCATCGATCTGCGCCGCCAGCGCACTGGCGACGACGGGCTGGACAGGGGGCGACTGGCTCATGGGGGCGTCCTTGGCTGAGGTGGATCGAGGCGGCGGATTGAGCGGCGGATCGAGCAGCGCGCTGCGGCGTTCAGGGCTGCTTGAAGTCGCCGGCCCACATCACCGCCCAACTGTCGGGCTGGATGTAGCGCTTGAGCGCAGCGTTGACCTGGTCCAGCGTCAGCGCTTTGATTCGGTCATCGTTGAGTTGGTGCAGCGCAAAACTGCGGTCGAGGTAGAGGTTGCTGAGCAGCGCGCCGGCCACCGCCGCATCCTGCGCCCGGCCCAGCTTGCGCTGGTTCAGCACCGCGTTGCGCGCGGCGTCGAGCTCGGTCTGGCTGAAGCCGTCGGCCAGCGCGCGGGCCACTTCCTGCTTCAGCGCGGCCTCCACCTTTGGCTGGTTCTGCGGCGCAAAGATCGCCGAGGCCTGCCAGCGCGAGTTCAGCTCGAAGTTGTTCCACAGTACATAGGAGCGCACGTCGTAGCTCAGGCCCTCACCTTCGCGGATGCGCTTCCACAGCCGCGAGTCGGCGCCGCCGCCGAGCAGGTAGTTGGCCATCAACAGCGCCGGGTAGTCGGCATGGTTGTCGTTGATGGCCAGCGATTGGCCCAGCAGCAGGTTGGCATTGGGCTTGTCGGGCGTAACCAGCAATTGGCGCAACGGCGGCACCGCCACCAGCGGCTGCGGCGCGCGCACGAAGGCCAGCTTGCCATCGGCCGGCACAGCCCAGCCGCCCAGCGCCGTCTGCAGCGCGGCGCGCACGGCGGCGGCGTCCATGTCACCGACCGCACTGAACTCGCCCGCGGCCGCGCTGAGGAAGCGGCGGTGCGCTGCACGCACTGCCGCCAGGTCGACGGCGCGCACATCCTGCTCGGTCTCGTCGAAGCTGGCGGCATAGCGCAGATCACCGCGGGGATAGGGGTTGCCGTGGCGCTGCAAGGCGTTGGACGCCACCGCGCCCGGTTCGCTGCGTTGCGAGGCGATGGCAGACAGCAGCTGGCGGCGGCGCTCATCCAGCGTGTCCTCGGCAAAGGCCGGCTCGCGCAGCAGGCGGCCGACCAACGCCACCACCGCCGGCAGGTGCTCACGCACGGTGCTGATGTTCACCGACAGGCTCTGGCCGCCGGCGCTGAAGCTGACATCGGCGCGCAGTTTGTCGAACGCATCGCTGATCTGCGCCCGGCTCAGGCCGGCGCCACCCTTGTCGATCAGGCCGCCCATCATGGCCACCGCCATGCCCTGGCCGCGCAGGCTGGCCGCGTCGCCAAAGTGCAGTTGCAGCCGCGCCTGCACCGTGCCGCCGCGTGTGCCCTTGGGCAGCAGCGCCCATTTGATGCCGCTGGGCAAGACACCCAGCTGGCTGCGGGCATCCAGGTTGGCCGGCGTGGCGTCGAAGGCCTCGGCCTGGGCCACGGCCGCATCGCCCTTGTAGTCCTTGACCAGTGGCGCCACCTCTACCAGCACCGGCGCTGGCGCGCGCTGTGGTGAGTCGGTGGGCAGGTAGGTGGCCACGGTACGGTTGTCGGCCACCAGGCGGCTGGTGGCCACACGCTGCACATCGGCGAGCTTGAGCGCACGCATGCGGTCGCGGGCCAGAAAGTACAGCCGCCAGTCGCCATGGCCAATGGCCTCGGACAAGGCAATGCCTACCCGCTCGGGATCGGCAAAGCCCTGGTTCCAGTCGTTCAGCCACTGGGTGCGCACGCGCTCCAGTTCTTCGGCGCTGACCGGCTCGGTCGCCAGCGCGTCCACCGTGGCCAGCAAGGCGTTGCGGGCGGCCGCCACGTCCTGGCCCGGCGCCAACTGCGCGCCCAGCATCAGCGGGCCGGGTTCAGTCAGGCCCCAGGTGAAACCGAAACTCGAGGCGGCCAGCTTCTGCTCGACCAGGCGCTTGTGCAGCCGGCCATTGGGCGTATTGCCCAGGATGCTGGCCAGCGCTTGCATCGCCGGGTAGTCGGCATCGGCCGAGGCCACGCCATGCCAGGCGGCCAGCAGGAAGGGTGCGCCGCCCTTGCGCCGCACGGTGAGGCTGCGCTCGCCGTCCTGCGCCGGATCAACGGTGTAGGTGGGTGTCAGCTGCCGCTGCGGCCTGGGCAGCGGGCCGAAGTACTGGGCCACCCAGGCAAGCACCTGGGCCCGGTCGAACTTTCCGGCCACCACCAGGGTGGCTTTGTCGGGTTGGTAAAAACGGCGATAAAACGCCTGCAACCGGCCGATGTCGACGTTTTCCACGTCGGCGCGTGCGCCGATGACCGACTTGCCGTAGTTGTGCCAGCGGTACATCGCCGCCATCGTCTGCTGCAAGGTGACCCGTACCGGGTTGTTCTCGCCCGACTCCATCTCGTTGCGCACCACCGTCATCTCGGTGTCGAGGTCGGCGCGGGCGATGAAGCTGTTGAGCATGGCGTCGGCCTGCCAGCTCAGGTACCAGCGCAGCGTGTCCTCGTTGGCGGAGAAGCTGGCAAAGTAATTGGTGCGGTCGTAGCTGGTGGTGCCGTTGAAGCGCAGGCCGCGCTTGCTGGCCTCGGCCATCACATGGCGGGTGGTCGGCGTGCCCTTGAAGATCAGGTGTTCGAGCAGGTGCGCCATGCCGGTTTCGCCGTAATTCTCGTGGCGCGAGCCGACCCGGTAGGTGACATTGACCGTGGTCGTGGCCTTGGTGTCATCGGGCACCAGCAGCAGTTGCAGGCCGTTGGGCAAGCGGTATTCGGTGATGCCTTCGACTTGCGTCACCTCGCTGAGGCCGGCGGGCAGCGGCGTGGCGGCAGTTTGCGCCAGCGCGGTGAGCGGCAAGGCCAGCGCCGCGCTGAGCAGCAGGCTGAGACCAGGAAAACGTGGCAAGCGGCAGAGCATGGGCATCAGTCTTCAGTTCCAGGGAAGGGGCACAGTCTAGGCCGCTGGCGCAGACGCCGCCGGCGCCAGCGCCTGCAGCCGCTTCAGCAGCGCGGGCAAGGACAGCTTCTGCGTCAGCACCTCGCCCATGTGGCGGGCGCAGCGGCGGTGCACACGGTCGAAGCGCACCCATTCATAACCGTCCATCTCGGGCCGGTAGCGGCCGAAGTGGTCGATGTAGTGGGTGTCGCAGTGGCAGATCGCCACGTCGAAACGCTCGACCAGCAGCGCAAACAGGTGCAGGTCCTTGCGTGGCCGGTAGCTCATTGCGCCCAGGTCGAGCAGCGGCCGGCCGCTGAAGTCGAGGCCGCTCTCTTCGCGGGTCTCGCGCAGCGCGGTGGTCAGCGGCACTTCGCCGGGATCGGTGCGGCCCTTGGGAATGTCCCAGTGCCAGGCGCCGGTGACATGGCACAGCAGCAACTCCTGTGCCGGGTTGAGGATGAGGATGCCGCAGGACAGCGTCTTCATGCCGGTGACTGCGGGGCCGGCGGTGGTGGTGGCGGCCCGATCAGCCGCGACGCGGCGGCCGTGGCCAGCATTGACAGCAGCAAACAGCCCCAGATCACCGGCGTGTAGCTGCGGCTGGCGTCGAACACCGCGCCAGCCAGCCAGGGGCCCAGCAGGTTGCCGAAGGCCGCGCCGGTGTAGAGCGTGCCGATGATGGCCGACACCGCGCGGGCGCCAAACAAGTCCATGCACAGCGCCGGCATCAGCGAGACGATGCCGCCGTAGCTCAAGCCCATCCACAACGCAAAAACCGCCATCGCGCCCCAACCCTGGGCGCCCTGCCAGGCCAGGAAGGACAGGCCCAGCGAGGCCTGGATCAGCGTCAGCGTCAGCGGCCGGCCGACCCGGTCAGCCAGCGCGCCGATGACAAAGCGGCCGGTCAGGCTGCCGATGCCGATCAGTCCGACCAGACCCACCGCCTGGGCGTCGGCCACGCCGAGATCACGCGCCGCCGCAGAGACATGGGCGAAGGGCACAAACATGCCGGGCGCGGCCAGCACCGCCATCGCATACATCCAACGGAACTGCGGGGTGGCCAGGGCCTGGCGCAGCGAGTGCCCGGCCACCGCCCGACCGCGCCCGCCGGTGGCATGCGGCGCGCGCAGCAACTGCCAGGTGGCGCCCACGCCCAGCAGCAGCACACCGACGGCCAGCACCTGCATCGCGCCGCGCCATTGCAGGCTGGCGATCAGCGCGGTGGCCGCCAGCGGCACCGCCACCGTGCCGGCGCCAATGCCGGCGCTGGCGATGCCCGCAGCCAGGCCGCGTCGCCGGGTGAACCAGGGCTGCACGCAGGCGATGGCCGGTGTGTAGACCAAGGCAATGCCGATGCCGATGCCCACACCGTAGCCCGCGTACACCGCGGTGATTGAAGTGGCCAGGCTGCTGACCAGCAGACCGCCAGCGATGAACAACATGCCCAGGCTGCCGACCAGGCGCGGGCCGAAACGATCGGCCAGCAGGCCGGCGCCGGCGCCGCCGATGAAGTACACCAGGCCGCAGAGGCCGAACACCAGCGAGACATCGGCGCGCTGGGCGTCAAACTGGGTCGACAGCGACTCGAAGAAAGCCGCGAACGAGTAGGAGACGCCGAAGATCACCGCCAGCGCAATGAAACAGGCCCAGACCACCACCCAGGCCTGGGGACTCTCTTCGGAAGCGTCTGCCGCTGACATCCAACCAGTGTAGGGGGCCGTCGCGGCAGCCCAACTGGGGCACATCCCTGCCGTTCCGCGCGATAGCTGGTGGATGTTGAGGCTTCCGACGGCAGCTCAACGCCGCCTGTCGGCTCGTTGCTGACGTTCGCTCTCGATGGAAAATCAGCCGCCAATTCAGTTTGGCGCGAGGCTGACGAGGCCGCCGGGCAACCGGATCCCTCCGTGTCCCCCAGGCCGGGCTCTGCCCGGCCTTCCTCCTTTACCTACGG
>JBBQZM010000086.1:0-14169 GCA_038207685.1 Burkholderiales bacterium
CTGATCGCCACCCCCGGCCGCTTGCTCGACCTGATGAACTCCGGCGCCGCGATCCTGTCGCAGGTGGAACTGCTGGTGCTCGACGAGGCCGACCGCATGCTCGACATGGGCTTCATCGACGACATCAAGCTGGTGGCGCAAAAGCTGCCCGCCGAGCGCCAGACGATGATGTTCTCGGCCACTTTTGACGGCACTGTCGGTCACCTCGCCGCCCAGCTCACCCGCGAGCCGCAGCGCATTGCCGTCGACAAGCACACCGATGCTCATGCCTCGATCGAGCAGCGCCTGCACTGGGCCGACAGCATGCACCACAAGCATGCCCTGCTCGAGCAGTTGCTGACCAACAAGGACATGGACCAGTGCGTGGTCTTCACCAGCACCCAGCGTGACGCCGACGAAGTGGCCTACAAGCTCGGCCAGATCGGCCATGCCGTGGCCGCGCTGCACGGCGGCATGCCGCAAGGTCGCCGCAACCGCGTGCTGCAAGACCTGCGCAGCCGTCACTTGCGCATCCTGGTGGCCACCGACGTTGCCGCCCGCGGCATTGACGTGCCGACCATCAGCCACGTCATCAACCATGGCCTGCCGATGAAGGCAGAGGACTATGTGCACCGCATCGGCCGTACCGGTCGTGCCGGCCGCAATGGCCTGGCGATCACGCTGGCCGAGCGCCGCGACGTCGGCATGATCCGCCGCATCGAGCGTTTCACCACGCAGCCGATCGCAGTGGCAGTGGTCGAAGGCCTGGAGCCCAAGATGACCGCGCCGTCGATGAACGGCCCCAGCTTTGGCGGCGGCAAGCCCAGCTTCGGCCGCGGCCGTCCGAGCGGCGGCTTCGGCGGCCCGCGCGGCGCCGGCGGCGGCTTTGGTGGTGGTTCTGGTGGCGGCTTTGGCGGCGACCGTCGCCCGGCCGGCGGCCAGGGTGGTTTTGCCGGCGGCTACCGCGGCAACGATACACGGCCGCAGCAGGGTGGCTTGCGCAACGACGAGCAGCGTCCGCAGCACGGCGGCGGCTTCCGCCAGGACGGCCCGGCACCGTCTTTCAACCGTGACAACGGCCCGCACAACGGTCCGCATAACGGTCCCCGTGAAGGCGGCTTCCGTGACGGCGGCTTCCGCAACGACAGCCGCAGCCACGCGCCGCGCCATGAAGGTTCTGGCGGCGACCGCGGCGATCGTCCGGCGTTTGCCGGCAAGCCCTTCGGCGGCCCGCGTCGCAACCCGCGCTGATCGCCGCTGACCGCAGCTGACGACCGCGTTGCCGGTTTCAATCGGCAGCCGGGCAGTCCAACTGGGCAGCCTGCAGCGGCACGCCGCTGAGCGCGTCAGTCACCACCACCAGAAAGCGGGCCTTGTGCCCGCTTTCTGCCTTTTCGGCGCCAGGGCTGGCGGCCGGCAGCGTCCAGCGCTGCGCGGTGCCGGCCACGGCAGGCCAGGCCGGCAGCTCGCCGTAACTGCGCACCACGTGGTCATGGCGCAGCTGCTCGCCGCTGTTCTCACCGGCGCGCACCAGGCTGCGGTGGCCATCCTCCAGCGACGCCCACCATAGCGCCAGACGCGTTGGAGAGCCAGCCAGCGGCGTCACCCGCGCCTGAACCCCCTGCGCTGCGCCGCGCTGCAGATCGATGCGCACCCGTGCCGCGGCAGCCTGCAGGGGCAGCGTGGGCCAGCCGCGCCAGTCACGGCCATTGACCAGCACCTGCGGCGTGTACGCGAAACGCCCGGCCTCGCGGCGCACCCAGGCTTTCTGGCGGGCGTTGAAGGCGGGATCGGAAAAACGGTCGCGCCAACCCAGGCGGTCCCAGTAATCGACATGAAAGGCCGCCGCCAGCACCTGCGGACGGCCCTTCAAGGTGGAAAGCCAGCGGTCGGCCGGCGGACAGGAACTGCAGCCTTCCGAGGTGTAGAGCTCGATCAACTGCACCTGGCCGTCGGGTGACTGCGCCTGGCAGGCGTCCGGCCCCGCCGCTGCAGTGGCACTCGCCAGCAGGGCCAGCTCAACCAGCCCGGCCAGCAGCAGCGAGGTGTTGGGTAAAGACATGGTCGGGCTTCGTTCAGTTGACACCGCCCTCAAGTCGCCGCTACGGCCCAAACGGTTACGGCATTTGGCGCGCTGGCGACGAGGCTGGCGCAGCCGGCAATGAGGCTGGCGCCGCCAGCGGCATGGCCACCGCCGCCTCGGCCGAGGCTTCAGCCTGCTTGCGGGCAGTCTCTATCGCCTGCAGCTGGCGCAGGTGGATCTCCACATTGGAGCGGCGGAACGCGCTCATCACCACCACGTCGGCGGCCACACCCAGCCGCTGCAAGCGGTCAGACAGGCGCAGGCCCACCGCCGGATCACCGCCCATGGCCAGCACCACCTCGTTGGCGAACAGGTCAGCGCCGCCGACCAGGCCGTCGACCTGGATGCTGCGCTGGGTTTGCGCCTCCATCGCCGACAGTACCGTGCTCGCACCCGGCACCGCCACCGACAAGACCTTGCCGATGAGGAAGGCGCTGCCCATGCTGTCGGACGAGCGTTGGCGCAGGATCGATTTCTCGCTGGCCAGGAAATAGGTGCCGAAGGCCGCCAGCCAGCGCCGCTCGTCGCGGGTGTGGGCTTGCAGCATGGCGTTGCCGGGCAACTTGCTGCGCCGGCCTTCCTGGCGCTGGAAGTTCTGCGGCTCGTCGTCGAAGGCGCTGGCCGTCACCGTGCCGGCGCAGCCGGTTTGCGTGGGCACCTTGAGCTGGCGGCCACCCTCCAGCGTGAGGGTCATCGAGGAATCGGCGTTGGCCTCTTCCCGGGCCTGGCGCATCACGTCCCAGAAGCCCTGGTCGTCAACCGACAGCGTGGCGCCGCCGCGAAACACCGCGCTCAGCTCCAGCTTGGCGCCCGGCGGTGGCAAGGGCCGCTGGTTGACCGCCAATACACGCTGGCCCAGCTTGAGCTCGTCGGGCATCGACTCATCCAGCCAGGCGAGACGCCAGTGCTCGTCCATGCCGGTGGCCTGGGTGAACAGCCGGCGCTGGTCGGCCGACAGGCCGGCGCGCACGCCGCCCAAGGACCACAGCACGAAGGGCTCGATCTCGGTGGTGTCGTCACACAAGGGCTCGGCGCCCCAGGCCACGTGCAGCGCCGCCTCGCGGAAACTGATCTCGTGCTGGAAGGCGGATTGGAAGCGCTGGCGGTCGAACTCGTCGCTGAACTCGCCGGCATCCGCAGACTGTGGCCACCACATGCCCAGCAGCACAGCGCAGCACAGGCTGGCAGCCCAGCCCCTGAGCCCCTCCGCCCTGACGGCCACGATGCTGTTCATGGGCAAAGTATGCATGGCCCCGTACCGGCGCGGCGGCGATCGAGGCGCTATGCTCGCTGCCCTTCACCATGGCCGGCATCCACATCACCGACATCGAGGCCGCCATCAACTGGTGGCGCGCCCGCTCGCCCTCGCCCGATGGCATCCAGGCCTGCGCCGAGGTACTTGCGCTGGCCGAGGTCTACGGGCTGCTGGTCTACTACCGCGAGAGCGAGGCCGATGAGCGCACGATGCCGCCAGCGGCGCACGCGGCCTGGACCGCCTGGTATGCGCAGACGCCCGACGCGCCCTGCATCGCGATCTGCTCCACTGCCCAGGGCGACGCGCTGTGCAAAGGGTGCGGCCGCACCGAGGACGAGGTGCAGCACTGGCCGAGCTTCAGCCCCGGCGAGAAGCGATCGGTATGGCGGCGCATCACCATGCAGGGCACGGCCTGGCGCTTCAACCGCTATGCCGAACGGGCTGGGCCGGCGCATGGCGGTGCGGCGCCCGCGGCAGTGTCAGCCGATGCGGTGGCCGCCACCGCGCAGCGCCAAGCCGAGCCGCGCTGATGGGCCACGTGTTCCGCCACGCGACCGGACACGCGACCGGACACGCCGGCCAGCGGCTGCGCGACAGCGTGCAGCGCATCCTGCCGATAGCCTGGCCGGTGTTCATCGGCCAGTTGGCGGTGCTGGGCTTCGGCACCATCGACACCGTGCTGGTGGCCCGCTATTCACCCACCGACCTGGCGGCGCTGGCGGTCGGCGGCGCCAGCTACATCACCATCTTCATCGGCCTGATGGGTGTGGTGCTGGCGATCAGCCCGATCGTCGGCCAGCTCTATGGCGCGCAGCAGCTGCACGAGGCCGGCCACCAGGTCTGGCAGGCACTTTGGCTGGCCGGTGCGCTGGCACTGCTGGGCTGCACGCTGCTGCTGTTTCCGGCGCCCTTTCTGGCACTGTCGCAAGCCAGCCCGGCGGTGGCCGACAAGGTCAGTGGCTACCTGCTGGCGCTGGCGGTGGCCTTGCCGGCCTCGCTGGTGTTCACCGTCTTCCGCGGCTTCAACATCGCCGTGTCGCGACCCAAGGCGGTGATGACGCTGCAGCTTGGCGGCCTGGCAGCCAAGATTCCGCTGTCGATCGCGCTGGTGGGCGGCGTGCCGGCGCTGGGCATCCCGGCGCTTGGCGTGGTCGGCTGCGGCATCGCCACCGCGCTGGCGATGTGGCTGCAGTTGCTGGTGGCGGCGGCGTTGGTGCGGGCTGATCCGTTTTACCGCAACTTTGGCCTCGACCGGCCGGGCCAGCGCGCGCCGCACGGGCCTTCCATTCGCGCGCTGCTGAAGCTGGGCATCCCTATGGGCCTGGGCATTGGCGTCGAGGTCACCGGCTTCGCCTTCATGGCGATCTTCATTTCGCGGCTGGGCGAGACCGCGGTGGCTGGCCACCAGATCGCCGCCAATCTGGTGGCGCTGCTGTTCATGATGCCGCTGGGCCTGAGCCATGCCACCAGCACGTTGGTGGCGCAACGCATCGGTGCCGGTGACATCGGTGATGCGCGGCGGCTGGGCTGGCACGGCCTGCAAGTCACGCTCGGCTTGTCGGTGGTGATGGGCAGCGCGGTCTTCCTGGGTCGTGAGCAGGTGGTGCGGCTCTATACCGGTAACCCGATGGTGGTGGCCGCCGCGCTGCCGCTGCTGGCCTGGGTGGCGCTGTTCCATGCGGCCGACGCGGTGCAGACGCTGGCGGCCTTTGTGCTGCGCGCCTGGCACATCGTCACGCTGCCGACGGTGATCTACGTGCTGGCGCTGTGGGGCGTGGGCCTGGGCGGCGGCTATGCGCTGGCCTTCAACCTGGGCGGTGCGATGCCGCTGGCCTGGCAGGGTGCGCCCGGCTACTGGATCGCCGCCACCGCCGGCCTGACGCTGGCGGCCTTGGCGCTGGCGGCGCTGCTGACCTGGGTGCTGGCCCAGCAGCGCACGCAGGCCGCGCCGGCCAGCGTCAAGCCCCACGCCGAGCCGGCGGCAGGCTGATCACAAAGCAGCTGCCGCCGCCTTCGCGACCCTCACAGCGGGTCTCGCCACCATGCAACTGGGCGATCTGGCGCACCAGACTCAGGCCCAGACCGACGCCGCCCTCACGCTCGGCATGGCCGGGCAGGCGGAAATAAGGCTCGAAGATGCGCTCCCGCAGGTCAGCCGGCACGCCGGCGCCGCGGTCGCTGATGCACAACCGCAGCCCGCCATCGGCCTCGGCGATCACCTGGGCCTGGATCTCGCCGTCGCCGTAACGGTGGGCGTTCTCCAACAGGTTGCGCAGCGCGCGGCGCAGCAGGCGCTCGTTGCCAGGGCGCACCAGGCGGGCCGGGTCGCCCACGGCTTCGACTTCGGCGCCAAAGCGCGCCGATTCTTCGGCCGCCAGGCCGAGCAGGTCAACCGGCTCGGAACGGTCCACCGCCGCGCCGGCGTCCAGCCGGCTGGCCAGCAGCACCTCCTCGACCAGCGCATCCAGCTCAGCCACATTGGTGTCGATCTCCTGCTTGAGCGCGGCGCGCTGTGGCTCGGGCAGCTCGGCGTACATCGCCACCGCCATCTTCAAGCGTGCCAAGGGCGAGCGCAGCTCATGGCTGGCATTGGCCAACAGCGCGCGGTGGCTCTGCACCAGGGCCTCGATGCGCGCCGCGGCGTCATTGAAGGTGGCGGCAACGGCGGCCACCTCGTCGCGGCCGGAGGCGTCGACACGCATGGCCAGATCACCGCCACCAAAGGCTTGCACGCCCTGCTTGAGCGCCTCCAGCCGACGGGTCAGGCGGCGCACCACCGGGTAGGCGCCGGCCGCCACCGCGACGAACAGCAGCGCCACCAGCACCAGCGGCCCCACCGCGCGCGGCAGGCCAAAGGGCAGCTGTGCCATCGCCGCACCGGGCGCAGGGCCGCTGTGACGATCGCCCAGCATCGGCCCTGGCGGCCGGTCGCCCAGGAAGGGGCCACGCGGCTCGCGCAGGGCCAGTGGCGTACCGCCCCCGCGCGGGCGCCACAGCGCCAGTTCATCAGCGCTCGCGTTCGTCGGCGGCGTGCGCCGCATCAAGCGCCGCGCCAGCCACAGGGTGCGGCCGTCGGCCAGCCGCACCGTCGCCGCCGTGGGGCCGGCGTCGCCGTCGCGCCGCACGAAGTTGCTGGACTCGGCGATGCGCTGGCCACGCCGGTCGTCCAGCGCCAGCGGCACGCGCAACCGTGCCGACCACTCCAGCAGCGCCTGCGCCTGCTCGGCCTCTGGCGCGTCGCTGCTGGGCAAGGCACGCTGCACCATTTCGGCCCAGGCCGCCAGGCGATCGCCGGCCGCCGTCTCGAACTGCTGGCGCTCCTGTTCCAGGTGGCGCTGCCACATCCAGCCCGAGACCAGCGCAAACAGCGCCAGCGCGGCCACCACCGTCAGCCAGATGCGCAGGTACAGCGATTTCATTCAGTCAATGCTGTCCTGCTTGCGGGCGAAGACATAACCTGTACCGCGCACCGTCAGCACGCGCTTGGGGCTCTTGGAGTCGTCCTCGATGCAGGCCCGGATGCGCGATATGTGCACGTCGATGCTGCGGTCAAAAGCTTCCATCGGATGACCCTTGAGTGCGTCCATGATCTGGTCACGGCTGAGCACGCGGCCGGCGCTCTGCGCCAGCACCACCAACAGGTCGAACTGGTGGCCGGTGAGGTCGCATGCCTGGCCGTCGATGCGGGCCTGGCGGGCGCCCAGGTCGATCTCCAGCCGGCCGAAGCGCAGCAGTTCGTCGCTGGCAGCCTCCGGGCTGGCACGGCGCAGCAAGGCCTTGATGCGGGCCAGCAGTTCACGCGCCTCGAAGGGCTTGGCCAGGTAGTCGTCGGCACCCAGCTCCAGCCCCAGCACCCGGTCCAGCGGCTCGCCGCGCGCAGTGAGCATCAGCAGCGGCAGCCGCCGCAGCCGGGCGTCGGCACGCAATTCGCGCGTCAGGTCCAGGCCGTCGCCATCGGGCAGCATCAGGTCGAGCACCAGTGCATCGTAGTGGCCACCGCGCAGGCGCTCACGGCCGGCGGCCAGCGTGCCGGCGCTGTCGACCTCATAGCCGTTGGTGCGCAGGTAATCGCCCACCATCGCGGTCAGGCGGGCATCGTCGTCGATCAGCAGCAGCTTGCCGTTCATGGCGGCGACCCTCTCCAAAGACAAAGCGCCCCGGCGCCTGGTGGGGCCGGGGCAGTCGTGGTTTGCATCGCGCGCAAACCCGCAGCGTCCACGCTCAACTGCGCGGCGCGTCCAGCGACCGGCGCTCACGCTGGTGACGCTGCATCATCTCACCGCGCGACTTGACCAGGCCGGCCAGTTTCTGCCGCTGCTCCGGCGTGAGCACGGCCTGCGCGTCAAGCATGGCCTGCAGCATGCGGCGGCTGATCGCGTCGTGCCGCGTCATCTGCTGCTGGCGCAGCACCTCGGCCGCTGCGGCATCTACCTGCGGCGCGGCCATCAACGCCAACATCTGCTGGCGCACCGCCCGGTTGGCCTCGCGTTGCGGCTGCACTTCAGCCTGCGCGGCCTTGAAGATCTCATGCACGCGGGCCTTCTGGTCGGCACTGGCGCCCACAGCGTCGAGTGCGCGGGCGGCCATCCCGGCGTGATCGCCCCCCGAACCTATGCCGTGATGGCGGGCTTGGTGCATGCTGGCGCCGCCCGCCGGGACAGCGCCCTGGGCCTGCGCGCCACCGGCTGCCAGCAACAGGGAAAGGGCGGCTGCGCCGAGCAGACGTGTCGCAGGGCTATTCGGGGCTTGTGTCATGGCAATCACCTTTGGCTGAGTGGATGACGGTGAGTCTGCCTCGCAGCCTTGTGCCACCCTTGTGCTGCCAGTAAAGATCGGTAAACGGCTGCGCACCGGCCACGCCGCCAACGCCACCAACGCCTCAGCGCGTTGCAGCCTCGATGCGCTGCAGCCGCAGGCGCTGCGCAAAGTCGGGGTTGGCGCTGCGCAGCTCCAGCCGCAGCAGCACGCCGCTGTGGCGATCCACCGCCATCACGCCATCGAGCCGGGTGCTGCCCTGGCTGAGGTCGCCGCCGCCGCCTCGCGTCAGCGGCGTCTCGCCGAAGAGCTCGATCACCGCCACGTCGAACGGGTGACCGGCCACGGTCTGCGGCCCGGTGGCCACCACCTGGCCGCGCACACGCGCGCTGGGCAGGGTTTCGTGCGCAGCGGCGAGCTCTCCGCTGAGCACCTGACCCAGCACCAGATCCGGCTTGAGCAACCTGCGCCAGCCGATCAATGGCGCGCGTGACTCCAACACCGGATTGCCGCTGAGATCCTGCCGCCAGGGCTGATCAAAGCGCCGGCCGTCCAGGTCAACCTGAAACTCGAGCTGATCGCGACGCAGCGCGCTGACACGCATGCCCAGTTCGTGCGCCGCACCGTTGGCGCTTGTGCGCTGCTCATAAACCAATCGATCGCCCAGGCCCAGCGGTACCGTGGCCAGCCGCTGCGCCGACATTTGATCGGATGGTGCCGCGCAAGTCCGCTTGGTCATCACCTGCCGCAAGGCCTCGTAGCGGCCCTTGAGATCCGCCAGTTGCTCGGCCTCGATGCCATCCGGCCGCATCGCCAGCAGCGCCGGCCAGAACACGGTGACGCCCAGGCCCAGCGCGATCATGTTGTTGCCGGCGCGTGAGTCCACCGCATAAGCCACATCGGCAGCACGCTGCTGCACGCGGTCAATTTCGTCGTGCAGGCGGTCGCAGCCCCAGTTGGCGTAGGCCGCCGGATCAGTCGCCTTTGGCTCGACATCACCCGAGCGTGTGGCGCAACCCGCCAGCAAGGCAGCAGCCAAGCCGGCGACCAGACTTCGATGTAAGGCCTCAACAAGGTGCATGGGCGGATTGTGCCCGCACTGCAGGCGATGAAAAACGCCCGTCATCGCAGGCGATGGACGGGCGGATTCAATTGCTGGAGGAGAGGGAGGGATTCGAACCCTCGGAACCTTACGGTTCGCCTGATTTCGAGTCAGGTACATTCGACCACTCTGCCACCTCTCCGGGTATTCAGGCCACCCGTGGTCTGTGGGTGAAGCCTTTAATTCTAGCGTCAAAATTGTCGCTTGGCCGGCTGCCACAACTTAGCGGGCCGTTGCTGCCGGTGCCAGCACCGTCAAGCCGCCCAAATAGGGCTGCAGCGCCGCCGGCACGCGAATCGTGCCGTCGGCCTGTTGATGATTCTCCAGTACAGCGACCAGGGCGCGGCCGACGGCCAGGCCCGAGCCGTTGAGCGTGTGCACATACTCGGTCTTGCCCTGGGCGTTGCGAAAGCGCGTCTGCATGCGGCGGGCCTGGAAGGCGCCGCAGTTGCTGCAGGAGCTGATCTCGCGGTAGGTGTTCTGTGCCGGCAGCCAGACTTCCAGGTCATAGGTCTTGACCGCGCCAAAGCCCATGTCGCCGCTGCTGAGCAGCACCACGCGATAGGGCAGTTCCAGCCGCTGCAACACGGCTTCAGCATGGCCCACCATCATCTCCAGCGCGGAGTCGCTGTGCTCGGGCGCCACCACCTGCACCATCTCGACCTTGTCGAACTGGTGCTGGCGGATCATGCCGCGGGTGTCGCGGCCGGCCGAGCCAGCTTCCGAACGGAAACAGGGGCTGTGCGCGGTGAGCTTGATCGGCAGCGCCTCGGCCGGCAGGAACTGCTCGCGCACCGAATTGGTCAGCGAGATTTCCGAGGTCGAGATCAAGTACTGCTCGGGCTGGGTTTCGTCGCCGCCGCGCAGCACCCAGAACATGTCGTCCTTGAACTTGGGCAGCTGGCCAGTGCCCTCCAGCGCCTCGCGATTGACGATGTAGGGCGTGTAGCACTCGGTGTAGCCGTGCTCGACAGTTTGCAGATCCAGCATGAACTGCGCCAGCGCCCGGTGCAGGCGCGCTACCGGGCCCTTCAGGAAGGAGAAGCGTGCACCGCTGAGCTTGACGCCGGTCTCGAAATCCAGCCCCAGCGGCGCACCGAGGTCAACATGGTCCTTGACCGCGAAGTCAAAGACGCCCGGCGTACCCCAACGCCGCACCTCGACATTGGCGCTATCGTCGGCGCCCACCGGCACGCTGGCATCGGGCAAGTTGGGCAGGTGCATCAGCATCACCGACAACTCGGCCTGCAAGGCCTCCAGCCGCTCGGCGCCGGCCTTCATCTCGTCGGCGATGCTGCCCACTTCGGCCATCAGCGCCGCGGCATCTTCGCCTTTGCCCTTGGCCTGGCCGATCTGCTTGGACAGGCTGTTGCGCCGCGCCTGCAATTCCTCGGTGCAGGTCTGCAGCGTCTTGCGCTCGGCCTCCAGCGCGCTGAAGCGCGGCACGTCGAGAAAAGGCTGGGGCGACTTGCGCGCCTCCAGTCGGGCCAGCACGCCGGGCAGGTCGCGACGCAATTGGGTGATGTCGAGCATGGTCTGTCCTGAATGTTCTTGTCGGGAGCGGCGTCACTGGGTGCCGCTGAAGTCAGCGCGGTGCGGTTGGGCGTGTCAGGCCTTGGAGGCCGCGAACTCGTTCATCGACTTGTCGCCCAGGCCCTTGGGCAGCGGGAAATGCACCGTTTCGGGCTCGCCCGCCATGCGCCGCACCGACAGCGCACCCAACGCCTTGAGACGGCTGAGCACCTGCTGCACCAGGATGTCGGGCGCCGAGGCACCGGCGGTCAGGCCGACACGTGGCCGGCGGTCGAACCAGGCGGGTTGCAGGTCATCGGCAGCATCCACCATGTAGGCCGGCGTGCCCAGGCGCTGCGCCAGTTCACGCAGCCGATTGCTGTTGCTGCTGGTGGGGCTGCCAACGACGATGACCACGTCAACCTGCGGCGCCATCACCTTGACCGCGTCCTGCCGGTTCTGGGTGGCGTAGCAGATGTCCTGCTGCTTGGGTTCACGCACATGCGGAAACAGGCGCTTGACCTCGGCCAGGATTGCGGCGGCGTCGTCGACGCTCAAGGTGGTTTGGGTCACCACCGCCAGCTTGTCGCCGCGCGGCCGCACGCCGGCCACGTCGGCCACCTCTTCAACCAGGTAGATGCCTTCGCTGAGCTGGCCCATCGTGCCCTCGACTTCAGGGTGTCCCTTGTGGCCGATCATCACGAACTCGTAACCCTCCTTGGCCAGCTTGGCGACCTCGACATGCACCTTGCTGACCAACGGGCAAGTGGCGTCAAAGACGCGGAAGCCGCGCGCATCGGCCTCGATACGCACCGCCTGACTGACGCCATGGGCGCTGAACACCAGCGTGGCGCCGGGCGGCACATCGGCCAGGTCCTCGATGAAGATCGCGCCCTTGGCTTTCAGGTCATTGACGACATAGGTGTTGTGCACGATCTCGTGCCGCACATGGATAGGCGCGCCATAGAGCTTGAGCGCACGTTCGACAATCTCGATCGCGCGATCTACACCGGCGCAGAAGCCGCGCGGCTCGGCCAGCAGCACGTCCTCGACTCGGGTGGTGGGCAGGGGATTCATGTCAGTTGCTCCATGGCTACGGACGGCGCCCAGGTCGGGCGAACCCAGCGCAAGCAAGTGGGCGCCGCGGAACCGGCTTTGCCGGGCCGCCGGGGGCTCACCCCTCGGGGGGTGAGCCCGGACTCTCGGGTCTGCCCGCGCAGAGCCGAAAGCCTGGCGAACCGCCCGAGCTCTGCGAGGGCGTGGACAGTGCCGAAGGCGCTTCGGGTGGGGATCACATTACTCCGATCACCTGCACCTCAAAGGTGACCGGCTGGCCCGCCAAGGGATGGTTGAAGTCGAACAGCAGCCAGCTGTCGCCGGCTTCGCGCACCACACCAGCGTACTGGCCACCGCCATCGGGTGTGGGGAACTGCACCACGTCACCGATCTGGTACTCGGCGTTGAAGTCGCCCAGTTCGGCCAGCAGGCTGCGCTTGACACGCTGCAGCAGCTCTACGCTGCGCTGGCCAAAAGCCTCGCCGGGCGCCAGCGAAAACACTTCACGCGCGCCCTCGGCCATGCCGATCAGGTGACGCTCAAGCGCGGGCGCCAACTGACCCGCCCCCAGCGACAAGGTGGCGGGATGGCCAGCAAAGGTGTTGATCACGTCGGCGCCGTCGGGGCCGGCGAGCCGATAGTGCAGGGTCAGGAACGACCCCTCCTGAATGGTGTTCACGCCAAAGGGGGATAGCAAGGGGGATGCGGGGCCGGCAAGCCGGCGCATAGACTGAAGCCTCATTCTACGGGTTGCCACCGGGGCCTCTGCCCATTAGCCAGCCCCACCAACGCCCACCTCATCATGTCGATCAAGGACCTGCCCACCGACGCCCGTCCGCGCGAAAAGCTGCTGCGGCATGGCGCCGCCAGCCTGGCCGACGCCGAGTTGCTGGCCCTGCTGCTGCGCACCGGCTGCAAAGGCCGCGGCGTGCTGCAACTCGCCGAGGCGGTGTTGGCGCACTGCGGCGGTTATGCCGGGCTGCTGCACGCGCAGGCGGCAGACCTGCAAGGCATCAAGGGCCTGGGCCCGGCCAAACGGGCCGAGCTGGCGGCCGTGGTCGAGATGGCCCGCCGCGCACTGGCCCAGGGCTTGCATGAGGCGCCGGTGTTCGACTCGCCGCAGCGTGTCAAGGACTACCTGCAACTGCAACTGGGTGCGCTGCCGCACGAGGTCTTCGGCGCGCTCTTCCTCGACAGCCAACACCGATTGCTGGGCTTCGAGGTGCTGTTCACCGGCACGCTCAGCCAGACCAGCGTGTACCCGCGTGAGGTGGTCAAGCGGGCGCTGGCGCGCAATGCCGGTGCGTTGATCCTGGCGCACAACCACCCCTCGGGCCTGGCCGAACCCTCGCGTGCCGATGAGTTCTTGACGCAGACGCTGAAAAGCGCGCTGGCGCTGGTGGACGTGCGTGTGCTTGACCATCTGGTGGTAGGCCGCGGCCAGGTGGTCAGCTTTGCCGAGCGGGGCCTGTTGTGAGGCCTCCGCGCCGTCCGAGCTGGAACAACCTGGCCGAGCTGGGCCACCTGCGCGACACCCTGCGCCGCCAGGCCCGTGATGCCGCCGAACGCGCCGCGCGTGAGCTGGCGGCCCAGCGCGAGGCGGCGGCGCGCCAACAAGCGCATAGGGAGATGTTTGCCCGCACCGTGGGCCCGGTGCACAAGCTGCCCGATTGCGGCCTGGCCGAACTGGACCTGCCACGCCCGGCGCCGCACCCGCGCCAGCGCGAGTTGGATGAAGCCGCAGCGCTGGCCTCGTCGCTGTCGGACGAGGTGACGATCGAGTCGCTGCTGCTCACCGACGACGGCCTGAGTTTTCGCCGGCCGGGCATAGGCGCCGATGTGGTGACCCGCTTGCGGCTGGGCCACTGGGCGCTGCAAGGCCAGCTTGACTTGCACGGCTGCACCCGCGACGAGGCCCGCGACCAGCTGGCAGACTACCTGCGCGACTGCCGGCGCCGCGGCCTGCGTTGCCTGCGCGTGGTGCACGGCAAGGGCCATGGCTCGCCCGGGCGCGAGCCGGTCCGGATGGGCAAGGTGCAGCGCTGGCTGGGTCAGCACCAGTCGGTGCTGGCTTTCTCCCAGGCCACCGGGCCGCAAGGGGGCGCTGGCGCCTTGCTGGTGTTGTTGCGGGGGCAGATCGGGACCGGCAACCGCAGCGGCCGCGCACCGGGTGCGGCGCCGCAGACCGACGACGCCTGAGACCCTGCACGCCTGAAGCATCGGTCGGCGCTGACCGTCGTCGGCCGATCGCGTGTCGCTTCACCGCCGTTTGCTGCGGCTCCGAGCCGGCTCTGCTGTGGCCCTACTGCACCAGGGCGACTGATTTCACCTGCGCCCAGACCGCGCTGCCGGGCTGCAGCGCCAAGTCGTGCAAGGCGCGGCGCGTGATGCGCGCCAGCAGCACCGAGCCGCCGCAGCGCAGGCGCA
>JBBQZM010000087.1:0-14104 GCA_038207685.1 Burkholderiales bacterium
CTGCGTCAAGTCGGCACCAGATAATCGGTGCGATGGAGTTCGTCAACTTTCCCCTGTTCGCTGCGGCCGGTCTGGTTTTCTTCAGCGTGTTGGCGGGACTCTATTCGGCACGCATCGGGCTCTCCTTCCTGCTGGTGTTCCTGCTCGCCGGCATCCTGGCCGGCGTCGACGGCGTGGGCGGCTACCAGTTCGACAATTTCTATCTGAGCTTCTGGGTCGGCAACGTGGCGCTGGCCATCATCCTGCTGGACGGCGGCTTGCGCACCACGTTCTCCACCTACCGGACCGGCCTGCGCCCGGCCGCGTTGCTGGCCACGGACGGTGTGCTGGTGACGGCCGCCATCACCGCCGGTGCCGGCATGCTGTTGCTTGGGCTGGACTGGCGCTACGGCATGCTGCTCGGGGCCATCGTCGGCTCCACCGACGCAGCGGCGGTGTTCGCGCTGCTCACGCGCTCCGGCGTCACGCTCAACGAGCGGGTGGCCGCCACGCTGGAGATCGAGTCGGGCGTCAACGACCCGATGGCGATCTACCTGACCGTAGCCTGCATCGCGCTGATCACCGCGCTGGCCCGCGGCGAGTCGGCTGGCGCCGAGGTGCTGCTGACCTTCGCGCGGCAATTCGGCTGGGGCACGCTGATCGGTCTGGTCGGCGGGCTGCTGATGGGCGCCTTGCTGCGGCGCATTGCCACGCGGGACGCCGGCGGCGGCGTGCTGGCGCTGATGATGGTGGCCGGCGGCTTGTCGATCTTCGCTGCCACCGGCGTGATTGGCGGCTCCGGCTTTCTGGCGATCTACCTGTTTGGCCTGATCGTCGCCCATCGGGCCGCCGATGAGACCGCGCCAACCCTGCCGGCCATGGACGGCTACGCCTGGCTGGCGCAGGCCGGCATGTTCCTGCTGCTCGGCCTGCTGGTGACGCCGAGCGCGCTGTTGCCGCAGTTGCTGCCCAGCCTGGGCCTGGCGGCGGTGCTGATCTTCGTCGCCCGGCCGGCGGCAGTGTGGCTGTGCCTGTGGCCGTTTCGCTTCAGCCGCGCCGAGACCGCCTTCATCGCCTGGGTCGGCCTGCGCGGCGCGGTGCCCATCGTGCTGGCGCTGTTCCCCTTGCTGGCCGGCGTGGCGCAGGCGCAGCTGTTGTTCAACGTTGCCTTCGTCGTGGTGCTGGTGTCGCTGCTGCTGCAGGGCTCGACGATCGGCTGGATGGCGCGCCGCCTGGGCGTGGCCCTGCCCGACCGCGACGACGCGCCGCGAGCGCGCCTGGCGTTTGGCGACTTCGCGCTCGACCCGCAATTGCCGGTGGCGGCGGTCTGCAGCTTCTATGCGCTACCGCTGCCCGACGACGCCGAGGCGCACCTGGGCGACTGGATGGCACAGATGATCGGCCGCCCGCCGGTGGTCGGTGACCGCGTGCCGCTGGGCGCCGCCACCTTGATCGTGCGCGACATGGATGGCAGCCGGATCAGCGGTGTCGGCCTGGCGCTGGGCGGCTCGTCTGAGCCGAGAGACGCCTAGAACCTGAACTCGCCGCGCAGGTTGACGGTGGTGGTGCTGCGAGTCGAGGTGTCGCTGGACTGGCTGCTGCCGTCGGCCAGCAGCGTGCTCAGGCCGGTATCGTAGGGCCGCGGGCCGGCGTTGCTCAGCGTCAACCGGGCGCTGGCATCGGGGCTGAAGCGCCACAGCAGGTTGCCGTCGATCACCCGCTTGACACCCTGCCGGTAGGACTGGTTGTCGATCTGCGCCAGCGCAAAGCCCGGCGTGTAGTTCCAGCTGGCGCCCACGGTCAGCGGCGTGCCTTTGAGCTGCCAGTCGGCGCCCAGGTTGGCGGTCCAGGGCGGCTGGCCTTCGATGCGGTTGTTGGGCCCGGCCACTTGGTCAACCTTGCTCCACATCAGGCTGAGGTTGGCGCGCAGCGACAACGGTTGCGCCAGCAGCGGCGCGCCGGCCCACAGGTCGGCCAGCCGGCCCTTGGCCTCCAGCTCCAGCCCGGCGGCGTCGGCGGCGCCGACGTTCTGCGGCCGCGCCACCCAGCGCGGCACGCTGGCGTAACTCACCGTCTCCAGGTTGCGCACGGTGCGGATCAGGTCGTTGATGCGGCGCGCATAGACGTTGGCACTGAGGATGCCGCCGCCGTCGATGTAATGCTCGATGCCCAGCTCCAGCCCCCAGGCCAGCTCGGGCTTGAGGCTGGCATTGCCGCCGCGATCCGGGCTGGTGGACTGGTTGGCGATCGACAGATCGGGGTAAAGCGTGGAGATGGCCGGCCGCGCAATCAGCTGGTTGGTTTCGGGCGAGCGGTAGCTGCGGGTCAGGCTCAGCCGCACCTGGTCACGCGGCCGATCGGGCAGCTTCCAGACCATGTGGGCCAGCGGCGTCAACACGGCGCTGCGGTTGCTGACCTGGTCTTGCGCCGAATCACTGCGTGTCTCGATCGCCTCCCAACGTGCGCCGACGTAGAACGAGAACTGCTTGCTCCACTCCCACTCATCCTGCGCGAACAGCGCGATGCGCTGCACCTTGGCCTCGATGTTCTCGCCAAACTCGGTCAGCGTGGCTTGGCCGTTGACCAGGGTTTTGCGGCGGTCGTCACGCTGGCTGTGCTGCAGCTCCCAGCCGGCGCTGGCGCTGTGGCGCTCGGCCAGCAGCTGCGAGAACTTGCCGCTGAGGTCGACCGCCATCTCGCGCTGGCCATAGTCATCGTTGCGCAGCCGGCTGGCGGCGGCGCTGCCGCCGCTCTCCTGGCGCTCGGTCTGGCTGTCGACGCTGGACAGCCGGCCGCCAAAGCGCAGTTGCAGCCGGCCGCCGGTGCCGGCGCTGCTCAGCCAGCTGCCGTTCAGCCGCGCCATCTGCCAGTCGGTGTCGGTATGCGAGCTGGCGGCGGTATAGGGCACCAGTGCGCCCACCGGCTGCAGCAGCGTGGCCTGGCCATCGCTGCGGGTGCGCACCGCATTGAGGAAGGGCTGCAGGTCCAGCGACTCGCCCGGCCCCAGGCGGAACTGCAGCCGGGCATTGGCAAACAGTCCCTGGCGGCGGCCGATGCTTTCGCTGTGCAGCCGCTGGTCCAGCGTGATGGCACCGGCCGGATCGAAACCCAGCGTACGGGCATCACTCTCGCTCTGCTGCCCACCCTGGAACAGCGTGGCCGACAGGTTGTAGCCCAGCAGGTCGGTGTTGCCGTTGCTGATCCAGGAGGCGCCGCCCTGGCCACGGTCGCCATCGGCGCCGCCACCGACGCGAAACTCGTTGGCCTTGCGCTTGAAGTCGCTGCGCATCACCACGTTGATGGTGCCGGCGATCGCCCGCGCGCCGTACTCGGCCACCGGCGCGCGCATGACCTCGATCTTCTCGATCTGTTCGGGCGCGATCGAGTCCAGCGAGAAACCCGGCGCCATGCGCTGGCCGTCGATCAGGATCTGGGTGTAGCCGCCGCCCATGCCGCGCATGCGCACCTGGCCACCACGCCCCGGCGGCCCGCCGGTGCTGACACCGGGCAGGCGCTTGAGCACCTCGCCCAGCGTGGCATCGCCCATGCGGTCGAGTTCCTCACGGCCGAAGGTGATGCGCGAGGCGGTGGCGCGGCGGCGCTCTTCGTTGCTCTCGGGCGCCGTGGTGCCGGTGATCTCCACCTGCTGCGGCTTTGCCGCAGCGGCCGGCGCTGTGGCGGGTGTGCTGGCCGGGACCGGTCGCGCGGGCCGGGCCTGCACCGCCGGGGCCGCCGGGGCCGAAGCCGCCGGTGCGGGCGCTGTGGCCGACGCCGGCAGCGTGGCCGCCGTCTGCGCCAAGGCCGGCAGCGGCAGCGTCAGGTGGATCAAGCCGGCCAGCGTCGCTGGCAACGGAAGGCGGGCTGCAAGGGGGCGGTGGCTCATGGCGGCGCAGATTGTGCCGGCAGCGCCCAGGTGGGCACCGGCGCCCTCGGTAAAGACAGGCAAAGCCGCCGGCGATTGAAAGGCAAAGCCACCGACGATGGCCGGCGCGGTCTTGGTCAGTACGCGGCCAGCACATTTGCTTGCAATTGTGGCAGCTTGGGCACAACCAAAGGCTCCAGCGCCGTGCTGCGGCGGCCGAAGACCCGGTGATGAGGCGCACCACCCCCGGATGGCGCGCCGCCCACCCGGAGGCCCGACCATGACCCAGCCGCAGCCCGCCCTTCAGACCTGGCGTGAAGAACTGGCCAATGCCGCCAGCCACGGCCTGGGCTGCCTGATGGCGTTGGCCGCGCTGCCGCTGCTGGCGGCGCAGGTGGATGCCGAGCGACAGCCGCTGCACCACCTGGGTGTGCAGGTGTTCATCGCCAGCATGGTGCTGATGTATGCGGTGTCCACGCTCTACCACGTGCTGCCGGCCGGCCAGGCCAAGCAGTGGCTGCAGCGCTGCGACCATGCGGTGATCTTCGTCTTCATCGCCGGCAGCTACACGCCATTTGCGATCGGCCAGTGGCAGGGCGGCGGAGGCTGGCAGCTGCTGGCCGTGGTCTGGGCCATCGCCCTGCTGGGCGGCGCGCTCAAGCTCAGCCGTCGCCTGGCGCATCCGCTGGCCTCGATCGCGCTCTACCTGGGTTTCGGCTGGATGGTGTTGCTGATGGGCCAGCCCATGCTGGCCAGCTTGCCACCCGCCGGGCTGCAACTGCTGGTGGCCGGCGGCCTGGCCTACACGCTGGGCAGCGTGTTCTTTCTGATCGATCGGCGCATGCGCTACAGCCACCTGGTGTGGCACTTGTTCGTCATCACCGGCAGCGGCTGCCATGTGCTGGCGGTGCAGCAGAGCGTGGCCTGACGACGCTGGCCAAGCGCGCTCAGTCTCTCAGCGCCGCTCGACGATCGCCGGCACCAGTTGCAGCGCCTCACGCAGGCGATCGGCCGCGCCCTGGGCATCGCCGCGGCTGGCGTAGGGGCCGGCCTGCAGCCGATGCAACTGGCGTTCATTGAAGATCGCCATCAAGGGCGCCAGCCAGCCGGCCTCACGCGACACGCGCTGCTGGAAACCCACCGCGCCGTCACGCTGTGAAAACGCACCCAGTTGCAGCCAGAAGCCCGGCGCCGCCGCCGCCGCGGCCTGCGCTGGCGCGGCGGTCTCGATCGGCCAGGGCGTGCCTACCGGCAACGGCGGCACTGGCGGCATCGGCTGCGGCACGCTGACCGCCGCGCTGCGCCGGGCGATTTCGGCGATCGGATCGCCGTCGAGGGCATCCGCGCTGCCTGTCTGGCTGAGCACCTGGCCGCCGGCTGCCGCTGTTGCGCTGGCCAGGCCCTCGCCAGCCGGCGTCACCCGCCAAGCGCCGCTGCGGATCGCCTCGTAGGTGATGCGCTCAACTTCGACCGCCGCCACGCCGCCCAGCACGCCCAGCTTGAGCGCGGCGGTGTAGCTGAGGTCGATCACCCGGCCGCCGTGAAACGGGCCGCGGTCATTGACGCGCACCAGCACCTCGCGGCCATTGGCCGGGTTGCGCACCCGGGCGTAACTCGGCAGCGGCATCGTCTTGTGCGCGGCAGTCATCGCGTACATGTTGTAGGTCTCACCGGTCGAGGTGGGCCGGCCGTGGAATTTGCGGCCGTACCAGGACGCCAGCCCACGCTCGATCAGCGGCGGGTCACCGGCCAACGGGCGATAACTCTGGCCCAGCACCTCATAAGGTTTGTTGGGGCCGCCGGGGCGCACGACTTCCAGCCGCGGCTCGGCATCGGGCACCCGGTGCAGGTCAGGCGGCGGGTTGGCTTCGGCGCCGTCGCGGTCGCCCTGGGCCAGCACAGGCGGCCGCATCGGGGCCGAACTGCCCGCGGGCCGCGGTGGGCTGCCAGCGCAACCCACCAGCAGCAAGATGGCCAAGGCTGGCGCTCCGGCGCGCGCCGGCACCGGCAGCGGCACCCGCCAATCCTTTATCGAATATCGCACCCGTTCAGTGAGTCTTATATATGTCATTTGACAATACGCAGCCAGACCATTAGAATGCCCGCATGAATAATCAATCTGCTCTGAATACTACACTGCATACTAACTTGATTTCACTGTCGGAAACCGCTGCCGGGTTTTCGGCGAGCGAAGTGACGGGCTACTCGCCTGAACAGGTACGGCGTGCCGCCGAAGCGTTGGTACGCGCCGGCCACATCGTGCGCTCGGCCATGTCGCCGCGCCGCATTCGCTACTTCGCCAATGAACGTCTGGCCAAGGCCTGCGCGGCCGGTCGGGTGCAGCAGGCGCACTCGTTCAAGGCCGCCGGCTCCCGCAGCAAGGCCCCCTGGAGCGTGGACGAGCCCGGCATCATCACCTCGAGCACCAAGATCTTCAAGGCGCCGCCGTTGCCGCGCAACGTGTTTCGCACCAACACGTTCAGCCAGTTCTGAGGCGCTGTCGGCCGTGACGGCCAATGCAGTACAACAGCCGCCCCAAGGGCGGCTTTGTCACGTCGAACGCAGGGCACGCCGCCGAGGAAAGCACAGGTCACCGCGGCGCACTGCGGGGTGGCTCGACAGTACCGGGGCGTGGGGGCCACCGAGCCGCCTGCCGCGCAGGGGCCAACGAGGGTAGCGTGCTGCAGCTGGTGCGACCGGCAAGAATCGAACTTGCGACTAAGCCTTCGGAGGGCCCAATGATATCCACTTCACCACGGTCGCGGCGGGGGTCAGCCCTGCATTCTATGCCACAGCACCGGGCATGGCCTTGGGGCGAGACGACGCGTAACGGGTGAACCCCAGGCCATCGCTATAATCTTTGGCTTTTGCTTGGGGTGCGTGGCTTGCACCCCGGGCGCTGCCAGATCCGACCAGGCTGACCAGGCCGAGAAGACGACAAGAGGAACCCATGAGCGACGCCCAGCACTCCGAGCACGAGGTCCACGAGGTCCACGAGGGCCCGATCAAGACCCCCAAGCAACTCATCGTCGCCGTGGTGGCGTCGTTTGTAGTGCCGGTGGTGGTGATCATCATGCTGGCCAACTATGTCGACTTCGGCGGCAAGTCGGGCGCCGGCAGCGACGGCATGTCCGAGCAGGCGGTGGCGCAACGGCTGCAGCCGGTGGGCTCGATCGAGGTGCGCGACGCCTCGTCGGCCGCCACGCTGAAGACCGGCGAGCAGGTCTACCAGGCCCAGTGTGGTGCCTGCCACACCAGCGGCGCCGCAGGCGCGCCCAAGCTGGCCGATGGCGACGCCTGGGGCCCGCGCGTGAAGACCGGCTACGACGCGCTGCTGCACTCGGCGCTGAAGGGCAAGGGCGCGATGGGCGCGCAGGGCGGCGGCGACTTCAGCGACTTCGAGATCGGCCGCGCAGTGGTCTACATGGCCAATCAGGGCGGCGCAAAGTTCGACGAGCCCAAGGCGCCTGCCGCTGCGGCCTCCGCCGCCGACGCGGCCGCCTCGAAGTAAAGCGGCCGGCGCAACAGGCGCCGCCGCTGCACCGACAACAGCCGCCTGTGGGCGGCTGTTTGCTGTCTGCCAAGCAGCCTGTCAGTCGGGTTGCGGCTGGCGCACGAAACCAAAGCGCCGCGGCGCTTCGTCGGCCACCAGCGGCTGCGGCAGCCACAGGCCTTGCTCCACCGCCCGGGCGGCGTCCAGCATGTCCTGGCTGTGCACGATGCCCAGGCCCAGTTCAGTGGCCAGGTAGAAGCGGCCGTCCTCGTCCAGCCAGCTCGACTGCACCTGGCAGCGGCGGCCGGTGTGGCTGCGCACCACCGGCGCGCCGCCACCCTCGGCCCACAGCAGCCGCCACACCCAGGGCGTGGCCTCGAGTTGCACATAGACCCGCTGCGGCCCGTTCTGGAACAACCAGCGGCCAACCTCGTCAGCCAGGTAGTTGCGCTCGATGAAGGCCTTGAGCTTGGCATGCTCGACGCGGCTGCCCTTGTGCTGCAGAAACGGCCCGGCGGCCTGCACGGCTTCGTCGCGCAGGTACCAGTCACCGCGCGCATCCAGCGCCAGCCAGCCAAAGCAGTGCGGCACATGCGGCCACTTCTTCATCGCGGCCTTGACGATTTCATCCATGGTGTTGACCTCTGATGTCCAAAACTCAGCGCTGCGCGGCCATCCAGGCCATCACGCCGTCGGGCAGGGCCTGCAGTTGGCCTGGAAAGCGCCCACCCGGAAATCCCACATGGCCGCCATGCGCCGGCTGCCACAGTGTGACCCAGCGCCCGGCCTGCGCCGCCTGCGGCAGGCTGTGGGCGGGCACGAAGGGGTCATTGCGTGCATTGAGCAGCAGCGCCGGAATGCGCAGCCGCGTCAGCTGCGGTTTGGCCGAGGCCCGCGCCCAATAGTCCTCGGTGCTTGCAAAGCCGTGCAGCGGCGCGGTGAACAGCCGATCGAATTCGTACAGGTCACGCGCGCCCTGCATGGCGCGGCGGTCGAACAGCCCCGGGTGCTGGTCCAGCTTGGCCAGCGCCTTGGGCACCATGCTGCGCAAGAACATGCGCGTGTAGACCTGCCGGTTGAAACCGCGGCCGATGGCAAGGCCGCTGGCCGCCAGATCCACCGGCGAGCTCACGGCGGCCACCGCATGGGCCACGGTGGTGGCGCTGTCGCCCGCTTCCTGGGCCCAGCGCAGCAACGCATTGCCGCCAAGCGAGATGCCCACCGCCCACAGCCGCGCACCGTGGCGCAGCCGCAAGCGGCCGAGGATCCAGCCGATCTCCTCGAAGTCACCCGAGTGGTAGGCGCGCGGCGCCAGGTTCAGCTCGCCCGAGCAGCCGCGGAAATGCGGCACCACCAGCTGCCAGCCGGCGCGCCGCGCCCAATCGGCAAAGGCCCGCACATAGTGGCTCTGCGACGAGCCCTCCAGGCCGTGGAACAGCACCAGCAGCGGTGCGTCGGCCGGCGCCGGCGTATCGAGAAAGTCGACGTCGATGAAGTCGGCATCGGGTGTGCTCCAGCGCTCGCGCCGCCACACCGGCGGCGGCACGGCGGGTTCGGGCGCATGGCGCGCCAGCTTGGCCGGCCAGATCGTCTGCGCATGGCCGCCGGGCAGCCACCAGGGTGCACGAAAGCCCTGCATCAGTTGTCCGGTGCCGCTGCCTTCGGTGTCGGCCAGCGGCTCAATGCAGCACCGTCGGCGCTTCGCTGATTTCGGGTGTCTCCTGCGCGGTGCCGGGGCTGGCATGGTGGGCCACCATGCGCCAGCCCTGCGTCGTCTTGAGGTAGACATTGGTGGCCAGCACCCAGCCCACGCGCGGGCCTTCGGCGGTGTGCAACTCGATGCGCTCGACCAGGTTGTGCATCGCCGCGTCCAGCGTATGCACCCGCCGCACCCGTTCGGGCGTGGCGCGCACACGGCCACCGCCGGAAAACATGGCCTCGAAGGTGACGCGGATGGCCCGCGTCCCTACCACCCGCGGCCCGCCGGGGTGCACGCAGACGACCTCATCGTCGTCGGCCCACAGGGCCATCAGCTTGTCGATGTCACCTTCGCGCAGCGCCTCGTAGAACTGCGCCTCCACGTCCTCGGGCGAGGCCATCAGGTGGGCGGTCTGGGGTTTGCTGCGCTGCATGGTGGTGATCTCGGCCGATCAGGTAAAAACGACCGACTTGTGGCCGTTCATCAGCACGCGCCGCTCGACATGCCAGCGCACCGCGCGGGCCAACACCACGCACTCCACGTCGCGGCCGACGGCGGTGATCTGCTCCGCCGACATCGCATGGTCGACCCGCTCGACGTCCTGCTCGATGATCGGGCCTTCGTCGAGGTCAGCGGTCACATAGTGCGCGGTGGCGCCGATCAGCTTGACGCCGCGGGCATGGGCCTGGAAGTAAGGCCTGGCGCCCTTGAAGCTGGGCAGGAAACTGTGGTGGATGTTGATCGCCCGGCCCTTGAGCGCGGCGCAGAACCCGGGGCTGAGGATCTGCATGTAACGCGCCAGCACCACCAGGTCGATGCGCTCACGCTCGATGATGGCCTCGATCTGCAGTTCCTGCGCGCGTTTGGTGGCGGCATCACAACCCGTGGGCAGCGGCAGATGGTGGAAGCTGATGCCATAACGCTCGGCCAGCGCCGCATGGGTGGCATGGTTGCTGACGATGGCCGGGATGTCGACGTCGAGTTGGCCACTTTGCCAGCGGAACAGCAGGTCGTTCAGGCAATGGCCATGGCTGCTGACCATCAACAGCAACCGGGTGCGCTGGCCGACGGCATGGAAGCGAGCCTCCATGCCGTACTGGCTGCAGACATGGGCGAACAGGTTCTCCAGCATGGCGGTATCGGCCAGGTGCGGCGGCGCCGCAAAGTGCACGCGCATGAAGAACTGGCCGGTGGCGTCCTCCCCTTGCAGGTCGCCGAACTGCTGTGAATCGATGATGTTGCAGCCGGCCTGGTAGAGCAGGCCCGAGACGGCGTAGACGATACCGGTGGTGTCGCGGCAGGACAGGGTGAGGACAAATTCTTGCGATCGCAACATGGCCGCGATTGTAGGCAGGCCATGCCGGCGCGGCCGGCCCAGTGGCGGGTGGTCAGCCGCCTGCCATGCGCCAGCGGCGCGACGCTCAGGCGCCCGTTCGGCGCTTGCGCGCCGCGCCGCCCATCAGCACTGCGCCGGCGAGCCACAGGGCCCAGCCGGCGGGCTCGGGCACGGCACTGACCCACGACACCATCTGGTTGTCGGCCAAGTCGTTCGCCAGCGTGGTGTCGATCCATTGGCGATAAGCGGCCAGTTGCACGAAGCCCGAGCCGAAGCCACCGCCCTCGGCCGCCGAGAACTGCAGTTGGGCCGACGAGATGCCCATCAACACCGCACCGGCACTGTCGCCGACATGGCCGAGGAACAGCCCACCGCCGCTGTCGCCATTCTCCACATACGGTGCACTGTGGTCGGCGTTGTAGCTCAGCAGCCAGTTGGCCGGATAGGTGCCGGGCACGCCTTGCACCTTGAGTTCGATCTGGTCGACCACCTTGGCCAGGCCGGCAAAGGCATAACCGCGCGGCACCTGGTTGCTACCGGTGGCGATGGTCACCGCCAGCGGTGCCGCCAGCGGTCCCACCGGCAGCAGGTCGGACAGCAGGTTCAGCGCCGGCGCGCCCGCGATCGGTGTGGCCAGCCGCAGCAGGGCCAGGTCGTTGACCAGCACAGGGCCGCCACCGAGATCGTAGCGCTCGGCGATGAGCGCGCTGCCATAGCCGTCGGCAAAGCTGCCGCCTTTCGTGAGCCCGACATGGCGCGCGGTGAGCACCCAGTTCTCGGTAATCTGCACACCGCTGGCGACATGGCGGAAGTCAGTGGTCGAGGTGCCGCCGACGATGGCCTGTGCCGGCAGCGCTGCCGCCAGCAACACGGCCATGGGCAACAGGGTGGCCTTCAGGGGGGCTGTGCGCATGGTGTCACCTCGGATTGCAAGACGCTGTTGCAGGAACGCCGATCGTAAAGGCCCCGATGGCGCGGCGCAGCTGCCGATCTGGGGAGACCCGCCGGCGGGGCCGGACGGCCGCAGCAGAGTCAGTGCGTGTGCAATTTCTCGCCGGCCTTCAGCCGGTACACCGTGCCGCAATAGGGGCACTTGCCCTCACCGGTGGTGGCGATGTCGATGAACACCTTGGGGTGGGTGCTCCACAAGGCCATCTTGGGATTGGGACAAGCCACGACGCCGAGGCCTTGCACATCGTGCGCGGCCACTTCAACCACGGCTACAGGCTTGCTCACAGGACGACCCTCCGCGCACGGCGCTCCGGGATTCGCGCTTGGGAGCGGCCCGGCGCGCTCATGTGTTGACCTCGCTCAACCATTCGGCGTACTTCGGATTGCGGCCGTTGACGATGTCGAAGAAGGCCGACTGGATCTTCTCGGTGATCGGGCCGCGGCTGCCGGCACCCAGCGTGATGCGGTCGAGTTCGCGGATCGGCGTCACCTCGGCGGCGGTGCCGGTGAAGAAGGCCTCGTCGCAGATGTAGACCTCGTCGCGGGTGATGCGCTTCTCGACCAGCTTCAGGCCCAGGTCCTGGCAGATCGCGAAGATGGTGTTGCGGGTGATGCCGTTGAGCGCGCCGGCCGACAGATCGGGCGTGTAGAGCACACCGCCCTTGATGATGAACAGGTTCTCGCCCGCACCTTCGCTGACAAAACCCGAGACGTCGAGCAGCAGTGCCTCGTCATAACCCTCCTCGGTCACTTCCATGTTGGCCAGGATCGAGTTGGTGTAGTTGCTCACCGCCTTGGCCTGCGTCATCGTGATGTTGACGTGGTGGCGGGTGTAGCTGCTGGTCTTGACGCGGATGCCCTTGGCCAGACCTTCTTCACCGAGGTAGGCGCCCCAGGGCCAGGCCGCCACCATCAGGTGGATGGTGCAGCCTTTGGGGCTGACGCCGAGCTTCTCGTCGCCAATCCACACCAGCGGCCGCAAATAGCAACTTTCGAGCTTGTTCTCGCGCACCACGGCCTTCTGCGCCTCCATCACCACCTCGGGCGTGAACGGGATCTTCATGCGCAGGATCTTGGCGCTGTTGAACAGCCGTTCGGTGTGTTCCTTCAGCCGGAAGATGGCCGCGCCCTGGGCGGTGTTGTAGGCCCGCACGCCCTCGAAAGCGCCACAGCCGTAGTGCAGCGTATGGCTGAGCACATGGATCTTGGCGTCGCGCCAATCGACCATCTGCCCATCCATCCAGATCTTGCCGTCGCGGTCGGACATGGACATCGGTGTTCCTCGGTGGGTGCTCGGGTTTGAAAGCCGCTGATTCTAGCGGCCGCCCCGGCGCCGGGATGCTGCCTCAGCCGGCGCTCGCGGCGCCCGCTTCCGGCTCGGGCGCCGGACGGTTCAGCGTCCAGCGCCTGACATGGCCATTCACCAGTTCAACATCGACGCTGGCGCCCGACTCGTCCTGCCAGCGGAAACGCTCAGGCTCGTCGCTCAGTTTCTGCCCCAGGCTGCGTGTCAGCTGGATCAAATCGATCAGCCGCAGGCCTTCGCGCAGCCGCGACTGCAGCATCACCGCGCTGGGTACGCGGCCCACCGGGGCTGAACTGGCCAGGCGCATCGCCCGCATCGCGCGGCTGAACTGCAGCAGCAGCCAGAACACGACCACCGACAGCGCCAGCACCAGGCCGGGCCAGCCGTACTGCCAATAACCCACCACCAGCGCCACAAAGGCCAGCGCCCATCCCAGCTTGGCATTCATGCTTGTCTCACTCCTCAGGGGTGCGCCGGCCTAGAGCCCGCGCACCACGTCCATGGCCTCGTCGATGCGCTCGATGGCATGCACCGTCAGGCCGTCGATCGGCTTCTTGGGCGCATTGGCCTTGGGCACCAGCGCCACCGAGAAGCCCAGTTTGGCGGCCTCCTTCAGCCGCTCCTGGCCCCGCGGCGCCGGCCGCACCTCGCCGGCCAGGCCAACCTCGCCGAAGGCCAGAAAGCCGCTGGGCAAGGCCTTGCCGCGCAGCGAGCCCTGGATCGCCAGCATCACCGCCAGGTCGGCCGCGGGCTCGCTGATGCGCACGCCGCCCACCGCGTTGACAAACACGTCCTGGTCCAGGCTGTCAACGCCGGCATGGCGGTGCAGCACCGCCAGCAGCATCGCCAGCCGGTCGCGATCCAGGCCGACCGACAAGCGACGCGGGCTGGGTCCGCCTGAATCCACCAGGGCCTGGATCTCGACCAGCAGCGGGCGGGTGCCCTCCAGCGTGACCAGCACGCAAGAGCCCGGCACCGGCGCACCGTGGGTCGACAAGAAGATCGCACTGGGGTTGGTCACGCCCTTGAGGCCACGCTCGGTCATCGCAAACACGCCGATCTCGTTGACCGCGCCAAAGCGGTTCTTGATCGCCCGCACCAGCCGGTAGCTGCTGTGGGTGTCGCCCTCGAAGTACAGCACGGTGTCGACGATGTGCTCCAGCACCCGCGGCCCGGCCAGCGCGCCTTCCTTGGTGACATGGCCAACCAGCACGATGGCGCAGCCGCTGGACTTGGCGGTGCGGGTGAGCTGCGCCGCGCATTCGCGCACCTGGGCCACCGAGCCCGGCGCGCTGGTCAGCTGGTCGGAATACACGGTCTGGATCGAATCGATGACGCAGAAGGCCGGCTGCTCGGCGGCCAGCGCGGCCTGGATCTTCTCGAGCTGGATCTCGGCCAGCACACGCAGCTGGGTGCCGGCCAGGCCCAGCCGGCGCGCGCGCAAGGCGATCTGCGCCGCCGACTCCTCGCCGGTGACG
>JBBQZM010000088.1:0-13978 GCA_038207685.1 Burkholderiales bacterium
CGCGTTGTCGCGGCCCAGCAGCGGCGGCGCATGCTGGATGGCACGCGGACTGACCTGCGCGCCGCTGGACAGGCCGTGCAGCTCGCCGGTAGGCATCAGGAAGGCGCGGTCGCCATTGAAGCCCACCACCTCGGCCAGCACACGGGCGCCACCGTCACCATGCACCTCGCAGACCGCGCCCACCGGGGCGCGCACGCCGGCGGCCTCCAGCACCAGGCCGGTGACACGCACCAGCGTGCCCTGGGTCTGCAGCGGCGTGTGCACCGCGGCATAGGCCTGCAGATCGGCCAGGTAATGCTGCCAGCGCTGCAGGCGTGGCGAGGGCCGCTGGGCGGTGGTCTCGCTCATGCGTCGCTGCCGGCTTCGGGCGCCTTTGCGGCGTCGTCGTCCCAGGCCAGCAAACCGCCCAGCGACTGGGTGGCCTGCTGCCAGCGGGTGGCGATGCGGGCGTCGATGACGCCGACATCGGTTTCCACGCGGCAACCGCCGCGGGCGATCGCCGGCTGCGACAACAGCCGCGCGCCGCGTGCGCTCAAGGCCTCCTCGCAACCCTGGGCGACCAGCGCGTGGTCGTCGGGATGCAGGTGCACGGTGATGTGGCGGGCGCTCATCAGTACCGTGTTGACGGCCTCCTGCGCCACCTGGGCCACCAGCGCCGGGCGGCTCTGCAGCTCGCTGCGCACCACCTGGCGTGCCAGCTCGGTGGCGACGCGGGCCACGCTGCGCGCCATCTGCTGTTCGAGCTGGCCGAGCTCTTCGTCCAGCGCGGTCAGCACCTGGGCCATCTGGCCGCTGGTCTGGGCGGCGAAGCTCTGCTTGAAGCTGTCCAGCGCCACCAGACCGTCGCGGTAGCCGTCCTGGTAGCCCTGCTGGCGGGCGGCGGCCACCTGGGCTTGCAGTTCGGCCTGCCACTCGGCGCGCAAGTCCTCGACGCTGGCACTGGTGGGCGCCGTGGCCGGGTCGGCCGGCCCCTCGGCGCCGTCAGAGAAACCCTGGCTGGGCCAGACCGGCGTGGCACTGCCGGCTGCGTCGGCCTCACCACCGGTGTGCGCGCCGGCATGCGGCGATCCGGGTTGCGCCGGCTGCAGAAAGGACGCTGCCTCGGCAAAGGCGCCGGGCTGCCAGGCGGCAAAGCCCTGCAGTTCCTCGCGCGGGATGAAGCGTGTGTAGGGCACGCCACCGCGCGGCGTCACGGGCGGCGGCGGCATCTGGTGCAGCCGCTCGCTGGCGCTGGGACGTCTAGAGGAATTCATCGGCGCCTCCGCTGGCGATCACGATCTGGCCTTCCTCGACCAGACGGCGCACCACCTTCAGGATCTCCCTCTGCTCGGCCTCGACATCCGACACCCGCACCGGACCGCGGCCTTCCAGGTCCTCGCGCAGCGTCTCGGCGGCGCGGCTGGACATGTTCTTGAAGACCCGCTCGCGCATCTCCGGCGTCGCGCCCTTGAGCGCCAGCACCAGCGACTCGCTCTGCACTTCCTTGAGCATGGCCTGCACGCCCTTGTCGTCGAGCTTGACCAGGTCGTCGAAGCCGAACATGTTGTCCATCAGCTTCTGCGCCAGGTCGGGATCACCCTCGCGCACATAGTCGAGCACGCTGGTCTCCAGCGTGTTGCCCATCAGGTTGATGATCTCGGCCGCGGCCTTGACGCCGCCCAGCGAGGACTTGCGCATGCGGTCGCCGCCGGCCAACACATGGCTCATGACTTCGTTCAGGTCCTTCAGCGCCGAGGGCTGGATGCCGTCCAGCGTGGCGATGCGCACGATCACCTCGTTGCGCTGGCGCTCGGTGAAGCACTTCATCGTTGCGCTCACCAGATCAGGCTCCAGGTGCACCAGGATGGCGGCGACGATCTGCGGATGCTCGTTGCGCAGCAGCTCGGCCACGCTGGCCGCGTCCATCCACTTCAGGCCCTCGATGCCCGACACATCGCTGCCCTGCAGGATGCGGTCGATCAGCAGATTGGCCTTGTCGTCGCCCAGCGCCTTGCGCAGCACCGCCTTGACGTACTCGTCGGTGTCGGCCACCAGCGAATGCTGGGCTTGCGAGTTGACGGCAAAGCGGTTCAGCACCTGGGCCAGGCGCTCGCGCGGCACAGTCTTCATGCGGGCGATGGTCTCGCCCAGGCGCTGCACCTCCTTGGGTGCCAGGTGCTTGAACACCTGGGCCGCATCCTCCTCGCCGATCGACATCAGCAGGATGGCCGCGTCTTCAACGCCAGTGTCGTCCATGGGCTCGTTCTCGGGTGCTGGGGCGGTTGGGTGGGCAAGGGGGGGTCGGGTCGCTCATCAGGTCGCGCCTTCCATCCAGGTGCGCATCAGGTTGGCCACCGCCTGCGGGTTGTCCTTGGCCAGCGAGCGGGCTTCGACCAGGTGCTGCTCGGTCTTGGGCGCCGACAGCGCCAGCGGCTCGGCCGGCTTGGCGCCGGGCAGGGCCTGGGCGTCGTCGACCAACGCGTCCAGCGTCAGCTGCGCCGGCTGCGGCGCCTTGGCGGCGGCCGGCAAGGCCTTCAGCGCCGGCCGCACCAGGCCCAGCAGCAGCATCAGGCCGACCCCGGTCAGTGCGGCGGGCAGGGCGCCGGCGCGCAGCAGGTCCAGCAACCAGGGCTGGCGCCAGGCCGGCACCGGCTCGACCTCCAGCTTGGGTTCGGCGCGGAACGGGATGTTGACCACCCGCACCGAGTCGCCGCGCTCTTTCTTGAAGCCCACCGCCTCTTGCACCAGGGCGGTGAGCTTGTCCATCTCCTCGGCCGACAGCGGCGCGCTGCTGGTCTTGCCTGATTTGGCCTCGACCAGCTGGCGGTGGTTGACCAGTACCGCCACGTTGACGCGGCGGATCTCGCCGCTGGCCAGGCGCTTGGTTTCCACCGTCTTGTCGATCTCGTAGTTGATGCGGCTCTCGCGCCGGGCGCTGTTGCCGGCCAGGCCGGTCTGTGCGGCCTGCAGCGCGCTGGCCGAGGCGGCGGCGGTGGGTGCGGTGGCAGCGGTCGGCACCTGGTTGCTGGCGGCGCCGGGCACGCCGCTGGGCATGGGCTGGTTCTGGTTGCCGGCGTCCACACTTTGCTGGCTGCGTACTGCGGCGCGGGCGTCGGCGCCCTGGTTGGGGCTGAAGGCTTCGCTGGTGGACTCGATTTGGTTGAAGTCGAGTTCGGCGGTCACGGTGGCGCGCAGGTTTTCGCTGCCCAACACCGGCTCCAGGATGTCGTTGACCCGCTTGAGCAGCCGCGTCTCGGTATCGCGCAAGTGGGCGCGTTGCTGGGTGGTGAGGTCGGAGCGCTGGTCGCCGTCGGGCTGGGTCAGCCAGTTGCCGTCCTGGTCGGTGATGGTCACCGCCTTGGGGCTGAGGCCGGGCACCGCGGTGGCGGTCATGCTGACGATGCCGGCGATCTGGCCGCGGTCCAGCGTGCGGCCGGGCAGCAGGGTCAGCGCCACTGAGGCCGAGGGCTTGTCCTGCTCGCGGTAGAAGCCGGTCTGCTGGGTCAGTGCCACCATCACCTTGACTGACTGCACCGCCGAGATGGTGGCAATGGTCTGCTCCAGCTGCGAGGCCAGCGCACGCTGCAAATGGGTGCGCTCTTGCAGTTGCGACTGGCCGAAGCTGGCCTTGTCCATCGATTCAAAGCCGGTGGGCGCCGACCTGGGCAGGCCGACCATGGCCATCTTCATGCGCAGTGCATTGACCCGCTCGGCCGGCACCAGGATCAGGCTGCCGCCGTTGCCGACCTCATGGCTCTCGCCCAGCTTGTTGAGTTGCTCGACCACCAGACCCAGCTCGCTGCCTTGCAGGTTTTGGGTGAACAGCGGCGCCATCGGCACATGCCGGCTCCACAGTGCCAGCACCACCAGCAGGGCGGCCAGGCCGGCGCTGCCGGCGCCGAGCATCAGTTTCTTCTGCAGCGGCAGGGCCTGGAATCGCCCCAGGCTGCCGTTGGGCGCGCCGGCCTCGCGCTCGGCGAGCATGGCGGCGGTGTTGGCGGGCGTCAGGGCGGTCAGGGCAGCGTCCATGGAGGCGTCTTGTGGTCTGTGCGTTGGGGGGCCGCGCTTGAAAAGGGCCTCGTTCGGCGCTGATTGTTCGGCAAGGGTCCGCACAGGCAAGGGACAAACAGCGCGTTTTTCGGGCTTCAGTTCGCGCCATTGCGGCCGACAGCGGCGCCTACAGTGCGAAGCGTGCCCAAGGTCTCCCGCCTTCACCCCAGACAGCCATGAAGCTCGAGCTCAAGCCCTTCGACTTCGCCCAGGCGGTGGCGCGGGCCGGTTTGCGCCCGGACGGCATGCCGCTGGGCAAGGCTGCGCCAGCGGCGCCCGAGGCCGAGGCGCCCAGCTTCGGCAATGCCATGGCCCAAGCGCTGAAGTCGGTCAGCGAGGCGCAGCTGGAGTCGTCCGCACTGCAGCGAGAGCTGCAGCTGGACAACCCCACGGTGAGCCTGGAGCAGACCATGATCGCGATGAACAAGTCGCAGATCGGCTTCACCGCTGCGCTGACCGTGCGTAACCGCCTGGTGCAGGCTTACACCGACATCATGAACATGCAGGTTTGACGCGTCACGGCGGCGCGCCTGGCGGGCCGTGCTGATCGGCCGTTACGGCAGTTCAGCGCCCCGTGGCTGCGCTTCGTCGCCTGGCGCTGGTAGGGCGGCGGGCGCAGTTGCAAAGTCTGGCCATCGTCAGACCCAACCAACAGGAGCCCTGCCATGAACCGCCCCACTCTACTTGCCTCCGGCCAACGCATTGCTGCCTTCGTCGCGTCCACGGTGATCACTTTGGGCCTCTTGCTGTCGCTGGCCGCGCAGGCCGACGCACGCCATGCCGATGCCCTGCTGGCCGCGCACGGCGGTGTCAACGCGCAACACTGCGCGCTGCCGACGTTGCCGGGAAGCTCCTGAGTCTCTCAACTCGCCATGTCGACGTAGATGTCGGTGTCGGGCAGCAGGCCGCGCAGGGCCTGGAAGGCGCTGTCGGCCAGGGCGGCGCCGCCGCAGTCGGCGGCCACGCTGAGCTGGAGCGCCACTTCACCCGGGGAGACGTGCAGTGACCGCACCAGGCTGGCCCGGCCCGAGGGGCGGCTGGGATCGGGCACGCTCAACAGCGGGCCCAGCGCGACCATCAGACGGGCAAGTTCGTCGCTCGGACCGCTGAGCTTGGGCATAGCGCACGACTGCCCCAGCAGGCTGCGGCAGATCGGGCCTTTCAGCTCGTCATGCAGGCAATCGCCGCAGCCGGCAGCGGCTGACTGGGATGTGATCGGGATGATGAGGCTGGTGTGATTCATGTTGTCCATCCTGCGCCCCAGGCTAGGCCAGGGATTGACATGCGTCAAGCATAGGCTGAGGCAGTGCCGGTCAGCCGAGGCCAGACTGGCCGGTGGTCCGTGGGTTTGCCTGCGCAGTTCAGGCAATATCCAACTGGTCGGCCAGTGCGCCCAGATCGGCTGCCACCCGGTCAAAGACCGTATCGCCCACCGGCTCCATCGGGCCGCCGGGCCCGCGTTCATCATGACGCGCAATGTACGCGGTCTGCAGGCCGGCCCGCTGCGCGGCGGCCAGATCCGACGGATGGGCTGCCACCATCAGCAACTGCGACGGCGCCAGGCCCAGCAGCCGCGCGGCGCCCTGGTAGACCGCCGGGTCGGGCTTGAAGCAGCCGAACAACTCGGTCGACAGCACCGCGTCAAAGCGCAGATCGGCCTGCCGCATCAGGTTGACCAGCAGCGCCATGTTGCCGTTGGACAGCGTGGCGGTGATGAAGCCGCTGCGCAATCGGGCCAGCCCGGCGCGGCTGTCGGGCCAGGGCGACAGCCGGTGCCAGGCCCGGTTGAAGGCCTCGCGTTCGACCTCGGGCAGATCGGCCAGGCCGAAGCGCGGCAGGATCTGGTCGAGGATCTGCCGGTGCAACTGGTCGATCGAGGCCTCGGGCTGCTCGCCGCGTGCGACGCGGGCCATCGCCGGGTAGTAGCCGGCACGCCAGGCATCGGCCAGCGCCGGCCAGTCCACCACCGGCCAGCCCGCACCCAGCCGCTGCTGCAGCGCCTGGCCCTCACGGATGATCGACGACCGCCAGTCGACCACGGTGCCGAAGATGTCGAAGACCAGGGCGCGGGTGTCGTGCAGATGCAGGCTCATGGGGGTACCTTCGGGCAACGCCCTCCGGTAGTCGCCCTTGGGGCGGCCCGGCGGGCTCATGCCGCGATCATGCCAAAGCGCCGCCGGCGCCGGCGAGCTTGATCTGGCGCAATCGACCGGCGCATCACACGCCGCCTCGTCGCTTCAGCGACAGGGCGCGGCCTGCACGCTGCCCACCATGCCGCATGGACTTTGCGCACAGCCCCCGATCACTGGCGCTGCAGGACAGCCTGCGGCAATTCATGGCCGACTTGATCCTGCCGTCGATGGCCGAATGGCATCGCTGGTCGGATGCCGGCGAGTACCCGCTGGACCTGATCGAGCCGCTGAAGGCCCAGGCCGCTTCACTCGGGCTGTGGAACCTGTTTCTGCCCAGCTTGCGCGCCGATCAGCCGGGCACCTGCCTGAACAACCTGGACTACGCACCGCTGGCCGAGATCATGGGCCGCGTGCCCTGGGCGGCCGAAGTCTTCAACTGCAGCGCACCCGACAGCGGCACCATGGAATTGCTGCAGATCGCCGCCAGCCCGGCGCAGGCCGAACGCTGGCTGATGCCGCTGCTGCGTGGCGAGATCCGCTCCTGCTTTGCGATGAGCGAGCCCGACACCGCATCGGCCGACCCGACGCAGCTGACCACCCGCATTGCCCGTGACGGCGATGACTGGGTGATCAATGGCCGCAAGTGGTTCATCACCGGCGCGGCGCATCCGCTGTGCCGGTTGGCGGTGGTGATGGGCGTCAGCGAGGACGAGCATGCGCCCGAGCATGCCCGCCACTCGATGGTGCTGGTGCCGATGGACACGCCGGGGCTGATCATCGAGCGCAACATCCCGGTGATGGACCACCAGGCGCTGGACGGCCACTGCGAGCTGATCTTCCGCAACGTGCGGGTGCCGCGCGACGCGATGCTGGGTGAGCCCGGCAGCGGCTTTGCGCTGGCGCAGGCGCGGCTGGGGCCGGGCCGGGTGCACCATGCGATGCGCAGCATCGGCCAGTGTGAACTGGCGTTGGAGTTGATGTGCGAGCGGGCGCTGGAGCGCCGCGCCTTTGGCGGCCGCATTGCCGACTTTGCCAATGTGCAGGACTGGATCGCCGAGAGCCGGGTCGAGATCGACCAGGCCCGGCTGCTGGTGCTGCACGCCGCCTGGACGCTGGACCAGGGCGGCAGCGCGGCGGCGCGCACCGATGTTTCGGCCATCAAGCTGGTGAGCTCGCGGCTGCAAAACCGGGTGCTCGACCGCGCGATGCAGGTGTTTGGCGCGATGAGCCTGTCGCCCGACACGCCGCTGGCCCGGCTGTGGGCCTGGGGCAGGGCGCTGCGCTTCCTCGACGGGCCGGACGAGGTGCACTTGCGCACCGTGGCCCGCGCCGAACTCAAGCGCGCCAAGGGCCAGCGTGGCGCCAACGCGGCGCATCTGCGGCGCTGGCTGCCCGAGCCGGGCTGAAGTCCGGGGTGCTGCGGCTGACGGCGGGCTGCCCGCCGCTTGTCCGTAGACTGGTGGGCCCAGTCTTCCGGAGTCCCGATCATGCAAGTGGCCTTTTACGACCGCACCGGTCCCGCCCACGAGGTGCTGCAACTGGCCGAATGGCCCGATCCGCAACCGGGGCCGGGCGAGTTGCGGGTCAAGCTGCGCTGGTCGGGCATCAACCCTTCGGATGTGAAGAGCCGCGCCGGGCAACGCAGCAGTGTGCTGGCCTTCCCGCGCATCGTGCCGCACAGCGACGGCATGGGCGTGGTGGATGCGGTGGGCGCCGGGGTCGATGCCGGGCGCATCGGCCAGCGGGTGTGGCTGTGGAACGCTGCCTGGGGCCGTGCCTTCGGCACCGCGGCGCAATATGTGGTGCTGCCGCAGGCGCAGGCCGTGCCGCTGCCCGACAAGGTGGCCGACGAAGCCGGCGCCTGCCTGGGCATCCCGGCGCTGACCGCCCTGCATGCGGTGCTGCTGGGCGCCTCAGAGGGTGGTGGCATCGCCGGCCAGCGGGTGCTGGTGTCGGGTGGCGCCGGCGCGGTAGGCCACTACGCGGTGCAGATGGCGCGGGCGCTGGGTGCCTTGCAGGTCATCGCCACCACCAGCACGCCCGAGAAGGCGGCGATTGCCCTTGCCGCCGGCGCCGACACCACGGTGGACTACCGCCAGCCCGACGCCGCCGCGCAGGTGCGCGCGGCCACCGGCGGCCGGGGCGTGGACCGGGTGATCGAGATGGACATCGGTGCCAATGCGGCGCTGTCGCTGGAGGTGCTGCGTCCGGGCGGCGACTGCGTGGTCTACGGCAGCGGTACTTCGCCGTTCGCTATGCCGTTTTTCCCGCTGATCGTGAAGAACCTGAATCTGCGGTTTTTCATCGTCTACAACCTGTCGGCGGCCGATCGACTGCGGGCTGAAGCCACACTGGACGCCTTGCTGCGCCAGGGCCGGCTGCGGCACGCGATTGCCGACCGCCTGCCGCTGGCGCGCATCGCCGACGGCCATGAGTTGGTGGCGTCGGGCCGCGCCATCGGCAACCTGGTGTTGTCGCTGCCCTGAGCCGTTTGCCGGCGCAGCCGGCGTCAAACCGATAAAAACATCCGATTTTGCCGTTGCGCTCAGGCTGGCAGCGCGACAATGGGCTTCGACAGGCCGCATTCCGAGGGCTTGTTGATGGCGTCAGTCCGACGCCCACTCACCGGAGCTGCGGCGCCGTTTTGGCGCAGGTTCAGCATGCCGTCTCAGACCGGCCCCGACCCGCCAGGCACGTCGCCTTCGGATGACCGTGATCCCGCAGTGACGCTGGCCGTGTTGATCGTGCGCTCGCCGGTGGGCATGGCGGTGATCGATCGCTCTGGTCTGTTGCGTACCGTCAATCCGGCCTTTTGCCGCCTCTGCGGCCTCACCGAAGCCGAGTTGCTCGGCCAGACCTTCACCCGGCTCTTGCCCGAGCCTCGTCGCGCCCGCATGCTGGCGCGGCTGCAAGCCTTTCTGGATGGCCAGAGTTCGATCGACGGTGAGTGGCTGGCGTTGCGCCCAAATGGCGACACCATCCGCCTGCTGGCGCAACTGGTGCGGGTGCCTGGCGCCAATGCCCAGCCTTGCGGCCTGCTGTATGTGCAGGACATCACCCAGCGCAAGCAGGCCGATCAGGCCCTGAAGACCTCGCAGCGCTTCCTGCAAGCGGTGCTGGACGGCCTGCCGGCACATGTCTGCGTGCTCGACCAGGGCGGCGTGGTCCTGGCGGTGAACAAAGCCTGGCGCCAGTTTGCGCTGCGCAACGGCGGCGATGCGCAACAGCTCAACGAGGGCAACAACTACCTGTCGGTCTGCCAACGCGCGCTGGCAGACGCCCACGCCAACGCTGACGCCGATGGCCGGAATCAGATCGCTCAGTTTGTCTGGCAGCTGCGCCAGGTGCTGGCCGGACAGCTGGCGCACTTCCAACTGGAGTACGACTGCCATTCGCCACACGAGCGGCGCTGGTTTCTGGCCAGCGTCAGCCGGTTGCTGGGCAGCCACCCGCCGCGGGTGGTGGTGGCACACGACGACGTCAGCGCGGTCAAGCGGGCGCAGGAGGCGGTGCGCGAAAGCGAAGCCTGGCTGAAGGACTTGACGGCATCGATCCCCGGCGCGATGTTCCGCCTGGTGCGACAGCCCGCGGGCAGCTGGCGCTTTGTCTATTTCAGCCCGGGCATCACCAGCTTGTTCGAGCTGGCGCCCGCGCAGGCCTGCGCCGACCGGCGCCTGGTGCTCGCCGCCATCGTGGCCGAGGACCGCCGGGCCTTCCTGCGGTCGATCCACCAGGCCATGGTGCGCTGCCTGCCCTGGGAGCATGAGTTCCGTTTGCGCACCGCCAGCGGTCGCATCAAGTGGGTGCATGGCCGCAGCGAGCCCAAGCCGGGCCAGCACGGCGACACCTCCTGGACCGGCGTCTTCACCGATGTCTCAGAGCGCAAGCGCATCGAGGCGGTGCTGCGCGCCAGCGAGGAGAAGTACCGCACGTTGTTCGAGACCGTGCCGCAGGGCGTGGTCTACCAGGACGCCAGCGGCGCCATCACCTCGGCCAATCCGGCGGCGCAGCGCATCCTCGGGCTGACGCTGGACCAAGTGCAAGGCCGGGTGTCGATCGATGCCGGCTGGCGGGTGCACCATGAGGACGGCAGCGACTTTCCTGGCGACCAGCATCCGGCGATGCAGGCGCTGCGCAGTGGCGAGGCGGTGCGCAATGTGGTGATGGGGGTTTCGGTACCGGGTCGAGGCGAAGTCTGGCTGATGGTCAATGCCACACCGCTGCTGCGCCACGGCCAGGCGCTGGAGGTGCACACCAGCTTCGAAGAGATCACCGAGCGGGTGCTGATGAGCCGCGAACTGCAGTTGCAGGCCAACACCGACTTCCTGACCGGCGTGGCCAACCGGCGCGGTCTGATGGCGCGGCTGCAACTGGAGTTCAGCCGGCTGCAGCAGCTGGCGGGCCACCGCTGCGCCGTGCTGGCGGCCGATCTGGACTGGTTCAAGCAGATCAATGACCGCTGGGGCCATGACGCCGGCGACGCCGTGCTGCAGCATGTGGCGCAGCTGATGCAGCAGAGCACCCGCCCGCGTGACCTGGTGGCCCGCAGCGGCGGCGAGGAGTTCTCGCTGCTGCTGCCCGACATGGACCTGCAGGAGGCCACCGCGCTGGCCGAGCGCTTGCGCCAGTCGCTGGAGGCGCGCCCGACGTCGTGGCAGGGCCAGTCGCTGCCGATCACCGCCAGCCTGGGCGTGAGCCAGATGGTGGTCGGCGATACCCAGGCCGATGCGGTGCTGGTGCGCGCCGACCAGGCCTTGTACCGGGCCAAGTCGACCGGCCGCAACCGGGTCTGCACGGCAAGCGCGATCCACTGAGGTCGCACCACAGCGGTGCTCGTGGGCTGGACTGCACCAGCAGGGTGCTCATCTGGCGACGCGATAGCTCGTATGGCACCCTGGTAGTGCATTTGCGGTCACCATGGGCTGCCCTGCGCGGGTGCGAATCTTGATGCGTTGAAGGGATGTCCACGCCAACCGCATCACCCGGCTCGCCGCCGCAGCAGGTGATCACCTTCCGGCGCGACTACAACAGTTGGGTGGCGCGCGAGACCATCGAGGACTACGCGCTGCGCTTCACGCCGCGCACCTTCCGCAAGTGGAGCGAATGGCGGGTGGCCAACACCGCTTTCGGCGCCGCCTCGTTCCTGATCCTCGAGGCGGTGGGCGCGACCCTGTTGATTCAGCACGGCTTCGTCAATGCCGCGCTGGCGATCCTGGCCACCGGCTTGATCATCTTCCTGGCCGGCTGGCCGGTCAGCGTCTATGCGGCGCGCTACGGCGTGGACATGGACTTGCTGACCCGCGGCGCCGGCTTTGGCTATCTGGGCTCGACCATCACCTCGCTGATCTACGCCAGCTTCACCTTCATCTTCTTCGCGCTCGAAGCGGCGGTGATGGCCTATGCGCTGGAACTGGCCTTCGACATCCCGCCGGCCTGGGGTTACGGCATCTGCGCGCTGGTGGTGATCCCGCTGGTCAGCCACGGCGTCACCGCCATCAGCCGGCTGCAGGTCTGGACCCAGCCGCTGTGGCTGGTGATGCTGGTGGTGCCGCTGGCCTTTGTGCTGGTCAAGGCGCCGCAGGAACTCGCCGGGCTCAGCGCCTATGCCGGGCAGCAGGGCGGCATGGCGGGTTTTAGCGTGATGGGCTTCGGCGCCGCGCTGACGGTGGGCATCGCGCTGATCACCCAGATGGGCGAGCAGGCCGACTACCTGCGCTTCATGCCGGAGAAGCAGCCCGGCAAGGCCTGGCGCTGGTGGGGCGCCACGCTGATGGGCGGGCCGGGCTGGGTGATCATGGGTGTGCTGAAGATGGGCGCCGGCGTGATGCTGGCCTGGCTGGCGCTGGCACACAGCGTGCCGGCCGAGCGTGCAGTCGACCCCAACCAGATGTACCTGGTGGCCTGGGAGTACGTGTTTCCGCACTACGGCTGGGCGGTGGCCGCCACCGCGCTGTTTGTCATCGTCAGCCAGCTCAAGATCAACGTCACCAATGCCTATGCCGGCTCACTGGCCTGGAGCAACTTCTTCTCGCGCTTGACACACAGCCACCCCGGCCGGGTGGTGTGGATGGTGTTCAACACGCTGATCGCACTGGTGCTGATGGAGCTCAACGTGTTCCAGGCGCTGGGCCATGTGCTGGGCCTGTACAGCAACATCGCCATCGCCTGGATGATGACGGTGGTGGCCGATCTGGTGATCAACAAGCCGCTGGGCCTCAGCCCCAAGGGCATCGAGTTCCGCCGTGCCCACTTGTTTGATGTGAACCCGGTGGGCGTGGGCGCGATGGGCGCGGCCTCGTTGCTGAGCATCGCTGCCCACCTGGGCGCCTTCGGGCCGCTGGCCCAGGCCTGGTCAGCGATGATCGCGCTGGTGGTGGCGATGCTCGTCTCACCGCTGATCGCCTGGGCCACCGGCGGGCGGTATTACCTGGCGCGGCGCACCCTGGCGGCAAGCCAGGTGGCGGCGGCCGATGCGGCCCAGCATGGCGCCTACCTGGGCAGCCATGCGCTGCGCCGCTGCACCATCTGCGAGGGCGACTACGAGCCCGAGGACATGGCTGCCTGCCCGGCCTATGGCGGGCTGATCTGCTCGTTGTGCTGCACGCTGGACGCCCGCTGCGACGACTTGTGCAAGCCGCAGGCGCGGCTGTCGGCGCAGTGGCTGCGGCTGCTGCAGCGCCTGCTGCCGGCACGCATGGCGCCGCATCTGGAAGGTGGGCTGGCGTCCTACCTGCTGCTGATGTGCGGCGTGCTGCCGGGGCTGGCGCTGCTGTTCGGCGCGCTCTACCTGCTGGGGCTGCGGTCACTGAGCGCGCTCGATGCGGTGAGCGCAGCCGCGGTGGCGCCGCTGCTGCGCGCGGGCTTTGGCCAGGCCTTTCTGGTGCTGCTGCTGATCGCCGGCATGGTGGCCTGGTGGGCGGTGCTGGCGCGGCGTGGCCGCCAACTGGCGCAGGAGGAGTCGCGCCGCCAGACCCAGGCGCTGAATGCGCAGGCGGCCACGCTGCGCCACGAGATCGAATCACACCAGCGCACCGACGCCCAGCTGCAGCAGGCCAAGGTGGCAGCCGACGCCGCCAACCAGGCCAAGAGCCGCTACATCACCGCGATCAGCCATGAACTGCGCACGCCGCTGAACAGCATCCTGGGTTATGCCCAATTGCTGGAAGACGACCCGGCGATCCCGGTGCAGCGCCGTGGCGCGGTGCAGGTGATCCGCCGCGGTGGCGACCATTTGCTGAGCCTGATCGAGGGCACGCTGGACATTGCCCGCATCGAAAGCGGCCGGCTGGCGCTGGAGCCCGGCCCGATGCACTTCGCCGAGGCGGTGGAGGAACTGGTGCGCCTGGTCGAGCCGCAGGCAAGCGAGCGCGGGCTGCGCTTTGTGCATCGGTGCAGCGGCACACTGCCCGAACTGGTGCGTGCCGACGAAAAGCGGCTGCGCCAGATCCTGATCAACCTGCTGGCCAACGCGGTGCGCTTCACCGACACCGGCACCGTGACCTTCCACGTCGACTCGCGCAAGCAGGTGGTGCGCTTCGACGTGGTCGACACCGGTGTCGGCGTGCTGCCGCAGGACCGCGAACGGATCTTCCTGCCATTCGAGCGCGGTGCGGCCGGGCGCCGGCAGGGCGGCGAGCCGGGCACCGGGCTGGGCCTGACGATCACCGGGCTGCTGACCTCGCTGATGGGCGGAGAACTGACGCTCACACAGACCTCGACGCAGGGCAGCACCTTCAGCGTGCGGGTGTACCTGACCGAGACGGCCGACCCGGGCCCGATGCGCGAGGTGCCGCGGCAGATCGTGGGCTACTTCGGCG
>JBBQZM010000089.1:0-13885 GCA_038207685.1 Burkholderiales bacterium
CCACTTCTGCTGCTCGGGCTTTTTGTAGGCGCGTTTTTTCCAGGCGGTGGACGGCAGCAGGCCGGTGACCTCGCCGTCCAGGTCGATGTTGGTCTTGCGGCCCAGGCCCATGGGTTCAAGCTGGTCGTGCATCAGGTCCACACCCATCTCGTTGGCCAGCGAGTAGAAGTAGACGTTGCTCGACAGCACGATGGCGCGCCGCATGTCCACCGGCCCCAGGCCGTGGTCACCATGGCTGCGGAAGACATGGCCGCCGAAGGTGAAGCTGCCGCCATCGTGGATGATGGCCGTCGGGCTGCGCTTGCCGCTGTTGAGCGCGGCGATCGCCATGAACGGCTTGAAGGTGCTGCCTGGCGGGTAGGTGCCACGCAGCGCGCGGTTGAGCAGCGGCTTGTCCAGGCTCTCGTTGAGCGCGCGCCAGTTCTCCACGTCGATGCCGTCGACAAACAGGTTGGGGTCGAAACTGGGTTTGCTGACAAAGGCCAGCAGTTCGCCGTTGCGCGGGTCGATCGCTACCAGCGCGCCGCGGCGATCGCCGAACAGCTGCTCGACCAGCGCCTGCAGCTTGATGTCGATCGACAACACCAGGGTGTTGCCCGGCGTTGCCGGGTGGCTGCGCAGCCGGCGCACGGCGCGGCCGCCGGCCGAGGTTTCCACCTCCTCGAAGCCGGTGGTGCCGTGCAGTTCACGCTCGTATCGCTGTTCCAGGCCCAGCTTGCCGATGACCTCGGTACCGCGGTAGTTGGCCAGCTCGTCATCGTCCCAATCGTCCATGGCCTTCTTTTCGGCCTGGTTGATGCGGCCGATGTAGCCGATCAGGTGGCTGCCCACCTCGCCCGCCGGGTAGCTGCGGAACAGCCGCGCACGCACCTCCACGCCGGGAAAGCGGTAGCGCTGGGCCATGAAGCGGGCCACCTCCTCATCGCTGAGCTTGGTGCGGATGGGCAGCGACTCGAAGCTCTTGCTCTCGTCCTGCAGGCGCTTGAAGCGGCGGCGATCACGGCCCTGGATCTCCAGCACTTCGGCCAGGCTGTCAATCACCGCGTCGAGTTCACCCTCCACCCGCGACGGCGTGATCTCCAGCGTGTAGGCCGAATAGTTGGTGGCCAGCACCACGCCGTTGCGGTCCAGGATCAGGCCGCGGTTAGGCACTACCGGTACCACGGCAATGCGGTTGGCCTCGGCCTGCAGCGCCAGCTCGTCGTGGCGCAGCACCTGCAGCACCACCAGCCGGGCGGCCAGCAGGCCAAAACACAGCAGCACGAACAGCGCCGCTGCCAGCAGCCGGGTGTTGAAGCGGTCGAGCTCACGCTCGAGGTCCTTTAACTCAGTCATGCTCACAGCGGTCGGTTCTCGTCTGGATCGGGCGCGCGGCGCTGCGGCGCCAGCAGCAGCGCCGCGGCCACCGGCCACAGCAAAGCCTCGAACAGCGGCGCCAGCAGCAGCGGCCAGCCCGGGAACATGCCGCCGGCGATCAACCTGGCCAGCAGCGACAGCAGATGGGCGGCCAGGAACACCGGCAGCACATGCAGCGCCTGCGCCGCCAGGTTGAACCACAGCACGCGCCGGTGCACGGTGATCGCCAGGTAGCTGAGCACCGTGTAGGCCAGCGCATGCTGGCCCAGCACCGCGCCCAGGTGCACGTCCATCACCAGGCCGAAGGCAAAGGCCAGGCCGACGCCGACGCGGCGCGGCTGGTGCACGTTCCAGAACACCAGCACCAGCGCCAGCAGATCGGGCGAGGCGGCATGGCGGCCCAGCGGCAGCATTTCCAGCGCCAGCGCAACCAGTAGGGTGAAGCCGATGAAAAACGGGTTGGCCGGCAGCAGCAGCTGGCCCGAGCCACGCGGCATGATCATCGTGCGCCCTCCAACGGCCGGCACAGGCGGGTCATCGCCGCAACTCCTGGCCACTGGCCGCCATGCCGGGCCGCCCGGCGCTGCCGGCGAGCGCCGCCGCTTTGGCGGCGGGCTTGCCAAGCAGTGCCGACTCGGGCTTGGGCGGCATTTGCACGGCCAGCGGCTCCAGTACCAGCAGGTGGCGCAGATTGTCCAGGTTGGCCACCGGCGCCAGCACGATGCGGGCAAAACCGGCGTCGGCGCGGCGTTCAACCTGGGTCACCCGCGCCACCGACAGCCCCGGCGGGTAGACACCGTCCACACCGCTGGTGTGCATCAGGTCGCCCACTTGCACATCGGCATTGCCGGCCATGAAGCGCAGCTCCATCGCCGTGCCACCGTCGATGCCGCCGAAGGCCGCGCCACGCTGCTGGCTGCGGGTGTTGAGCACCGGAATCGCCGCATCGCGGTCGATCAGCAGCGTGACCACCGCGTTGAGCGGGTAGACCTCGGTCACCTGGCCCAGCACGCCGGTCTCGTTGATCACCGGTGCGCCGGCCACCACGCCCTGGCTGGCGCCGCGGTTGATGAAGATCTTGCGCGAGTAGGGGTCGCCGGCTTCGTACAGCAGCTCGGCCACCACCGCCTTGACCTGCAGCGCCGGCTGCAGCGCCAGCAGCGAACGCAGGCTGGCGTTTTCGGCCATCAGCTGCTCGACACGGGCGGCGCGCTCGCTCTGGCGCGCCAGCTGCACCCGCGCCGCGGCCTCCGAGCTCTGGGCCGCCTTCACGCCCTGCAGGTAGCTCAAGCCGTTTTGGCCCAGCGCCACCGGCACCAGCAGGGCTTGCTGCATGGGCAGCAGCACGGTGGCCAGGGCCGAGCGCAAGGGCAGGGTCAGCTGCCAGCGGCTGTCGGCAGCCATCAGGAACACCGCCAGCGCCGAGAACAGCGCCAGCTTGGTCAGCGCCGACGGGCCCTGGCGGAAGAAGGGCGGCGGTGAGCGGTCGAGTGTGCCCAGCGGCATGGCAGATCAGCGGGCGGTGGGGACTTCAGAAACCTGAAAGCCGGCAAGCTGCAACCGCTGCCGGCTTCATGGCGGCAAACAGGCTTACTCGGAGGTGAAGATCGAGCGCAGGCCGTCCATGCGCTCCAGCGCCATGCCGCAGCCGCGCACCACGCAGGTCAGCGGGTCTTCGGCCACCAGCACCGGCAGGCCGGTTTCCTCGGCCAGCAGGCGGTCCAGGTCGCGCAGCAGCGCGCCGCCGCCGGTGAGCATCATGCCGCGCTCGGCGATGTCGGCGCCCAGCTCGGGCGGTGTCTGCTCGAGCGCGTTCTTCACTGCCGAGACGATCTGGTTCAGCGGATCGGTCAGCGCCTCGAGGATCTCGTTGCTGCTGATGGTGAAGCTGCGCGGCACACCCTCGCTGAGGTTGCGGCCCTTGACCTCGATCTCCTTGACCTCGCTGCCCGGAAAGGCCGAGCCGATGGACTTCTTGATCAGTTCGGCGGTGGGCTCGCCAATCAGCATGCCGTAGTTGCGGCGGATGTAGTTGATGATGGCTTCGTCGAACTTGTCGCCACCCACCCGCACGCTGCCCTTGTAGACCATGCCACCCAGGCTGATGACGCCGACCTCGGTGGTGCCACCGCCGATGTCGACCACCATCGAGCCCGAGGCCTCGCTGACCGGCAGGCCGGCGCCGATGGCCGCAGCCATCGGCTCCTCGATCAGGTAGACATCGCTGGCGCCGGCGCCGAGTGCTGATTCGCGGATGGCGCGCCGCTCAACCTGGGTCGAGCCGCAGGGCACGCAGATGATGATGCGCGGGCTGGGCCGCAGCACCGAGCGCGGATGCACCATCTTGATGAACTGCTTGAGCATCTGCTCGGTGACGGTGAAGTCGGCGATCACGCCGTCCTTCATCGGGCGAATGGCCTCGATGTTGCCGGGCACCTTGCCCAGCATGGCCTTGGCTTCCTTGCCGACGGCCTGTATCGTCTTTTTGCCTTGCGGGCCGCCCTCGTGGCGGATGGCGACGACCGAGGGTTCGTCGAGCACGATGCCTTTGCCACGCACATAAATCAGCGTGTTGGCGGTGCCCAGGTCGATGGCCAGGTCAGTGGAGAAGTAGCGGCGCAGTGATCCGTACATGGGGAGTTCGGGCGGTCAGGACATGCGGCCCGATGGGGGCCGCTGCACTGGGGGTGGCGGCTGGCAGGCGCGCCGGCGTCGGTAGTCTGATCGGACTTCGCAGGCACCGGGGCGCCGGTCGGCAGGGATGGGCGGGGGACTTCTTGCCTCTCGCCTGGGGCCGGGCTACTGGCTGAAACGGCTCAGATCGCAGCGTGTGGCGGCAGGCGCAAGGGCCAATGGATAACCATAGATAATACCCCATCACCCCGGTGTTTCCTCTTGTGGGAACCCGCTGCAGGACACCTTTACCCCATGGCCTTGACCCCGCAGGACGCCAGCCGCATCGCACATCTGGCCCGCCTAGAGCTTTCGCCCGAGGAAGCGCCGCACATGCTGGCCCAGCTCAACGGCTTCTTCAGCATCGTCGAACAGATGAGTGCGGTCGACACCTCTGGCGTCGAGCCGCTGTACACGCCGCTGTCGGCGATTGCCGCGGTGCAGTTGCGCCTGCGCGACGACGCCATCACTGAGACCGACCAGCGCGAAGCCAACCAGCGCAGCGCGCCGGCAGTCGAAGACGGCCTGTTCCTGGTGCCCAAGGTGATCGAATGAGCGCGCCCACCGCACTGCACCAGCTTGGCGTGGCCGAGTTGACCCGCGCGCTGGCCGCGCGCCGCGTTTCCAGCGTCGAGCTCACCGGCCACCTGCTGGGCCGCATCGCAGCGCATCAGGCGCTGGGGGCCTTCCTGCAGGTGGATACCGAAGGCGCGCTGGCCGCGGCGCGTGCCGCCGATGCCCGCCGCGCTGCTGGTGGCGCCGATCTGGCCGACGCGCCGCTGCTGGGCGTGCCGATCGCCCACAAGGACATCTTCGTCACCACCGCCCTGCCCACCACCGCTGGCTCGAAGATGCTGGCCGGCTACCGCAGCCCGTTTGATGCCACTGTGGTGGCGCGGCTGGGTTCCGGAGTGCCAGGCGCCGGCCCGGGCGCCGGCGCGATCAGCCTGGGCAAGCTCAACTGTGACGAATTCGCGATGGGCTCGGGCAACGAGAACTCGGCCTACGGTGCGGCGCACAACCCCTGGGATGTCGCGCGTGTGCCGGGTGGCTCGTCGGGCGGCTCGGCGGTGGCGGTGGCCGCGCGACTGCTGCCGGCGGCTACCGGCACCGATACCGGCGGCTCGATCCGCCAGCCAGCCAGCTTCACCGGCATCACCGGCATCAAGCCGACCTACGGCGTGTGCAGCCGCTACGGCATGATCGCCTTCGCCTCCAGCCTGGACCAGGCCGGGCCGATGGCGCGATCGGCCGAGGACTGCGCGCTGTTGCTGTCGGCGATGAGCGGGTTTGATGCGCTCGACAGCACCAGCGCCCAGCGCCCGCCGCAGGACTTCCACGCCCAGATGCTGCAGCCGCGCGAAGCCGCCAGCGCCGCCAGGCCGCTGGCCGGCCTGCGCATCGGCCTGCCGGTTGAGTTTTTTCCGGCCGGCTTGTCGGCCGATGTCGCGGCGGCGGTGCGTGGCGCGCTGGCTGAACTGGAAAAGCTCGGCGCCACGCTGGTCGACCTGAGCCTGCCGCGCACTGAACTGGCGATTCCCGTCTACTACATCATCGCGCCGGCCGAGGCCAGCTCTAACCTCAGCCGCTTTGATGGCGTGAAGTTCGGCCATCGCGCCGCCATCTACAGCGATCTGATGGACATGTACAAGAAGTCCCGGAGCCAGGGCTTTGGCCCCGAGGTCAAGCGCCGTATCATGATCGGCACCTACGTGCTCAGCCATGGCTACTACGACGCCTATTACCTGCAGGCGCAAAAGCTGCGGCGCATGATCGCCGATGACTTTCAGGCCTGCTTCCAGCAGTGCGATCTGATCGCCGGCCCGGTGGCGCCCAGCGTGGCCTGGAAGATCGGCGAGCAGGGTGACGACCCGCTGCAGGCCTACCTGGCCGACATCTTCACCCTGCCCGCCAGCCTGGCCGGCCTGCCCGGCATGAGTCTGCCCGCCGGCTTCGGCGCGCACGGCATGCCGGTAGGGCTGCAGCTGATCGGCAACTACTTCGACGAGGGCCGGCTGCTGCATACCGCCCACGCGTTGCAACAGGTGACCGACTGGCACCAGCGCGCGCCGCAGGGGTTTTGAGATGAGCCACCCGCCCCTGATCCGCGGTTACGAAGTCGTCATCGGCCTGGAAACCCATGCCCAGCTGTCGACCGTCAGCAAGATCTTCTCGGGCGCCAGCACAGCTTTCGGCGCCGCGCCCAACACCCAGGCTTGCGCGGTCGATCTGGCGTTGCCCGGCACGCTGCCGGTGATGAACCGCGCCGCGGTGGAGCGTGCCATCCGCCTGGGCCTGGCGGTGGGCGCCAAGGTGGCGCCGCTGTCGATCTTTGCCCGCAAGAACTACTTCTATCCCGATCTGCCCAAGGGCTACCAAATCAGCCAGTACGAGATACCGGTGGTGCAAGGCGGCAGCATCAGCTTTCTGCTGGGGGACGAACGCAAGACGGTCAACCTGACCCGCGCCCACCTCGAAGAAGACGCCGGCAAGAGCCTGCACGAGGATTACCACGGCCTCACCGGCATCGACCTGAACCGCGCCGGCACGCCGCTGCTGGAGATCGTCACCGAGCCCGACATGCGCTCGGCGGCTGAAGCCGTCGAATACGCCAAGGCCTTGCATGCGCTGGTGGTCTGGCTGGGCATCTGCGACGGCAACATGCAGGAAGGCAGCTTCCGTTGCGACGCCAACGTGTCGGTACGCCGGCCGGGCGCGCCCTTCGGCACGCGGCGCGAGATCAAGAACCTGAACTCCTTCCGCAACATGGCCCAGGCGATCGATTTCGAGATCAACTGGCAGATCGACCAGATCGAGGATGGCTTCGCGATCCAGCAGGCTACCGTGCTGTTCAACCCCGACAGCGGCGAGACGCGGGCCATGCGCAGCAAGGAAGACGCGCACGACTACCGCTACTTCCCCGACCCTGACCTGCCGCCGCTGGTGATCGCGCCCGAGTGGATCGAGGCCGTGCGCGCCAGCCTGCCTGAACTGCCGGCGGCGATGGCCGAGCGCTTCCAGGCGGCCGATGGCCTGCCGGCCTACGACGCGCTCATGATGACCCAGAGCCTGCCGTTGGCCCGCTTCTATGAAACCGCGCGCGACGCCTGCAGCCAGCCCAAGGGGGTGGCCAATTGGCTGATGGGCGAGGTGAGCAAGCGGCTCAATGCCGAAGGCAAGACCATCGACCAGAGCCCGCTAGACGCCGCCACGCTGGCGGCACTGATCGGGCGAATCGCCGACGCCACCATCAGCCACAACGCCGCACGACAGGTGTTCGAGGCGCTGTGGAGCGGGGAAGCGGCCGATGTGGATTCGCTGATCGAGGCCAAGGGCCTGAAGCAGGTCAACGACAGCGCCGCGCTCGAGGCCATCATCGACGAGGTGGTGGCCGCCAATGCCAAGTCGGTGGACGAGTACCGCGCCGGCAAGGACAAGGCCTTCAACGCGCTGGTGGGCCAGGTGATGAAGGCCAGCCGCGGCAAGGCCAACCCGGCGCAGGTCAACGCGTTGCTGAAGAAGCGCTTGGCTTGACGGCCGCCGCCACGGGCGGCAGCGAGCCCGGGGCTGCGCCCGACCAGAGGTGGCGCAAGCGCTCCAGCTCCTGGTCGTAGAGGCCGTTGATGCGCACCAACTCCAGCTCCTGGGTGATGGTGGCCTGGCGCAGCGCGGCCAGGCCGGCGTCGTTGGCATCAATCATCTGCCTCAGCCGCACCGGCATCTGCCGGCCCTGGTAGAACTCGGACTCGTCGCGCAGCGGCTTGCGGTCGGCCGCCAATTCGCGCATGCGCACCTCGGTGCCCTTGATGGCCAAGCGCACGGTGTCGAGCGCGGCTTCACGCGCCCGCCGGTGCGCGTTTTCGTCCGGATAACGCGACATCAGGTTGCGGTCGCGGCGCACCGCGTCGGCCTGCGCTGCGCGGGCCACATCGGCACGGCGTTCTTCGGCTTCGCGCCGCGCGCGCTCCTCAGCGGTGAGCGTGGGTGGAATCACCCGCTGCAAGGAGCCGTCGCGGTTGAGTACACGCTGCTCGCGGTTGATGCACTCGATGATCGGCCGATCGGAGGTGAGCCGGCGTCCCTGCGGATCGGTGCAGGTGTAAATGCTCTGGGCCCAGACGCCAGTCGGCCCCGCAAGCGCACCCAGCGCCGCAGCAGACAGCATGCCCCAGCGGGCCAGTCTCATTCAGACACCATATCGGTCTCGGTAAGCAATGACCCGGGGCAGGTGTTGCGCCAACTCGCCTTGGCCGTGGCGCTGTAGGTACTGCAACAGGTCTTCAAGGGTTGCGATCGAGGCAATGTCCAGCTTCAGATGATCCTGCACATACTGCACGGCCGACCAATTCACATCAACGCCGCCCTCGACTGCCTTTTCTTGACGATCAAGTGCAATCGCCACACCACAGGGTGTGGCACCAGCGGCCTGGATCATGACAATCGACTCGCGCACCGAGGTACCGGCGGAGATCACATCATCGATGATCAACACCCGGCCCCGCACTGGGGCACCTACCAGGGTACCACCCTCGCCATGGTCCTTGGCTTCCTTGCGGTTGTAGGCAAAGGGCACGTTGCGGCCGAGGCGCGCCAGTTCGATCGCCACCGCGGCGGCCAGCGGTATGCCCTTGTAGGCTGGCCCGAACAGCATGTCGAAGGCCAGCCCTGAATCGAGCAGACGCCGTGCATAAAATCCCGCCAGTCGGCCCAGTTTGGCGCCGTCGTCAAACAGCCCGGCGTTGAAGAAGTAAGGCGACAGACGCCCCGCTTTGGTCTTGAATTCACCAAAGCGCAACACACCCGCCTCGACGGCAAATTGCACGAATTCCAGCGCCAGTGCGGCGCCGTCGGGGGTGTTGTTGCGCTTGTTCATGGAGTTACCTTGGCTTTTCGACTGGTTACGCTCAATCTCAACGGCATTCGATCCGCCGCCAGCAAGGGCTTCGTGGAATGGGCCGCACAAACGGGCGCGGATTGTATGGGCGTGCAGGAAGTCAAGGCCCAGGCCGACGACATGGCCGGCCGCTTCGACGAGGTGGCCGGGCTCAAGGGCCATTTTCACTTCGCCCAGAAAAAGGGCTATTCCGGGGTGGGCCTGTACAGCCGCAAAACGCCCACTGAGGTGATCGTCGGCCTGGGCAACGAGGCGTTTGATGCCGAAGGCCGTTATGTGGAGGCGCGCTTCGACACCCCCACGCGCAAGTTCAGCGTGATCAGCTGCTACTTCCCCAGCGGCTCATCGGGCGAGCAGCGTCAGGCGGTCAAGTTCGGCTTCCTGGCCCATGTCTACCCGCACCTGCTGGCCCTGAAAGGCGAGCGCGAGTACATCCTGGTGGGCGACATCAACATCGCCCACCAGCAGATCGACCTGAAGAACTGGCGCAGCAACCAGAAGAACTCGGGCTTCCTGCCCGAGGAACGCGCCTGGATGACCCGGCTGCTCGATGAGGCCGGCCTGGTCGATGTGTTCCGCCAACTCAATCCGCATCCCGAGCAATACACCTGGTGGAGCAACCGTGGCCAGGCCTGGGCCAAGAACGTGGGCTGGCGGCTGGACTACCACTTGGCGACGGCGGGCATCGCGGCCACCGCCAAACGCGAGCAGATCTACCTGGATCAGCGCTTCAGCGACCACGCGCCTTTGATCATCGACTACGACTTCATGCTGTGACAGCCTGGGAGACTTCTGAACTTCCGCTGACGGTCCCTCAGCGACAGTCGCCGCGCAGAGTCCATCGCCTCGAAGCAGTCGCTCGTACGGGCTCTATGCCGTTTCGTTTGGACCGCAACATCCTCATCTGCCGGTCGTGGCGGCGGCGAACGGATGAGCCGGCCGGCTCATCAGGCGTGACAGGCGCAGATGGGCGATGGCGGTGAAGTTGCACGCCGTGCGGTAGCCGTGTAGCAGCAGCATCGCGGGCCCATTGCCGCGCGCCTCGTAGAACATGCAGGCACCGTTGACTTCGGCGAATTCGCCGATACCTTCGGCCGGCACCGGCACCGGCACCGGCACCGGCACCGGCACCGGCACCGGCACCGGCACCGGCACCGGCAGCATCGGCAGCGCCGGCAGCTCGGGCTCCTTGCTACAACGCCAGCTGTAGACACTACGCGCCAATCTTCGCGACGAAGCAATCCAGAGCGATCCAGCGCCAACGGTGAGGCAACACCGTGAGTGCGCTGCCGTACAGACGGCTCGGCGTCGAGCTACTAACTTGGCGCCCTCCGAGGACATCTCGATGAGCGCGCCCGCAGTCCCCGGTCGCGTCTTCTGCGCGGTGGAACACATGGCGCTGCGGTGCGCCATTGCTTGGTTGAGCACTGTCGAAGCAGCAACAGCCGGCACGACGATGGCCGTCAGATCATCGCGCCGCGGGCGGAACACTTTTTCTCCTCAATGAACATCAGGCGCTCATGAGCAACAGCCAGTCCGTCATCGAGTTCGACATCGCCGTGATCGGCGCCGGCCAGGCCGGACCGAACCTGGCCATGACGCTGGCTGGGCGAGGTGAGAAGGTTGCCCTGATCGAAGGGGGGCTGGTTGGCGGCTCGTGCGTCAATTTCGGTTGCACGCCGACCAAGACCCTGCGCAAAAGCGCGCGGGTCGCGCACCTGGCGCGTCGTGCGGGCGACTTCGGCATCCAGGTCGGAAAGGTCGAGATCGACTTCGCGGCCGCGATGGGGCGGATGCAGCAGCGGGTCGACGAGGCGCGCGCGGGGTTGGACAAATCGATCACCGGGCAGGACGGCCTGACTTTGTTGCGGGGTTGGGGCGCCTTTAAGGGCCGAGCCGGTGACCGCTTCGAGCTGACCGTCGGCGACCAAGCCTTGCGGGCCGCGCGGGTCTTCCTCAACACCGGCACCCGCGCGTTCATCCCGCCGCTGCCGGGCATCGAAGACGTGCCGCATCTGGACAACGTCAGCCTGCTCCAGCTGCGCGAGCGTCCGCGCCATCTGATCATCATCGGCGGCAGTTACATCGGCCTCGAAATGGGACAGATCATTCGCCGGCTCGGCAGCGACGTCACCGTGATCGAGGCCGGTCCTCGCATCACTGGTCGCGAAAACGAGGCGGTCTCGAAGGCCCTCACCGAGATGCTGCAGGCAGAGGGCATCTGCTTCCACACCGGCAACGAGGTCGAGCGGGTGGAGAAGAGTTCCGATGCCGGGATCTCCGTGAAGGTGAGTGGACAGCGAGTCGAAGGCTCGCACCTGCTGGTCGCCACGGGGCGCAGCCCGAACACCGAGCGCCTCAACCTGGCTGCGGTCGGGGTCGAGACCGACGAGCGCGGCTTCGTGCCTACCAATGGCAAACTGGAAACCAATGTGCCGGGCATCTGGGCGGTCGGCGACATCAACAAGCGCGGTGCCTTCACCCACACCAGCTACCAGGACGGCCAGATCGTGCTGTCCAACCTCAAGGGCGGCGCACGTTCCGCAGACGGCCGGGTATCGACCTACGCGGTGTATACCGATCCGCCGCTGGGCCGGGTAGGCCTGTCGGAGGCGCAGGCCCGCGAGTCGGGCCGCGCCACGCTGGTGGCGAATTTTCAGATGAAGGACGTCAGCCGGGCCAAGGAGGAGAGCGAGACCGCGGGTCTGATGCAGATCCTGGTCGACCAGCAAAGCGAAGAGATCGTCGGTGCTTCGCTGCTGGGGTTCGGGTGCGACGAGGTGATCCAGGTGATCAGCAATTTCATGGCCACCGGCGCCCGCTACCAGGTGCTGCGCGATGCCCTGCCAATCCATCCCACGGTCGCCGAATTCCTGCCCTTCCTGCTGGACAAGGTCGAGCCGCTTAAGTAGCGCCGCCCTGCTTTTGCTAGGCTCGAAAGTATTTCGAGCCGCGTTCCGGTGCCAGATGCTTCTCCCACCGATTCGTGCGGGCTCGGGAAGAAGGCCCGCAGCGATGTAGTTGTCGATGGTCTTGAAGGCCTTAGGCCGATGACCTCCGCCGCTTCAGTCTTGGAATCAAAGACCGAACCATCGTGCGTCGCCGACAACGCTGCGACCGCGCGCAGGTACAGCGCTTCGATCTCGCGGACCTCGAGTTGACTCTGATGCACGGGCATCGTCCGGGCGATTCCAACCGTAGCATCGACCAGGTCGGGGTGGAGTTCCTTCGGCCAAGGGTCCGAGTCAACGGCGCACGGTTCCAGCGGAACGCCGATCGCATGGGACCATCGCTGCCGGGTCACGTCACCAAGAGCCCGTGCCGCTTCACCATCCACCGCAATCTTCACTTCATGCCGAGGCGTGTAAGTTCGTCCGTCTGCAGTGCGTCGGCGAAAGTCGTTGTCTGCGTACGCCGGTGTGTCCCAACGATTGCGCGTGAAGTCAGCCCCGCCGCAAAAGGCGATCGCGTCGTCTACTAACGGCATCCCATTGCAGCGCCTGCCGGTCCAGCCTGCTGCGGCGCGTTGCCTTGATTGCCAGGAGGAAGCGTCGCCAGCGCCGCCGTCCAGGTAACGCTCCGGCACCGCGAAGGAGACGCGGATCACGCGCAGCACGGCCTGTCCTTCACTGACGCGATCTCCTGCCGCGAACTCAACCGCGGCAACCTCGCCGGCGGAAGCAGGGCGCAGGACTGCCGCGCGCAGCGCCTGACCCGAGCCGACGGCTGTGACGCGCACGGCATCCATTACCTCAGTGGCCGGCGACACGATAACCGGCACAGCCTGTGCGCGCGCTGCCGGGGGCGACGCCGCGCAACGCCTGCAACGCAAGCGCTATCAGCGCTGCCGACGCACGCGCACCGGTTCTCCGCCCGAGCGACAGGAGGGCGACAGGCCAGCGGCTGAAATGATCGGGAGTTTCGTACACGCCGGACAGGATCCAGGAACGCCGGCGCAGCGAGCCGGGCGGCAAAAGGCTGCCAGGAAAAGAGGCAGCCAGGATATTCCCCACACCCGTGCCGCACCCCTTGCAGCGGTTCCGCCTTGTCGCCATGGGCTTTGCCGATCCTGCTGTCGTCGTTAAAGGGTTCAGCATGGGGCGCGATGGCCGGCGCCTGAAGATTGTCCTTGTTAACCTTACCGCCGCTCCGTGTTCCGCCGAGCGGTGGCAATGAATCGCCGACACTCGCGCATGTCAGCGTCTATTCATACTCGTCTATCCTTTTGCCCGAAGATCGATTCACGGCTCTGGTTCGGGCAGCCCCATTCATGATTGAAATCTCCGGGCTCTGCCTGTCGTATCACTTGGGCGGCGAGGAACTTGTTGTCCTCCGCAACACGGATGCGCGCATCGCGCCGGGCGAAAAAGTGGCCGTGGCCGGACCCTCGGGCTCAGGCAAGACGTCGTTGCTGTTGCTGCTTTCCGGGCTGGAGCGTCCCACCGCCGGAGGGATCATCGTCGACGGCGTCGATATTGCGGGGCTGGATGACGACGGCGTTGCAGATTTACGCCGCGACCGCATCGGGATCGTCTTTTAATCCTTCCATCTCCTTTCCAGCCTCAGCGCGCTGGAGAATGCGGCACTCCCGTTGCAGATCGCCGGCCATCGTGATGCTTACCCGCGAGCCCGTGCGCTGCTCGCGCGCGTGGGGCTGAAGGACCGTCTGCATCACTATCCCGGTCAACTTTCGGGTGGCGAGCAGCAGCGTGTCGCCATCGCCCGCGCGCTGATTCACCGCCCGCGGCTGCTGCTGGCCGACGAGCCCACCGGCAATCTGGACGACTACACTGCGGAATCTATCCGCGAACTGCTGTTCCAGCTCAATCGCGAACTGGGCACCACCTTGGTCTTGATCACGCACGACCTTGACTTTGCTGCCCGCTGCGACCGGGTTCTGCGGTTGCATGAAGGCCGATTGCACGAGCCGGGTGCCTCACCTGATTTCGAAATCCGGGGCGC
>JBBQZM010000090.1:0-13626 GCA_038207685.1 Burkholderiales bacterium
GTGCAGGTGGTCAACGGTGCCGATGCCCGGCAGCAGCAGCGCCGAAACCTTGGCCCGCTTCATCAGTGGGATCACCGCGCCGAGGTATTCCTCGTCGCTGTGCGCAGGAAAGCCGTAGTTGACCGAGCTGCCGCCCAGGCCGTCGCCATGGGTTACCTCGATCAACGGCACGCCGGCTTCGTCGAGGCCGGTGGCGATGCTCTTCATCTGTTCCAGCGTCATCTGGTGGCGCTTGGGGTGCATGCCGTCGCGCAGCGTCATGTCGTGCACGAGGATCTTCTTGCCTTGCATGGTCATGGTGGTTCCTTTCAGGCCGCGACGGGCTCTAGCGTCAGCGATCCGGCCAGGATCTCTTCGGCAAACATCTCAGCGGTGCGTGCCGCGGCGGCGGTCATGATGTCGAGGTTGCCGGCGTACTTGGGCAGGTAGTCGCCCAGGCCTTCAACCTCCATGAACACCGAAACCCGCTTGCCGTCAAACACTGGGCCGTTGACCAGCCTGTAGCCGGGCACGTACTTCTGCACCTCGGTGATCATCTGGTGGATGGACGCGGTGATCGCTTCGCGATCGGGCTCGGTTTCGGTCAGGCAGTGCACCGTGTCGCGCATGATCATCGGCGGCTCGGCCGGGTTGATCACGATGATGGCCTTGCCCTTCTTCGCGCCGCCGACCTTCTCCACGGCACCGGCGGTGGTGCGGGTGAACTCGTCGATGTTCTTGCGGGTGCCCGGGCCCACCGAGCGGCTCGACACGGTGGCCACGATCTCGCCATAGGCCACCGCCTGCACCCGCGACACCGCGGCCACCATCGGGATCGTCGCCTGGCCGCCGCAGGTGACCATGTTGACGTTCATCTCGCGCCGGCCGACATGCTGCTTGAGATTGACCGGCGGCACGCAGAACGGGCCGATGGCCGCCGGTGTCAGGTCAATCATCATCACGCCCAGCGCATTGAGCTTGGCGCTGTTCTCGGCATGCACATAGGCGCTGGTGGCATCAAAGGCAATCTGCACACCATCGGCCAGCACAAACGGCAACAGGCCGTCTACGCCGTCGGCGGTGGTCTTGAGCCCCATCTCGCGGGCCCGTTTCAGGCCGTCGGACGTGGCATCGATGCCGACCATCCACACCGGCTCCAGCACAGGGCTGCGCTGCAGCTTGGCCAGCAGGTCGGTGCCGATGTTGCCGGGCCCGATCAGGGCACATTTCACTTTTTTCAAGGGATTTCTCCAGTCAATCGAATCTCGGGCGTGCGGCTCAGACGAAGCGCACCGAACAACCACCGATGCCACCGATCAACACCCGCAGGCTGTCACCGGCCTTGACTGGCACCATGATGGCGAGCGAGCCCGACAGCACCACTTCGCCGGCCTTCAGCGGTATGCCCAGTCGGCCCAGCGTATTGGCCAACCAGGCCACGGCATTGGCCGGCGCACCCAACGCGGCCGCGCCGGCACCGGTGGCGACGATCTCGCCGTTTTTCTCCAGCACCATGCCGCAGGTGCTCAGGTCGAGGCCACGCGGGTCGACCAGCCGGTCGCCGAGCACAAACACGCCGCAGCTGGCGTTGTCGGCCACGGTGTCCTGGACCTTGATCTTCCAATCGCGGATGCGCGAGTCGACGATCTCGAAGCAGGCCATCACGCCCTCGGTGGCCGCCAGCACGTCAGCGGCGCTGATACCCGGGCCGATCAGGTCGCGCTTGAGTACAAAGGCGATCTCGCCCTCGGCCTTGGGCTGGATCAGCGTGGACGCGACGATGGCCTCGCCTTCGTTGTAGACCATGGCGTCGGTCAGCAGGCCGAAGTCGGGCTGGTAGACGCCCAGCATGTCCATCACCGCCTTGCTGGTGACGCCGATCTTCTTGCCGATGACGGTTTCGCCGCCATCGATGCGGCGCGCATTCAACCGCTGCTGGATGCGGTAGGCATCGTCGATCGTGATCTCGGGGTGGCGGCTGGTGAGCGGATCGACCACCTGGCAGGTTGTCAGCGCGTCGTAGAGCTCGTCGCCGAGCCGGGTGATGAGTTCGGGGGTCATGAAGGCCTCAATGGGGAAGGGGAAGGGGAAGGGGACGGAGTCGGTCGGCGCCGGCATGGGTCAGCAAGTGGCCGACCCGTTGGGCGAAGCGCGCGGCAGGTCGCCCGTCGTTCACAGCTTGACGCAGATGTTTTTCAGCTCGGTGTAGAACTCGAGCGAATGCACACCGCCTTCGCGGCCGATGCCCGACTGCTTGGCACCGCCAAAGGGCGTGCGCAGGTCGCGCAGGAACCAGCTGTTGACCCAGGCAATGCCCACCTCCATGCGCTGCGCCACGCGGTGGGCACGGGCGAGGTCGCGGGTCCAGATCGCGGTGGCCAAGCCGTACTCGTTGTCGTTGGCGCGGGCCAGCACCTCGTCCTCGCTGTCGAAGGGCGCAATGTGGCAGCAGGGGCCGAACACCTCTTCCTTCATCACCCGCGCGCTGTCGGGCAGGCCGGTCCAGATCGTCGGCTGTACCCAGGCGCCTTCGGCCAGTTCAGCCGGCATGCGGGGCACGCCGCCACCGGTCACCACGGTGGCGCCTTCGTCCTTGGCGGTCTGGTAGTACGACAGCACCTTGCGCTGGTGCTCGGCGCTGATCAGCGGGCCCAGGTTGGTGGCGGCATCTTCGGGGCGGCCGAGTTGCAGGGCTTCGGCGCCCTGCTTCATCGCGGCGACAAATCGATCAAACAGCGGCCGCTCGACGTACACCCGCTCGGTGCCCAGGCAGACCTGGCCGCAGTTGGCAAAGGCCGAGCGCATCGTGCCTTCGATTGCGGCGTCGAAGTCGCAGTCGGCAAAGACGATGGCGGCGTTCTTGCCGCCCATCTCCAGGCTGACCGGCCGTGCACCGGCGGCGGCGGCCTTCATGATCACTTCGCCAGTGCGGGTCTCGCCGGTGAAGGTGATGGCGTCGACCTGCGGGTGGCTGGTGACAAAGGCGCCGGCCGAGTCGGGGCCAAAGCCGTGCACCACGTTGTAGACCCCCTTGGGGATGCCGGCCTCGTTCATCACCTCGCCCAGCAGCGCGGCGGTCTGCGGCGTTTCCTCTGACGGCTTGACCACCACCGTGTTGCCGCAGGCCAGCGCCGGGCCCACTTTCCAGGTCATCAACAGCAGCGGCAGGTTCCAGGGGCAGATCACGCCAACCACGCCGACCGGGCTGCGGTAGCCGTAGTTGATCGCACCGCGGCCATCGGGCGTGGCCATCTCAAAAAACTCGGTCGGCACGTTCTTCACCACATCGGCGAAGACTTTGAAATTGGCCGCGCCACGCGGGATGTCGATGTGCCGCGCCAGGCTCATCGGCTTGCCGGTGTCGGCACATTCGGCGGCGAGAAATTCATCGAAGCGCCGGTTGATGCCGTCGGCCACCGCGTACAGCCGATCAACACGTTCGGCCACGCTCATCTTGCCCCAGGGGCCGTTCAGCGCCGCACGCGCCGCGTGCACCGCAGCGTCCACTTCGGCGCGGCCGGCCTCATGCACCTGGGCGATCACCGCGCCGGTCAGCGGCGAGTGCTTGTCGAAGGTCTTCTCGGTGGCGGTGTACTCGCCGTTGATGAAGTTCAGGATTTGTTGCATGGTTGTCTCGACGTGGTCGTCGCGTTCAAAGGAGTCCAAGGGCGGTCAAGCCGGCCCGGGCACAGGCTTCGTCCTGTGCCGCCGAGCCGCCGGACACGCCGATGCCGCCGACCAGCACATCGCCGTCGCGCATCGGCAGGCCACCGCCAAAAAACACCAGCCGCGGCCGCAGCGGCAGGCCGATGCGCAAGGCCTCGTCGTGGCCGATCACATCCACCCACTGGTGGGTCGGGAAGCCGAAGCTCGCAGCGGTGTAGGCCTTGTCGATGGCGATCTCCACCGAGTGCAGAAAGGCGCCGGGCATGCGCAAGAAGGCCGCGAGCACGCCCGACGAGTCGGTCACCGCGACGTTGATGCGCAAGCCCAGCCTGCGGGCATGGGCCACCGCGGCCTGGCAGGCAGCAGCCGCCGCCTCGGCCGTGATCACCCGCTGCTCGACACTGCTCGATGCTTCGCTCATCGTCGTCGCCCGTGATCAGGTGTAGACGTCGGTGAACGACGGCACCGCTTCGCCGGTGTGGTAGAAAATTCCGCTCCACAGCTTGTCTTCGGTCCAGGTGGTCACCGGCCGATCGCGCTGGGCCAGGTAGCCCAGACCGGCGAAGGTTTCGTTGCGGTTGCCGCTGGGGTCGAAGAAGTAGATCGTCTCGCCGCGGGTGATGCCGTGGCGGGTGGGCGCAACGTCGATCTTGGTCCTGGTCTTGGCCATCACGTCGGCGGCCTTCAGCACGTCGTGCCAGGAGTCAAGAAAGAAGGCGATGTGGTGCAGCCCGCTCTTGGCGCCGCCGACAAAGGCGATGTCATGCGGCGTGGTGGTGCGGCTCATCCAGGTGGCCGCCTGCATGTCGCCGGCCGGCCCGACCAGCACCTGCTCGGTGAGGAAGAAGTCCAGCGCCTCGCTCATGAAGCGGGTGTTGTCGGCCACCGTGTTGATGCCCGCCTCGGGGTTCATCTCGCACATCAGCAGCAGGTGATCGAGCCAATGCGCGCCGGCACCTTTCAGGCCGTCGGGCCAGGGGTCGGGGTTGGTGGTGCCAACCTCGGTGCCGACGTATTCCTTCATCGCATACAGCCGCATCTCGTGGCCGCTGGGCAGATTGAACTGCAGCATGCGGCCAGTCGACGGCAGCGCACCCTCGGCCAGCAGGGTGGTCTTGACACCCCAGGCCTCGACCGACTGCTGCAGCGCGTCCAGGTCGGCATCCTTCTCGACCTTGTAGGCCACGTGGTTCAGGCCAGCCTGGTCGCTGGGTGTCAGGATCAGCGAGAACTTGTCCCACTCGTCCCAGCACTTCAGGTAGACGTTGCCCGCCTTGTCCTGCATCGTGGTTTTCAGGCCCAGCACGTTTTCGTAATGCTTGACCGCAGCGGCCATGTCCATCACCTTCACGCTGGCATGGCCAATTCTCATCACACCCATTTCAGTCTCCTCATACACCCGTGGATTGATGGCCCGCCACCTTGGCGAACCCCTTGGAAAACGGTTTCTCGAACTTGCCCGCCACTTCCAGCCGTACCGCCGTGAGCGGCGCCACCCGGCAGGCCAGCGTGCAGCCCTGCAGTTCTTCTTCGGCGCTGACATGGGCCCGGCTCACCGGCCCCAGCGGCTTGACCCGGCCTTCGAGGATGCGCACCTTGCACACCCCGCAGCCGCCGTTGACGCAGCCCACCGGGATGCCCTTGCGGCCCAGCTTCAACATGCCTTGCAGCAGGCTCTCGGTGGTGGCGCAGGGGTAGCTTTCGCCGGTCTGCGTGACCAGCACACTGACCTTGGGCCGGCTGTCGAATGAAAAGCCCATGCTGCTCAAACCCGCTTGAACAGCGGACTGCGCTGCGCATTGGCGTCGGCCGCCGACAGGAACTTCTCGGTATAGATGTCGCGCTCGAACAAGCGGCCTTGCATCAGCGCGGCGATGCAGGCCTCGACCATCGGCGGCGGCCCGCACAGATAGGCCTTGTGGCCGGCAAAGCCGCCGTCGAAGTGCAGCTTGGCCGCCTCGTGCACAAAACCGCGTGCACCGTCCCAGTCGGAGCCCTCGGGCTCGTGCGACAGTGCCGGCACATAGCTGAAGTTGGCGTGCACCTCATTCAGGGCGCGGAACTGCGCGTCGTAGTACAACTCGTCGCGGCAGCGCTGGCCGTAGACCAGCGTGATCGGCAGCGTGCAGCCGCCAGCCAGCAGGTCGAGGATCATCGAGCGCGGGCTCGACAGCCCCGAGCCGCCGGCCATGAAGACCATCGGCAGCGCGGCCGACTGGCGCACGAAGAAGCGGCCATAGGGGCCGGCCAGCCGCAGCCGGTCACCCACCTGCAAGGTCTGGTGCAGGTAGCCGGTGCCAGCGCCGCCGGCAACGATGCGCACGTTGAGTTCGATCTCGCCGCTGGCCTGAACCTCAGCCGGCGCATTGGCAATTGAAAACGCCCGGCTCTGGCCCAGGCCAGGGATCTCCAGCTGCACGTACTGCCCGGCCTGGAAGTGCATCGGCTTGTCGAGCCGCAGATGCAAGGCCTTGATCGTCGGCGTCAGCGTCTCGATGCGCAACACCGTGGCGGCAAAGTCGCGCACCGGAATGATCTCGGCATCCGGCTCTTCGTCGATGTCGGCTTCGATCACCGCATCGCTTTGCAGCGTGCAGCAGCAGGCCAGGGTCTTGCCCTCGTCGCGCTCGCCTTCCATCAGCGCAAAGGGGTTGGCCGCGCCATGGTCTACCTCGCCCTCGGCCACCTGCACCTTGCAGGTGCCGCACAAGCCATGACCGCAGGCATGCGGGATGTAGATGCCTTGGCGCAGCGCGGCATCCAGCAGGGTCTGGCCGTCCTCCACCTCGATGGTGGCGCCCAGCGGCTCGATGGTGAGTTGATAGCTCATGGCGTGCTTGCTGGCTCAGTTGCAGGAGCCCTGGATGCCCATGAGGCCGGGTGTGCGAAAGCGGATCGCGTCCTTGTGCTTCAAACCGTTGTCGGCCAGCGACTTGGCCGGATCGGGCTGCCACGGCTGGCCGCTCTTGAGCCACTGCACCTGGGCCCAGTCGATCTTGGCGAAGTCCGGGTGGTAGCCGTAGATGCCGGGCAGCACTGCGGTGGCCAGCGCGCCGAAGGGCATGTCGGGCGGCAGCGGCAAGCAGAGCGGCGCGCAGAACAGCAGGTGGTCTTCCCAGCCGATGTAGAGCAGCGGCGCCGGAAAGTTTTCACGCACATCGCGCGGCTTGAAGCTGTAGGGCTTGAGGGCGACGACGCTCATTTGGCTTCTCCTTCGGCGGCGGCAGCGGCGGCGGGCGTTCCCACCGGCACCGGGGGTGGGTCGCCGCGCCAGGCGGCGAAGTTCTTCTGATCCTCCGAGCCTTCGAAGTCGAAGTTGTCTCGGCCGATCTCCATCTCGTACCACTGCAGCACGGCGATCAACGGGTCGAAACCTTCGGCCGTCGGGTCGGTACCGGGCTTGAAGCAGTTGCCCTGGTAGATCTGGTGCACCGGCAACCAGCTCTGCGAGAACTTCTCGGGTTCGTGGTCGAAGATGCCCTTGCAGTGGTCGCTGCAGAAGTGGTACTTGTCGCCCAGGTAGTCGCTCTCGCGGTAGCAGATCTTGGTGGCGTCGCCCGGCTCGGTGAACAGCATCGGGATCTGGCAGGTGGTGCACAGCATCGGCAAGGTCTTGTTGTAGAAGCGGTTGCCCTCGGCATGCTGTTCGCGCAGAAACTCCAGGCGCGGCCGGTAGTGCTTGTCGAAGGTGTCGGGGTACTTCTCCGACAGCCAGTTCATCTCGTCTTCGTTGGGCACCCAGGTGTGGAAGGGCGCGGCAGCGTTGTAGTTGTAGAAGGTGTTCCAGGCCTGGTGGCTGATGTGGTCCTTGCCTTCGCAGGCGTCCTTCCAGCCCTTGGGCTCGCGGATGCCGTAACGCGCCAGGTCCTTGAACAGCGCGCCGCCGTTTTGCTCGGCATACATCTCCCAGGCTTCCTTCCAGCTCATCACGCGCTTGGGCAGCATGTAGTCCTGCATCATCGCCACCAGCGTCAGCAGCCGGTAGCCGCGCCAGAACCACTTGTCGATCCAACCCTGCACGATCGGCACGTTGGCCGGGTCCTGCTCGAGCAGGAACTTGATGCACTCGATGCCCAGCGTCATGTGCCGGCTTTCGTCGCTCTGCGCGCTGAAGCCGAAGGTCACGGTGGACATGTCGCCGTTGTGCGCTGCGCCGCTCATGAAGGGCACAAACAGCAGGTTGGTCAGCACATACTCGAACGAGAAGCTCACCGCGACCAGAAACTCGAACGGCCCGCCGGTGATCGCGTCCTCGAAGAACGACTTCGGCACGCTCAGGTACCACACGCGGTCGAACCAGTGGTTCGAATGGTGCATGCCGTTGAAGTACTTGTTGTAGTGCGAGATCGCATGGGTCTCGGTCTGGTAGTGGCGCAGCTCGTCAACGCTCTGCATCTGCGCCGCCACCCGCGCGCCCTCACCGGTGAACTGCCGGCCGACATGGGCAAAGCCGCGGTGGGCGTAGTACTCCAGCGGCGTCACGCCCTGGATGAACAGCTTCAGCGCGTTGACGTAGCGGGCATCACTCACGCCCAGATGACCGTTGTTCTGGGCAAAGGCCTCGATCACCGCGTAGAGCTTTTTCTCCTTCTCGCCCTGGTATTTCCAGTAGGCGTCCATCGTCAGGCGGAACGGGTCTTCCCACTTGTCCCAGTCGTGCACCTTGATGCCCTCGTACTTGTCGTACGGGAACACCTTGTCCATCGGCTGGTAGCTGGTTTCCCAGCCCAGGCCACGGGTCATGGCGGCGTAGCGGTCCTTCAGACCGAGCTTCTTCTTGGCAACACGGGTGTCCATGTGCGTCTCCTGTGGGGTGCTTAGTGGTTCCAGCTCAAGGTCAGCTGGTCGTCGTCTTCGTCGATGTGGCCCGACAGCGTCACCAGGTTGATGTGGATCTGCTGCAGGTCATAGGGACGGCCGGTCTGTTCCTCGATGGTGGCGCGGCGGATCGTCAGGCTGTTAGGCGCGTCGATCTTCACCAGACCCGGTGAGTGCACGAGGACCGCGCCGGGGTTGTCGGCGACGATGGCGTCGATCACCGGGCGCGACTCCTCGTTGTGCTGAAAGGCGATGAATACGTTGGACATGACGTCTCCTGGGCGGCTGCGGTGTGCGGGGTCTGATCAGGCGGCCAGGCCGGCCTTGGCGCAGCGCGCGTCAAGCTGGCTGCGGGCTTCTTCGAGCGCGCTGGCGCCGGCTTCGCCCAGTGCCAGCGCGGCCAACGGCGCCAGTGCGGCCTGTGCACGGTCGGCCCACAAGCCCGCCCACTGGCACAGCTGCTTGCGGTTGGCATCGCTCTCGGCGGCGGCAGTCTTGACCACCGCATCCACCCAGCGCGCGCTTTCTTCGTGCCACTCGGGCATGAAGGCGGTGAGCATGGCCACCGCGGTGCCGCCCTGCAGCGCGATGTGGTCATCGACGAAGCGGCCGTAGATCAGCGGGTAGAGCAGGCCGTCGAGCGCCAGGTTCTGCGCCACAAACAGCTCAAACGGGTCTTGCAGCACCAGCGTGTCTTCGACGTAGCGGCGCAGCACCTGCCAGCTGGGCTCGTTCAGCCAGGCCTGCTTGCCGGTATCCAGCGCGTCAGGCTCGGCCAGGGTCAGGCCCAGGCGGGTGAGGTACTGCGCCACACCCAGGTTGTCCATCGCATGGAACATTGCCGGCGCGGTGAAGGCGGTGCCCCAGCCGTAAGCGCAGATCGCGCTGTTGTTCATGTTGGCGCCCCAGGCCGCGTGGCGCAGTGGCATCAGCACGGTCAGCGCCTGGGCGCGCACCGCGTCGGGGATCATCGCGGCCAGGCCGCGCTTGTCGACAAACTGGTAGTTGGACTCCACCGCTTCCTGCTGGCGGGCGCGGGTCATGGTCCAGTTGGCGTAATAGAACTGGCGCGGGTCTTTCAGCACATACCAGTCGGCCAGCACGATCGCGCTGCGCGAGGCATCAAACAACTCGTGCGCCGGATCCCAGGTGGGCCGATAGTGGAAGTTGGTGGCCGGCTGCGCGCCCATCGTCGCCTCCTGGTAGCGCGAGGCGGGTTTGTCGCCGCCAATGTAGCGGGCGACATGGGCGTAGGTATTGCGCAGCGGTTCGATGTTGCGCGCCTGCAGGTCGATGTTCATCGGTCTTGTCTCCTGGTGTGGGCTGTGCTTGGGGGAACGGGAAGTGAGAAATCAGGGCGCCAGCAGCTGCACGCTGTTGCGCTCGCAGAACTCGGCAAACGCGGCTTCTGGCAGCAGCAACTCCACCGCCAGATCGGGCCAACCGATGGCGAACTCGAAGGCCACCAGGCCGTCGGCGCGGCGTTCGCTCACCCGCACAAAGCGGCGGCGGGTGTCGACCTGCAGCGGCTCATCGGGCAGGGCAGCGATCGGCGCGAAACGGGGCGGCTGGTTCATGGTGTTCGAGTGGGGCATCGGCTGGGGGCTTTGTGCGGCGGCGGGTCCCACTCAACAACGCACAGGCCATGCCAGGTTTCGCCACCAGACCCAAAACTATCGATAAAAGCAGGGAAAACCCCGATGAATAAAAGGCTTTTCCGCTTGAACGTGGCGGTGTGAGCCGGGTATTCCGCAGCAGCCCACTGGGTCTTTTTGCGGTGCATCATGATGAAATAACCACTTGTCAACGGTCCGAATTGCTGAAATGATCAATTCTGCCGCCGGCCCTGGGATTGGCGTCCGTCGTCCGTTTGAAGCTGCATTCTCGATAATCAACTTGTGACCGAGCCCACCTTGCCACCGCTGCCTTCGGACGCCGACCTGCGCCGTCTGGTGCACTTTTCGGCCGGTGACGGCCGTATCTGGCTGGCCGGGCAGCGCATGGTGTTGGTCCATGCGGCTGCGCTGGGCAACCTGCGGCGCGAGCTGATGCTCAGCATCGGCCCGGCGTTGACACGGCGCGTGCTGCTGCGTGCCGGTTACGCCTCGGGCGAGCGCGACGCTGCGCTGGCGCGCCAGGTGCGCAGCGACGCCAGCACCTTCGACATGTTTGCCGTCGGCCCGCAGTTGCACATGCTCGAAGGCGCGGTGCAGGTCACGCCCGAGCGCTGCGAACTGGATGTGATCAGCGGCCACTTCCACGGCGTGTTCCGCTGGGACCATTCCTGGGAGGTCGAGACCCATGTGCGCCACTTCGGCCCGCAGGACGAGCCGGTGTGCTGGATGCTGCTGGGTTATGCCTCGGGCTACACCACCGCCTTCATGGGCCGGCCGGTGTTCTACAAGGAAGTAGCCTGCAGCGCCTGCGGCGAGCCCCATTGCCGCATCGAAGGCCGGCCGCTTGCCGACTGGCCCGACGGCGAGGCGATGGCGCGCGACTACGACGCGCAATCACTGCTGGTGCGCCTGGAAGACTTGAATTCGCAGGTCGAGACGCTGCGCTCCACGCTGGAGCCGGCCGACGACGTGGGCCCGCTGGTCGGCCGATCGCGGGCTTATCTGGGCGCGATGTCACTGCTGAAGAAGGCGGCGGGCACCCAGGTCACGGTGCTGCTAACCGGCGAGACCGGTGTCGGCAAGGAGCGCTTTGCCCGCGCCTTGCATGCGATGAGCCCGCGCGCGAACAAACCCTTTGTGGCAGTGAACTGCGCCGCCTTGCCCGGCGAACTGATCGAGAGCGAACTGTTCGGCGCCGAGAAAGGCGCTTTCACCGGCGCAGGCAACGCCCGGGCCGGCCGCTTCGAACGCGCTGACGGCGGCACGCTGCTGCTCGATGAGCTGGGTGAGCTGTCGCTGACGGCACAGGCCAAACTGTTGCGGGTGCTGCAGCAGGGTGAGGTCGAGCGCCTGGGCGGCACCCAGCCGCGCAAGGTGGATGTGCGCGTGGTCGCGGCGACCAACGTCGACCTCGAGGCCGCAATGGCCGCCGGGCGTTTTAGGCGCGATCTGATGTACCGGCTCAACGTCTACCCAATCCGCATCCCGCCGCTGCGCGAACGGGTGGACGACATCGAGCCACTGGCGCTCCACCTGTTGCAGCGCTTTGCCGCGCTGCATGGCAAGCGTGTCGCCGGCCTCTCCGACCGCGCGCTCGACGCCATGCGCCACCATGCCTGGCCAGGCAATGTGCGTGAGCTGGAAAACCTGATCGAGCGCGGCGTGATCCTGGTCAGCCCGGGTGAGCCCGTGGACGTGGGCGAGTTGTTTGCGCTGCAGCCGGGCGGGCCGCCGGTGATCGTCAACGCCGACGGCCAGCTTGAGCGCAGCCCGGCCGGCGGCGCCGGCTCCTGGTACGACGAGCTGCAGCGCCAGTCGCTCAGCCTGGACGCGCTTGAGGACGCCCTGATCCACGAGGCGGTGCAGCGCGCCGGCGGCAACCTGGCCGGCGCTGCACGGGCGCTGGGGCTCAGCCGCGCCCAGCTCAGCTATCGCTTGTCGCGCCAACGCGAACGCGCCCGCGACTGAGAGACAGATAAGCCATGGCCAAACGCGCATTTGCCGCCGCCGCGCCGGCCTGGGCCGGCGACACCGCCGAAACCGTTCGCACGCTGATCGAGCGGGCCTATGCCCAGTTACGCGACGACATCATCGAGGGCCGACTGGCGCCCGGCGAAAAGCTGCGGGTGGAGCACCTGAAGACACACTACGGCGTTGGCGCGGGCACGCTGCGCGAAGCCATCACCCGACTGGTCAGCGATGCGCTGGCGGTGGCCGAGGGCCAGCGCGGCTTTCGCGTCGCGCCGATGCAGGCCGAAGACCTGGAAGATCTGACGCGGCTGCGGGTGCACATCGAAATCGAAGCGCTGCGCCAGTCGATCCGCCACGGCGATGCCCGCTGGCGCGCGCAGCTGCAACAAGCCTATGACGCGTTGTCAGCCTTCGAACAACCCATACAGCCTGCAAAACGCCGCCACTGGGAGCAGTTGAACAACCGCTTCCACGAGGCCTTGATCGCCGCCCAGGCCTCACCCTGGACGCTGCGGGTCTTGCGCCAGCTGTCACGCCACGGCGAGCGGTACCGTCGCTGCGCGATCGACATCCCAGACAGCGGCCGCGATGTGCATGCCGAGCACCGCGAGATTTTCGAGCTGGCGATGGCGGGCCAGGAGGCGCGTGCCGCACTGGCGCTGGAAGCCCATATCCGCAACACACCCGACCTGCTGGCGCGGGCGCTGCGCGAGGGTCTGCCGGTCTTTCAGCGTCACAGCGCCGAGGGCGGTTGATCGCCTGCCCGCGCCTGGCGGCCCCGGGCGCAAGCCGCCTGTAGCGCTGGCGCTGGCGCGCACAGCTAGTCGTGTCAAGCCACTGTCAGCCACCCCGTGCTACATTCGCCGCCATGCGATTGACTGCTGTCTTCTTTACGCGCTTTTGGTTCTCGCCCCCCACCGGCGGCTGGAGAGGCAAGCGCGCGTAAAGCGAAGCAGACACCACACCCAGAAGACCGCCGGCAAACCCGGCGGTTTTTTTTCGTCCCTACCGTTTTCGTCACACCGATCCCAGGAGCAGACCATGGCCCCCAAGCAACCCGCCAGCACCGCCGCAGCCGAGCCAAGCTACGGCTACGCATTGAGCGAGAAGACCAGCGAGACCGACGACCAGCGCATCCAGGAAGTGACGCCGCTGCCGCCGCCCGAGCACCTGATCCGCTTCTTCCCGATCGCCGGCACGCCGGTGGAAAAGCTGATCGGCGACACCCGCCGCCATGTGCGCCGCATCCTCGATGGCAAGGACGACCGGCTGCTGGTGGTGATCGGCCCCTGCTCGATCCACGACCCGGCAGCCGCGCTGGACTATGCGCGCCGCCTGCAGGCCGAGCGCGAAAAATACCAGGACACGCTGGAGATCGTGATGCGGGTGTACTTCGAGAAGCCGCGCACCACGGTGGGCTGGAAGGGCCTGATCAACGATCCCTACCTCGACGAGAGCTACCGCATCCACGAAGGCCTGCGCATTGCGCGGCAGTTGCTGGTCGACATCAACCGGCTGGGTGTGCCTGCCGGCAGCGAGTTTCTCGACACCATCAGCCCGCAGTACATCGGTGACC
>JBBQZM010000091.1:0-13606 GCA_038207685.1 Burkholderiales bacterium
ACGAAGAGTTCAAGGGCACCGGCAACTGCGAGATCCACCTGGACCGCCGCATGGCCGAAAAGCGCGTCTACCCGTCGATCCTGATCAACAAGAGCGGCACCCGGCGCGAAGAGTTGCTGCTCAAGCCCGAGATCCTGCAAAAGACCTGGATCTTGCGCAAACTGCTCTACAACATGGACGAGATCGAGGCGATGGAGTTCATGCTGGACAAGATGAAGGCGAGCAAGAACAACCTCGACTTCTTCGACATGATGCGTCGCGGCGGCTAAGCCTCGGCAGCCGCCCAACGGGCGGCTACAAAGCTCGCCATCAGGCTATAATTGCGGGTTTTCCGCATCTCGGAAAGTGCGTTGCGTGGTGCAGCGTGGCTCCCGGCAACTCAGCGCTCAGAGGTTTCCCATGAAAGACGGCATCCACCCCAACTACCGCGACGTGGTCTTCGTTGACCAGTCGAACGGCTTCCAGTTCGTCACCCGCTCGACGGTGAACACCAAGGAAACCGTGAAGCTGGAAGACGGCCGCACGCTGCCGCTGGTCAAGCTGGAAACCACCAGCGAAACCCACCCCTTCTACACCGGCACGCAGAAGAGCATCGACAGCCTGGGCGGCCGTGTCGAGAAGTTCCGCAACAAGTTTGCCAGCCTGGGCATCAACAAGAAGTCCAGCTGATCAAATGCAGCCGCGCCGGCAAACCGGCGCAGCCGCCACCGAGGGCAGCCCAGGCTGCCCTTTTTCATGGCCGCGCCCGGTGGCGTGCAGCCAGCCTCCTATCATGCCGCGGTGAGACCCAAGACCAACCCAGCCCTGGTCACCCAGGATGCCGTGCGCCGCCTGCCTCGGCTGGCCTTGCTGCTGTTCTGCGCCGCCTATGTGCTGCCTGGCCTATTCGGTCGCGACCCCTGGCGCGGCGCTGATCTCAACGCCTTTGGCCAGATGCTGGCCCTGGCCGAGGGCCGCGCGCCCTGGCTGGCGCCGGCGCTGGGCGGCGTACCCACCGCCGACGCCCTGCTGCCGCACTGGATAGGTGCGCTGGCGATCATCGCCGGCCGCGGCTGGATCGATCCGGCGCTGGCCGCCCGCCTGCCGTTTGCGCTGCTGCTGGTGCTGACGCTGGTCGCCGTCTGGTACGCCACCTTCAATCTGGCCCGCAGCGACGCCGCCCAGCCGCTGCCACTGGCCTTTGGCGGCGAGGCTGCGCCAGTGGACTATGCACGCGCCATCGCTGATGGCGCGCTGCTGCTGGTGATCGCCACACTGGGCCTGCTGCAACTCGGCCACGAGACCACGCCCGAGCTGGCCCAGTTGGCGGCCGTGGCCTGCCTGCAATGGGCACTGGCCGTCGCGCCGCGCCGGGTCTGGCCGGCACGCCTCGGCGCGTTGCTGGCCTTGGCCGCGCTGTCAGCGTGCGGCGCACCGGCGATGGCCGTGGCGCTGGGCGCTGGTGCGCTGGCGCTGAGCTGGCGCAGCACCGATGCCGCGCTGCGCAATCTGCGGCCTTGGTTGGCCGCCGCCATCGCCGCAGCAGCGCTGGCCGCCTGGCCCGCCGGCAGCTGGGCCTGGCGTGTGGCGTCAGACGTCGATGCGCCGTCCGTGGCGCGGTTGCTGCTGTGGTTCCTGTGGCCGGCCTGGCCGCTGGCACTGTGGACGCTTTGGCGCTGGCGCCACCATCTGGCGCAGCGTCACCTGGCGACCCCGCTGCTGGGCTTGGCGGTAGCGTTGCTGGCCAGCATTGCCATGGACGGCTCGGAGCGCGCGCTGATGCTGGGCCTGCCGGGCATCGCGGTGCTGGCGGCCTTTGCCCTGCCCACGCTACAGCGCGGCAGCACGTCGGCGATCGACTGGTTCTCGGTCTTCTTCTTCACCGGTTGCGCGGCGATCATCTGGGTGTTTTATGTCGCGATGCAGACCGGCACCCCGGCGCGCGCCTGGGGCACGGTGCAGCGCTTGGCCCCTGGCTACCAGAGTGAATGGTCGGCCCCTGCCCTGGCGCTGGCTTTGCTGGCCGGTGCGGCCTGGCTGGGGCTGGTGCGCTGGCGCACCGGCCGCCACCGCGAAGTGATCTGGAAGAGCCTGGTCTTGCCCGCCGGCGGCGTGGCACTGTGCTGGCTGCTACTGATGACACTGTGGCTGCCGCTGCTCGACTATGGCCGCAGCAACCGGCCGCTGGTCGAACAGTTGCTGCCGCTGGTGCCGCCAGGCGCGTGCATTGCCGCCCCGCAGGCCAATCTCTCGCTGGTGGCGGCGCTCGAGTTTCATGGACGCCTGCGCGTTGATGCCTCGGTCAACGCCGACCAAGGCCCCTGCCCCGTGCTGATGCAGGCGCAGGCGCTGCGCGGGCCGGGCGTCTATGCCGGCATCGCACTGGCCGCCTCACGCAGCGCGGCCGGCTGGCAGGAGGTTGGCCGCGCCCGCCGTCCGACCGACCGCAACGAGGAGGTGGTGGTCTACCGTCGGGCCGCCGCGCTGAGGCAGCCGCAGCGCTAGGCCGCGCGCGCCGCAGCGCTCAGCAGCGCCAGCGCCGGGCCGGCGCGCACGCGGCTGGCCGGCAGCAGCAGCCGAAAACGCGAGCCTTTGCCGGGTTCGCTGCTGATCTCCAGTGTGCCGCCGTGGCGCTGCATCACATGCTTGACGATCGACAGCCCAAGGCCAGTGCCACCGGTATCGCGTGAACGGCTGCCATCGACGCGATAGAACCGCTCGGTGAGCCGGCCCAGGTGCTCACGGGCGATGCCGATGCCGGTGTCACGCACTTCGATCTCGCCGCCGCCATCGGCACGCGCCAGCCACCGGATGTGGATCTGGCCGCCTTCAGGCGTGTAGCGAACGGCGTTGGTGACCAGGTTGGCCACCGCGCTGTACAGCTCGACCTCCAATCCGGCCAGTTCGATCGCCGGCGGCTCGGCCAGACTGATCTGGTGGCGGCCGGCCGACAAGGTGCTGCCATCGGCCGCCGCACGCTGCAGCAGCGACACCAGCGGCAGCCAGTGGTCGGCGGGCGGGCGCGGGCTGCCCTCCAGCTGGGCCAGGGTCAGCAGGTCGGACACCAGCACCTGCATGCGGTCGGTCTGCTGCTGCATCAGCTTGAGCACACGCTCACGCTCGGCTTCGCTCAAGGGCAGGTGGCTCATGGTCTCTACAAACCCAGCCAGCACCGTCAACGGCGTGCGGATCTCGTGCGAGACATTGGCGACGAAGTCGCGCCGCATCGACTCGGCGCGCAGCCGTTCGGTCACGTCCTGGGTAATCACCAGCTTTTGCAGCGCGCCGTAGGCCCGTACCACCACCTGCAGACTTGCCCGGCCGCGGGGGGCGTCCATGGTCAGCATCTCGCGCCCCACCCCCTCCTGCAGGTGGGCGACAAAGGCCGGTGCCCGCACCAGGTTGGTGATGGGTTGTCCGATGTCGCGGCGCGGATCCAGCCCCAGGTGGTCGGCCGCCACCGCGCTGCACCAGACGATCTGGTCGTCGGCATCGAGCAGCAACACGCCGTTGGGCGAGGCCTCGATGGCCGAGAGGAATTCATCCAGCCGCTTGCGTTCGATCTGCAAGGCCTGCTCGCGCGCGCGCAGCAGGCGCTCGATACGGTAGGCCAGTTCGCCCCAGAGTCCGGCATCGCGCGGCGCGTCGCTGATCTGCTTGTCGCGCAACCAGCGCAGCAGCCGGGCCGCACGCAGCATGTCACGCACCAGCACCAGCAGCGGCCCCAGCAAAGCACCCAGCACCGCGCTGGCCAGCGGCACGCGCAGCGCCTGGCCGATCAGCCAGCCGGCCAAGCCGCCCAGCAGCAAGCCCAGCAGCACGGCCATCAAACGCGGCAGGAACCAGACCATCGCTCAGGCCGATCGCAGTGCAACGGTCAAGCCGAGGCCACCCCGGCGTGCTGGGTCAGCCGGTAGCCGGCGCCGCGCACGGTCTCGACCATGGCGGCTGCCTGCGCCGGCGCCAGCGCCTCACGCAGGCGCTTGACATGCACATCCACCGTGCGCTCCTCGATGAACACATGGTCGCCCCAGACGCGATCGAGCAACTGGGCCCGACTGTGCACTCGCTCGGGATGGGTCATCAGGAAGTGCAGCAATTTGAACTCGGTCGGCCCCATCTTCAGGTCGACCTCGGCACCGCCAAGGCGGCCGCTGACGCGCCGCGTGGCCGGATCCAGCCGCAAGCCGGCCAGCACCACCGCCTCGTCGAGCGACTCGGGCGACTTGCGGCGCAGCACGGCGCGGATGCGCGCCATCAGTTCCTTGGGGGAAAAGGGCTTGGCCAGGTAGTCGTCGGCACCGGCGTCCAGGCCAGCCACCTTGTCCTGCTCTTCAGCGCGCGCGGTGAGCATGATGATCGGCAGTTCGCGGGTGCGCGCCGCGCCGCGCCACTGGCGGGCCAGCGCCAGGCCGCTCTGCCCGGGCAACATCCAGTCCAGCAGCACCAGGTCGGGCAGCACGGCGTCGATGGCCTGCCGAGCCTGCTCGGCGGTGGCGGCCAGGGTCACCTCATGGCCGGCATGCCGCAAGTTGATGGCAATGAGTTCGGCGATCGCCGACTCGTCCTCGACCACTACGATGCGGCTCATGCGCGTGCCCCCGCGTCAGCGCAGCAGTGACTCAACCGCATGCACCGGGTTGTGACGCACATCCGTGCCCTTGACGATGTAGATGATTTGCTCGGCCAGGTTCTTGGCATGGTCGCCCACCCGCTCGATGGCCTTGGCCACAAACACCAGATCGATCGCCGACGAGATGGTGCGCGGGTCTTCCATCATGTAAGTGATGAGCTTGCGCATCAGGCCCTCGAACTCCTGGTCGATCTGGTCGTCCTGCTTGAGCACCTCGATCGCCGCGTCGGTATCGAGCCGGGCGAAGGCATCCAGCACCTTGCGCAACTGGCCGGTGGCCAGTTCACACTCGAAGGTGAGGTCGGCCACCGGCAGGCGCATGCGGCTGGAAACACCGGCGTCGAGCAGGCGCTGCACGGTGCGCGCGATGCGCGCGGCCTCGTCACCGATGCGCTCGAGGTTGGCGATGGTCTTGGACACCGCGATCAGCAGCCGCAGATCACGCGCGGTGGGCTGGCGGCGGGCGATGATCGACGACAGGTCGCGGTCGATCTCGACTTCCATCGCGTTGACCCGCGCTTCCTGCTTGAGCACTTGCGCCGCGGTCTCGCCGCTGAACTGGGTCAGCGCGAACACCGACTGCGCCACCTGGGACTCCACCAGGCCGCCCATCTCGAGCACGCGGGTGGAAATGCCGGACAGTTCATTGTCGAACTGGGTGGAAAGATGCTTGTCGGTCATGGAAACGCCTCGTCCGAAGGTTGGGTAAGGTTCGGCATCAGCCAAAGCGGCCGGTGATGTAGTCCTCGGTGTCCTTGCGCTGCGGCTTGGTGAACACGTCGTTGGTGGCGCCGAACTCGATCAGGTCACCCAGGTACATATACGCGGTGTAGTCGCTGCAGCGCGCCGCCTGCTGCATGTTGTGTGTGACGATGAGCACGGTGTAGTCGCTCTTGAGCTCGTGGATCAGTTCCTCGATCTTGCCAGTGGAGATCGGGTCGAGCGCAGAACAGGGCTCGTCGAGCAGCAGCACCTCGGGCTTGATGGCGATGCCACGCGCGATGCACAGCCGCTGCTGCTGGCCGCCCGACAGGCCGGAGCCGCTCTGGTTGAGCTTGTCCTTGACCTCGTTCCACAACGCCGCCTTGCGCAGCGCCCATTCCACCCGCTCATCCATCTCGGCCCGCGGCAGGGTCTCGAACAGCTTCACGCCAAAGGCGATGTTGTCGTAGATCGACATCGGAAACGGCGTCGGCTTCTGAAACACCATACCGACCTTGGCGCGGATCAGGCTCACGTCCACCTTGCGGTCGAGCAGGTCGGCGCCGTCGAGCAGCACCTGGCCCTCGGCGCGCTGCTCGGGGTAGAGCTCGAACATGCGGTTGAAGATGCGCAGCAGCGTGCTCTTGCCGCAGCCCGACGGCCCGATGAAGGCGGTGACCTTCTTCTCCGGCAGGTCGAGGTTGATCTTTTTCAGCGCCTGGAAGCCGCCGTAATAGAAGTTCAGGTCGCGCACCGAGATCTTGGCGCGTTCGGTGATCGGCGTGGAAACAGTGGATTCCATGGTCATTCTCTGGGCTTGTTCGAAGGCGGCTGACGTCAGTGCTTGTTGCGGAACAGCACACGGGCCAGGATGTTGAGCGCCAGCACGCCCAGGGTGATCAGGAACACGCCAGCCCAGGCCAGCTTCTGCCAGTTCTCGTAGGGGCTCATCGCGAACTTGAAGATCGTCACCGGCAGGCTGGCCATCGGCTCGCGCAGATCACTGGTCCAGAACTGGTTGGACAGCGCGGTGAACAGCAGCGGCGCGGTCTCGCCCGAGATGCGCGCCACCGCCAGCAGCACGCCGGTGACCACGCCGGCGCGCGCAGCCTTGAGCGTCACCGACGAGATCACCTTCCACTTGGGCGTGCCCAGCGCATAGGCCGCCTCACGCAGCGCATTGGGGATCAGGCTGAGCATGTTCTCGGTGGTGCGGATGACCACCGGTATCACGATCAGCGCCAGCGCCAGGATGCCGGCCAGGCCCGAGAAACTCTTGACCTGTGCCACCACCACCGCGTAGATGAACAGGCCGATGACGATCGACGGCGCCGACAACAGAATATCGTTGATGAAGCGCGTGACGTGGCCGAGCAGGGTCTTCTGGCCGTACTCGGCCAGGTAGACGCCGGCCATCACGCCGATGGGCGTACCCAGCAGCGTGGCCAGTCCGGCCATCATGGCCGAGCCGATGATGGCGTTGAGCAGGCCGCCGTCAGACATCGGCGGCGGCGTCATTTCGGTGAACACCGCCAGGTTCAGGCCGCCCACGCCGAGGCGGAAGGTCTCGAACAGGATCCACAGCAGCCAGAACAAGCCGAAGGCCATCGCACTGAGCGCCAGCGCCAGCGCCAGCACGTTCTTGCGCTTGCGGCGGCGGTGCATGGCCAGACGGCCGGCCTGCTGGCCGGGCGTGAAGGTGGACGAAGCGATGTCGTTCACGTGCGGGTACCCTCGTTCTTGCGCAGGCGTGACAGCATCAGCTTGGAGGCGGACAGCACCACGAAGGTGATGAAGAACAGCACCAGGCCCAGGTACATCAGCGAGGCCTGGTGCAAGCCCTCGCCGGCCTCGGCGAACTCGTTGGCCAGCGCTGAGGTGATGCTGTTGGCAGCTTCGAACAGCGACAGCGAATTCAACTGGTTGAAGTTGCCGATGACAAAGGTCACCGCCATGGTCTCGCCCAGCGCCCTGCCCAGGCCCAGCATGATGCCGCCGACCACACCTGACTTGGTGTACGGCAGCACCACCTTGGAGACCACTTCCCAGGTGGTGGCGCCCAGGCCGTAGGCCGACTCCTTGAGCAGCGCCGGCGTGACCTCGAACACGTCGCGCATGGTGGCGGCGATGAACGGGATCACCATGATCGCGAGGATGATGCCGGCCGACAGGATGCCGATGCCCACCGGCGCGCCGGAGACGAAGGTCTCCAGCAGCGGCACACCCTTGAACAGCTTCTGCAGCGGCTGCTGCACCCAGGTGGCCAGGATGGGGCTGAACACCAGCAAGCCCCACATGCCGTAGACGATGGAGGGCACCGCGGCCAGCAGTTCGATGGCGATGCCCAGCGGGCGCTTGAGCCAGCCGGGCGACATTTCGGTGAGGAACAGCGCGATGCCGAAGCTCACCGGCACGGCGATCACCAGCGCGATGAACGAAGTCATCAGCGTGCCGTAGATCATCACCAGGCCGCCGTACTTGTCCTGCACCGGATCCCATTCGGCCGACCAGAGGAAGCCCAGGCCGAACTCCTGGATCGCCGGTGCAGCGCCCATCAGCAGCGAACCGATGATGCCCACCAGCAGCAGCAGCGTGATCCACGCCGCGCCATGCGCCAGCAAAGAGAACACCGCGTCGGCCCAGGGCGCGACGCGTTTGCGCTGGGGTGGCGGGCTCATCGGCTGGACATGTTGGCCGGGCCGTTCGCCGGGCCTGTAGGGCGTGACAGGAAGTGTTGCGGCCACCGGACCTCCGCGAAGCAATGTGGAAAGCGGCGGCGGTCGCAAAGGGTCATCGCGCCCGCCGCTGGCTTACTTGAAGGCCACCGGCTTGCCGCCGGTGTCCTTCAGGCTGTCGGCCCAGAGCTTGCGCACCAGGGCCTTGACGTTGTCGGGCATAGGCACGTATTCCAGGTCGGCGGCCATCACGTCGCCATTGGCATAGGCCCAGTCGAAGAACTTCAGCGAGTTGCTGGCAGCCACGGGCTTGTCCTGCACCTTGTGCATCATGATGAAGGTGGCGGCCGTGATCGGCCACGCATCCTTGCCGGGCTGGTCGGTCAACACCTGGTAGAAGGTCTTGGCCCAGTCGGCGCTGGCGGCGGCAGCCTTGAAGTTGGCGTCATCGGGCGGCACGAAGGCGCCGGACTTGTTCTTCAGCATCACGTAAGACATCTTGTTCTGCTTGGCATAGGCGAACTCGACATAACCGATCGAGTTGGGCAGGCGCTGCACGAAGGCCGACACGCCCTCGTTGCCCTTGCCGCCAGCGCCCAGCGGCCAGTTCACGGCAGTGCCCTCACCGACCTTGCTCTTCCACTCGGCGCTGACCTTGGACAGGTAGTTGGTGAAGTTGAAGCTGGTGCCCGAGCCGTCGGCGCGGCGCACCACAGCGATGTCGGCACCCGGCAGCGGCACGCCGGGGTTCAGCGCAACGAGCGCAGCATCGTTCCACTTGGTGATCTTGCCGAGGTAGATGTCGCCCAGCAACTCGCCAGTGAGCTTGATCTGGCCCGGCTTGATGCCGGCAATGTTGACCACCGGCACCACGCCGCCGATGACGGTGGGGAACTGGATCAGGCCGTCCTTGGCCAGATCCTCGTCGCTCAGCGGCGCGTCGGATGCGCCGAAGTCGACCGTCTTGGCCTTGATCTGCTTCATGCCGGCGCCAGAGCCGACAGACTGGTAGTTGATGCGCGCGCCGGTGGCCTTGTTGTAGGCGTCAGCCCACTTGGCATAGATCGGCGCCGGGAACGAGGCACCCGCACCGGTGACGTCTTGGGCGGCGGCCAGTGTCGGCGAAAGCGCAGCGGCCAGCAGGGCCGTGCGGAGGATCATCGTGTTCATCTGTGGGGGCCTTTCAGTGAGGAGATTGGCATGGGTAGCACCAACTTCGTAGTCTAGAAAGGTCATGTGACAGGCACGTGACGGCCTGTGATGTTCCGCCGCGATGTCATGGCATTGTCATACAACGCACCGCAAGGCTGTCACAAATGCCGCCCGACGCTCAGTGTCGGCCGCGCGGGCCGCTGGCGTGATGAAACCAGGCGGCCCGGCGCCAGAACCGGCAGGCATACCGGCGACATGCCGGCCCCTCAGGCCTTCGCAGCGGCCGCCAGGCGTTCGGCCATGGCCCGGCCCTGGGCTGCGTCGCGCGACTCCACCATCACCCGCAGCACCGGTTCGGTGCCCGAGGCGCGAATCAGCACCCGACCCTGGCCGGCCAGTTCGGCTTCCACCGCCCGGGTGGCCTCGGCCAGCTGCGCGTTTTTCGGCCAGGCCTGCAGCTGGGCCTGGCTCGGCAGGCGCACATTCAGCAGCGTCTGCGGAAACAGCGTGACCTCATCAAGCAGCGCCGCCAGCGGCCGGCCCGCACGCTGCACCGCCTGCAGCACCTGCAGCGCGCTGACGATGCCGTCGCCAGTGGTGTGCTTGTCCAGCGCCAGCAGGTGGCCCGAACCTTCGCCGCCCAGCAGCCAGCCGCGCCGCGCCAGTTCCTCCAGCACATAGCGGTCGCCCACTTTGGCGCGCACCAGTTCAACCCCTCGGCCTTGCAGCGCCAGTTCCACCGCCATGTTGGTCATCAAGGTGCCCACCGCACCCGACACCGCATGACCCTGGGCCAACCGGTCGGACACCATCACGTAAAGCAGTTCGTCGCCGTTGAACAAGCGACCATGGCGATCGACCAGCTGCAGCCGGTCGGCGTCGCCGTCCAGCGCCACACCGTAGTCGGCGCCATGGGCCGCCACTGCCGCCACCAGGGCCTCGGGCGAGGTGGCACCGAAACCGTCGTTGATGTTGAAGCCGTCGGGGCTGCAGCCGATGGTCACCACCTCGGCGCCAAGCTCATGGAAAACGTCAGGCGCCACCTGGTAGGCCGCGCCGTTGGCCGCATCGACGACGATCTTCAGGCCACGCAGTGACATGTCGGCGCCCACCGTGGCCTTGCAGAACTCGATGTAGCGGCCGCGGGCATCACGCAGCCGGCTGGCCTTGCCCAGATTGGCCGAATCGGCCCAGTGTGGCGTCTCTTCGAGCGCTGCCTCGACGGCCATTTCCCAGTCGTCAGGCAGCTTCTCGCCGCGCGCCGAAAAAAACTTGATGCCGTTGTCCGGAAAGGCGTTATGCGAGGCGCTGATGACCACCCCCAGGTCCAGCCGCAGCGCCCGTGTCAGATAGGCCACGCCCGGCGTGGGCAGCGGGCCGGTGAGCAAGGTATCGACGCCCGCCGAAGACAGCCCGGCTTCCAGCGAACCCTCGATCATGTAGCCGGAGATGCGGGTGTCCTTGCCGATCAGCACGGTCGGGCGCGCGATCGTGCGCTTGAGCACCCGGCCCACTGCATGGCCGAGGCGCAGCATGAAGTCGGGCGTGATCGGCGCCTGGCCTACGGTGCCGCGGATGCCATCGGTGCCAAAAAATTGTCTGCTCATCGCTGTATTCCCTGTTCTTTGACTTGAAGATCCCTCACGGCGCCAGCAGGCCGGCCGCGTCCCACACCTTCAGCGCGTCCACCGTCGCGGCCACGTCGTGTACCCGAAGCACCCGCGCGCCGCGCTGTGCGGCTGCCAGAGCGGCCACCACGCTGGGCACCAGGCGAGCCTCCACCGCCCGGCCGGTGAGCTGGCCCAGCGTCGATTTTCGGCTCCAGCCCAGCAACAGCGGTTGATCCAAGGCCAGCAACTCGGCCTGGCGGCGCAACAAATCCCAGTTCTGCTGCGGCGTCTTGCCGAAGCCGATGCCGGGATCCAGCGTGATGCGCTCGGCCGCAACGCCGGCTGCGCGAACCTCGGCCAGGCGCTGACGCAGCCAGTCGGTCACGGTGGCCACCACATCAGCCTCATGCTGCATCGCCAGGCGCATGGCATCAGGCTCGACCGGCGGCATGTGCATCAGGCAGACGCCGCAGTTCGGATGCGCCGCCACACGTTCAAGCGCGCCGGCACGGCGCAAGGCGCGCACATCGTTGATGATGTCGGCGCCCAGGTCCAGCACGGCCGCCATCACCTCGGGCCGGCTGGTGTCCACTGACAGCGGCACGCCCAGCACCAGCGCGCCGCGCAGTACCGGCAACACCCGGTCCAGCTCTTCCTGCAGATCAGGCTGGCGCGCCCCCGGTCGGGTGGACTCACCGCCGATGTCCAGGATGTCCGCGCCCTCACGCAGCAGCCGCTCGCAGTGGGCCAGCGCGCTGGGGCTGTCGGCATGCTGGCCGCCGTCGGAAAACGAATCGGGCGTCAAATTGACGATGCCCATCACCCGCGGCCGGCGCAGGTCGATGGTGAAACGGGTGGTCTGCCAGTGCATCGGGCGGTGTCACGGGAGTGAATGGCAACGGGGCCCGAAGGCCCCGTTGTGGTGTGGGAAAAGCCCTGTCTTGCAGGCTCAGGCCGCCGCAGCCGGCGTGCCGTCGGTGGCCACCGGGCCATTGCCGCTGGCCGGACCCGAGCCGCCGCCCGGGCGCACCGTGGGCGTCCAGTCCTTGGGTGGCCGCGGCGGCTTGCCGTTCATGATGTCGTCGATCTGCTCGGCATCGATGGTTTCCCATTCGAGCAAGGCCTTGGCCATCGCATGCATCTTGTCCTGGTTGCCCTCGATCAGCTTGCGCGCGATGGAGTACTGCTCGTCGATGATGCGGCGAATCACCGCATCCACCTTGCGCATCGTCTCTTCGGACATGGTGGTGGTCTTGGTCACCGAGCGGCCGAGGAAGACCTCGCCCTCGTTCTCGGCATAGACCATCGGACCCAGTTCGTCGGTCATGCCATAACGCGTGACCATGTCGCGGGCGATGTGCGTGGCGCGCTCGAAGTCATTGCTGGCGCCAGTGGTCATCTGGTGCATGAACACTTCCTCGGCAATGCGACCGCCAAACAACACCGAGATGGTGGACAGCATGCGCTCCTTGTCCAGGCTGTAGCGATCACCTTCGGGCAACTGCATGGTCACGCCCAAGGCACGGCCGCGCGGGATCACCGTGACCTTGTGCACCGGGTCGGTCTTGGGCATCAGCCGCGCCACCAGGGCGTGGCCCGACTCGTGGTAAGCAGTGTTGCGACGCTCGTCCTCGGGCATGATCATGGACTTGCGCTCGGGGCCCATCATGATCTTGTCCTTGGCCCTCTCGAAGTCGACCATCTCGACCACACGGCCACTGCGCCGGGCAGCGAACAAGGCGGCCTCGTTGACCAGGTTGGCCAGATCGGCGCCCGAAAAGCCGGGCGTGCCGCGGGCCAGGATGTCGGCACGGATGTCCTGACCGATCGGCACCTTGCGCATGTGCACGTTGAGGATCTGCTCGCGGCCGCGCACATCGGGCAGCGTGACGTAGACCTGGCGGTCGAAACGGCCCGGGCGCAGCAGCGCCGGGTCAAGGATGTCGGGCCGGTTGGTGGCCGCCATCACGATCACGCCGACGTTGGTCTCGAAGCCGTCCATCTCGACCAGCATCTGGTTCAGCGTCTGCTCGCGCTCGTCGTTGCCGCCGCCCAGGCCGGCACCGCGGTGGCGGCCGACAGCGTCGATTTCGTCGATGAAGATGATGCAGGGCGCGCTTTTCTTGGCCTGCTCGAACATGTCGCGCACACGTGCTGCGCCGACGCCGACAAACATCTCGACAAAGTCAGAGCCCGAGATCGAAAAGAACGGCACCTTGGCCTCGCCGGCGATGGCCTTGGCCAGCAGCGTCTTGCCGGTGCCGGGAGGGCCGACCAGCAGCACACCACGCGGGATGCGCCCGCCCAGCTTTTGAAACTTCTGCGGGTCTTTCAGGAAGTCGACCAGTTCCTTGACCTCTTCCTTGGCCTCGTCGCAGCCGGCGACGTCGGCAAAGGTGGTCGAGTTGTTGGCCTCGTCGAGCATGCGGGCCTTGCTCTTGCCGAAGCTGAACGCACCGCCCTTGCCGCCGCCCTGCATCTGGCGCATGAAGTAGACCCAGACGCCGATCAACAGCAACATCGGACCCCAGCTGACCAGCAGGCTCATCAGCAACGAAGGCTCTTCACGCGGCTTGACGTCAAACTTGATGCCGTAGTTGCGCAGGTCACCCACCAGACCGCGGTCGAGGTAAGTAGCCGTCGTGCGGATACGCTTGTCGTCGGTGGTCAGCGCGATGATTTCGGTGCCGCCCTGGCCCTCTTGCAACACCACCGACTTGATGCGCTTGGCCGCGACTTCATCGAGGAACTCCGAGTACCCGATCACCGCACCTGACGACACCCCGCGGTCGAACTGCTTGAACACGGTGAACAGCACGAGTGCTATCACCAGCCAAACAGCGACCTTCGAGAAC
>JBBQZM010000092.1:0-13593 GCA_038207685.1 Burkholderiales bacterium
GCGTGAGAGCCTGAGGCGAACGACAAGGCCCGCTCCAGTCAATCCTCAGCGCCAGCGCGAAGCACCCCCGGCAGGTTGGTGCGCGGCCCAGAACCTCCACGCTGTGTTCACGTCGCTGCGCATGTACCCGGCTGCCCCGCGGACATTTGATCCGCGAAATGGAGAGCCTTGAAGCCGTCGTTCAACGGTACGGCCGCGACCGCAGGGCCAGCGCAGCGAGTTGCTGCAGGAACTCCAGCGGCGATATCACGATGTGCGCGGTGCCGTCGCGCCAGGTGTCAGCGTTCAAGCAGGTTGCCGGCGGCAATGAAAGTGTTGAGCCGGTGGTACATGAAATCCGATCGCACAACCTGCTTGTCGCCGAGTTCGAGCAGCACGCTCTTGAACTTCGCATCGGCTGGCCAGGCTGGCAGGCCGCGTACGTCGGGCCGGCCGACGCTTGCTAAGCCGACCCAGCGTGCCGCCACGGCTTGCTCGGCAGCGCGGTCACCGTCGGTGGGCGTGGCGCCGGTACAGGCGCACAGATCGGCGATGCCAAACACGGGGGGCACCTCACCGCCATGCGGCACGTCAGGTTGTTTATCGCGCAGGCCATCCGGTACCCGGCTGAAGTAGTGGTGCCAAACCGGCCCCTTGGTCGCGTGCAGCACCGCAATACGGCGCGCGAAGGCGATGAAGACCGCGTCGCGCACCACCTGGCGACCGAGTTCTGCGTCGCCTTTGACATCGCGGTAGAGCGACCGCACCAGCACGCCACCGACGCCGAGCTTCTTGATCAGCGCCGCGCCGTCGTAGAGCGGCAGCCAGCCAGCGCCAAAGATCAGGGCGCCGCCGTGCAGCCAAACCATCACCGGCAGCCGCGCTCCCGGCTCGGCGCGCGGGGTGGAGACGTGGAGGTTGAGGCAGTCCTCGTCGAGCGTGCCAGGGTTGCCGCCGCCTTCCAGCGAGAAGCCACGTTTCTGTGGACAGGCATTGCCCACTTTGGAGGCGTCGCGGGTGCCTGACCAGGGGGCCGCCGGCTGCGGCGCGCGCCAGCGCAACATACCGATGGGCGGCGCCCAGGCGTTGCCGGCCCGGCGCCGCCAGACCCTGAGTGAGGCTCTTCAGCGCCGTCACCTGCGCGCCGTTGGCGGTGAGGAAGTCCGCCAACAAGCAGGACAACTTCATGCGCCAGATTCTCGCGCAGCAGCAGTAGACCAGCGTCGCAAAGTCTCACCTGGTGATGGCTAAACGGCGAAAATCGCAGACACTGCAATCCGTGCTCCCACATCTGCAGCGGGCCTGAATGTCCTGCACGGTGCTGGGGCGACCACGCAAACTTGTTGGGAGCGATCGTGCCGAGGAGTCTCGAGTGACTGCTGGTGCGCGGTCCAGTCCAACGTCTATTATTTAGTCCTTCCACCCGAGAACCTGAACCATGACGATCTCTGTTCGTGCTGCGCGATCTCCATCGAAGCGGCCCAAGAAGGCGGCACCCAATGGCAAGACCGTTCGCTCGAAGTCGGCTGCCGGCAAACGAGCCAAGAAGTCAGCAACCAACGTGGCCATCGCCACGGAACTCGCGCCTGCGGTTGCCATCGCGTTGCTGGACAAGACAGAACAGCCACCCGGCGCTGCGGCGCCGGCACTGGACTGCCTGGCAGCAGGTGCAATGTCTTCGGAGACCAATGGCAAGGTGCGCGTGCAACTCATGTTCGAGAACGGGACGGTGTTGCCGGTAGAGATGAGCAACGCCGCGGGGGCTGCGCTCTCCAAGGGGTTGGCAGAGGAACTTCCCAAAAAATAAGCTTTGGTTGTTCGGCAACACCACGGTTCGATCGGCGGGTTTGACGACCGCCTCACCCAGCCGACTGATCTCGTGACCCTCGAGCGTCTTCTGGCGGCGCTTCGCACCACTTCGACCGCAGGCAATGACGATTCAACCAAGCGACCAACCCTTGGCAACCGCCGACATGCCGGTGGCACCGATTTCGCCCGTCGAGCGGGAGCAGGCGCTGGAACAAGGACATGACTTCAAGGCCAAGGTCGAGGCATGCGCCGAGGATTTGGCGCAAACGAATCAAGGCACGAAGTGAACTATCGCAGCAGGGTGCGACCCCGCTACCTGCCAGACAAACCCTTCAAGTAGTCGAGACCAAGGTGCAGGAATGCACCGAGGATCTGGTCAGCCTAACGAAGACTGCTGGCGCAGGGGGTCGACGAGCTGAAGGTGGTTGAAGTGGCGCTGACCAGCTAGAGAACTGCATTGGCGGAAACAACAGGGCCTACCCCCGATCGCTGTTCAATGATCGGCTCGCGCACGCCCTCGCGCTTGCCGAACGCCACGACTGGCCGGTGGCCGTGATGTTTCTCGATCTTGATCGCTTCCAGAATGTGAATGATGTTCACGGGCATGCCGCGGGATGAAGATCCGACTGGGTCCTTGAGACGAGGTGCTGTCCACCGGCTGCAATTTGACGGGGATCGGGCACAGAGCTGAACATGGCCGAAGCACAGTTCGTGTCAGGAGAGCCGTCACTCGCTTCGCCGATGGTGCCGATCCCGCGCACGCGGCAACCGCTCCGCAGACCCTGGCTCGTCTCGGCGGCATCGCCCCGGATGACCGACCGGTCCGGCTCGGGCCATGCCCATGTTCGGCCACACCCGGTGACAACTGAACGATGATGCGTTGTTGCCGTCCCCGCTCCAAAGCATGTCTCAGCACCCGCTTTTCCAGACCTTCGTCCTGCCACTGCTGCTGGCCCTGCTGGGCATGGCCGCGCTGCGCGTCTGGCCTGGCGAACGTTGGGCCAGCTGCGGCGCAATGCTGGGCCTGTTGGGGGCACTGGCGTGGCTGCCGGGTTTTGAGTGGCCGGCGCACTCGCGCACGCTGAAGCTGCCGTGGGTGGTCTTGGCCGGCCTGGCGCTGGCCCTGCTGGCCAGCGCCCGCGACACCGCTGGCGCCAGGCCGCTGTGGACGCGTCTGTCTGCCGTACTGGCCTGGGCCGGGGCGGGGCTGTGGCTGGCAGGCGGGCAGGCCAGCCTGCCATTGCTGGTGGGTGCCGGGTTGATGGGCGGGGCGGTGCTGTGGCAACTGGCCGGGGGCCGGGGCGACGCGGCTGCGCCCGCTGCTGGCGGGGTCGGCCTGGCCATGCTGACCGCGCTGGCCGTACTGTCCGCGGCGGCGCTGGGCCTGGCCGCGCTGGCGGCCACCGGCGGTTCGTTGCTGCTGGCGCAGCTGGCCGGCATGCTGGCCAGCACCGCCATGGCCCTGGCTGGATGGGCGTGGCTGCGGCCTTCGGCGGGCATGGTTGCGGCCACGGGGGAGCATTGGCATTGGCATTGGCCTCTCGGCCTGACTTGGCTGTCGATTGCCTGGGCCTGGGTGCTGGCGGTGCCGGCCCCAGGCAGCACGACGCGCGCGCTGCAGGTGGCCCTGCTGGCGCTGGCCTTTCTGGTGCCGGCCTTGCTGTCGCGCCTGCCTGCGGCGGCCTTGGCGCCGCGCTGGCGCCTGCCGGCCGCCGCGCTGCTGGCCGCCCTGGCGGTGGTTCTGGCCTGGTGGGCCGGCACGGCCGGCACGCCGATGCCCGACACTGCGGTGGACCCGAACGACCCTTACCTCATACCTTGATGAACACGAACACCCCGGCCGCTGCTGCCGCACCCGCTGCGCTTCCCAGCATCCGCAGCGGGCACTGGCAGGATCTCACCACTTGCGACTTTGCACGGGTCGACCCGGCACGCACCATCGCGCTGCTGCCGGTGGCAGCGATCGAGCAGCATGGCCCGCACCTGCCGTTGGCTACCGACGCGCTCATCAATCAGGCCGTGGTCGACCAGGCGCTGCGGCGCCTGCCGCCATCGGCCTCGGTGCTGGTGCTGCCGGCGCTGAACATCGGCGACAGCCTGGAACACACTGCCTTCCCGGGCACCCTCAGCGCCGATCTCGACGCGCTGCTGGGCCTGTGGCTGGGGGTGGGTCGCGGCGTCGCACGGGCGGGGGTCAAGAAGCTGGTGATCTTCAACAGCCATGGTGGCCAGCGCGCGCACGTGGACCTGGCTGCGCTGCGGCTGCGCGTGGCGCACGGTTTGCTGGTGGTGCGCGCCCACAGCTTTTCTTTCGGCGTGCCGCCGGGCCTGTTCGACGCGGATGAACTGGCGCACGGGCTGCACGGCGGCGCGGTCGAAACCTCGTTGCTGTTGCACCTGCGGCCCGACCTGGTGCGCACGGAAGCCCTGGCCGACTTTCCCAGCCTGGGCGCCGAACTGGCCCGCCGCGGCGGGCTGCTGGGGGCCGAAAAACCAGTGGGCATCGGCTGGATGACCCAAGACCTCAACCCCCAGGGTGCCTGCGGCAACGCCAGCGCGGCCAGCGCGGCCAGCGGCGAACGCTTGCTGGACCATCTGGCCGATTGCCTGGTGCGGCTGCTGGCCGAAGTCGAGGTGATGCCGCTGCTCAAAGTTGCCGCTGAATGAGCTTCAGTCGTCGCCACCCAGGTGGCCGGCTTGCTGCTTGGTGCGGATGTAGCGTTCGTTGTGCACCGTCACCGGGCCATGCACCGGCACGCGGTCGACGACATCGATGCCGGCCTGGCGCAGCGCCTCGATCTTCTGAGGGTTGTTGGTGAGCAGCTGGATGCGCGTGTGGCCCAGCACCTGCAGCATCGCTGCGGCGGCGGCGAAGTCACGTTCGTCCTCGCGAAAGCCCAGGTGGCGGTCGGCCTGCAGCGTGTCAAGCCCGCTGTCCTGCAGCCGGTAGGCGCGCAGCTTGTTGGCCAGGCCGGTGCCGCGTCCTTCCTGCGCCAGGTACAACAACACGCCGCCGGTCTCAGCCAGCAGCGCAACCGCACGCTGCAACTGCGGGCCGCAGTCGCAACGCAAGCTGCCCAGCAGGTCGCCGGTCAGGCAGGCTGAGTGCAGGCGCACCGGCACGGGCGCGTCCGCTGGCGGCTGTCCGACAACGATGGCGACATGCTCGGCGTCGCCGTCAACCTCACGGAACAGCACCAGGGTGCAGTCTTCTTCGGCCGCCAGCGGCACCTGTGCGTCGCTGACGCGGCGCAGGCCCGCAGCGCGATCTGACAGGCTTGACCTGACATCGGCCGCGTCGATCTGCAGCATTTGCGCAGCTTCCAGCGCGGCGCCAGCCTCGGCGTTCAAGGGCACCAGCAGCAGGGCCGGGATCAGGCGCGACCGCTTGCACATCGCCAGCGCAGCAGACCAGGCCAGGTCGTCAGTCGCCGCGGTGGCGGCACTGCCCAGCAGGCTGCGGTCGCCTGGGCCGGGCGACACACCCGCCAATTGCTGCAGCGCGGCCAGCGTGATGTCGGGCGGGAGTGTCAGCGCCTGCGGCAGGGACGGCGCAGTCGCCGTGCTCATGCCCAGCGCCTGCAGGCGCTCGGCGCTGAGCAGCAACTGCCGTGCCGGTCCGGCCTGCAGCATCTGCTGCATCCCGTCTTCACTGAGGGTTTCGATCGCCGTCGCCAGCAGCCAGTCATTGCCGCTGGCCAGGGCCAGTGGGCGCCCGCGTCGCAGTTCGGTGCAGGCGCGGTCGACGCGGATCCGGGCGGCGCGAGTCGGATCAGCCGCAGGCTCGGCGCCGGCGAGCAGGGTGGTCAGGTGAGTCGGCATGGGCTTATCGATGCGGCTTATCGATGCGGCTGCAGGGCCCGCCGGCGCAGGGCCGCCGCAGGCAAGGACAGACAATGGATACGATTCATGCCCGGCAGGATAGCCGTTCACCAGCATCCGAGCGGCTCGTGCGTCCTTCGCGCCCGGCTGCCATGATCGCCCGATGTCCCTGACCTCTCCCTCCGATTGGCCCTTGCTGTGGGCGCAGATGCTGCAGGCGCGCGATGCACCGCAGGCCCAAGCCCGCCGCAGCGGCTGCAGTGGCGGCAGTGGCTCGCTGCAAATCGACCCCGTGCGTGGCTGGTGCCTGACGGGCCCCTGCAGCCCTGCCAGTGCCCACTGGTTCGCGTTCTACAAGCCCTTGCTCGACGCCCGCCTGGCGCCGACCTGGGCCGGTGCCGCTTCGTCACCTTGGGTGCTGGCGCAACTGGGGCAGAGCCTGGACGGCTGCATCGCCACGGCCAGCGGTGACTCGCACTTCGTCACCGGGGCGCCCGGCCTGCTGCATCTGCACCGCCTGCGCGCCTTGTGCGACGCCGTGCTGGTGGGGGCCGGCACGGTGGTTGCCGACGACCCCCAGCTGACCACCCGCCGCGTCAGCGGCCCGAACGCCGTACGCGTCGTGCTGGACCCGGCCGCACGCCTGGACGGCCGCGCGCGGCTGTTTCGCGATGCGGCAGCGCCGACACTGTGGCTCTGCGACCGGCGCCATGCGGGCCAAGCGCAGGCGCGGCTGGCGGGTGGTGCGGCCGAGGTGCTGGCGGTGGACGGGCTGCTCGATGTCAACGACCCGGCAGACCCGGCAGACCAGGCACAAGGCCCCGACCTGGCCCGGGTGATGGCTGCGCTGGGCGCGCGAGGCTTGCGCGTGCTGCTGGTCGAAGGCGGTGGTGTCACCGTTTCGCGCTGCCTGGCCGCCGGCGTGCTGGACCGGCTGCACCTGGTCATCGCGCCGGTGATCATCGGCGCCGGCCGGCGCGGGCTGCAGCACACCGGGCCGGCGCGCCTGGCTGACTGCCCGCGGCCACCGGCGCGGCAACTGGCCTTGGGCGACGACATGTTGTGGGACCTGGACCTGCGCGGCACGGCAGCCGGCGCGGCTTTGCCTGGGTGAACTTGGCTGAACTCGGCTGAGCTTGGCTGAGCGGCCAGGGCCCGGTCAGCGTGGCGGCAGCGCCAGCACGTCGAGATGTCCCACGCGCAGCGTGCTGCGCGCTGCCGCAGCCAGCCGCCGCAGCTGCCATGCCCGCACGCTGGCCACGGCGGCCGGCTGCTGTTCGATCGCAGCACCGGCCATGCCGTCGATCAGCGCCTGCTGACACGCCAGCGCCTGTGTGTCGTGGCGGCCGTCCAGCCACCAGTCGCTGCGTGCCTGGCCAACGCGGTAGCCGGCGCGGCGCAGCGCCAGCACCAGCGCAGGGCCCGCAGCAGCACCCAGCGCCGGGCCACCGAAGCCCTTGTCGCGCTGCTGGTGCGCCTCGAAGAGCGCGGCCACGGCCGCGTCGTCGGCATCGCGCGGGGCGAAGCGCTGGCGGCCGTCGACGCTCAGCGCCATCAGCACGGCCACACGCGCGGCGCTGGCCACTGCCACCAGCCGCTGCAGCCAAGCCGCGCTGACGAGGTCTAGCAATGCCGAAGCCGTGACCAACTGGGCAGCCTGCCAGGGCAGACTTTCCAGGTGCTGGGCCAGGTCGAGCTGGCGGCGCAGGATGTCGGCGCTGAAGCCGATGCCAATTCCGGTGCCAAAGCTTGTACGCGCAGCGGTGCCGCTGTAGCGCAGCCGTGCTTTGTGGCTGCCCACCGGCAGCCCCCGGCAGGCCGGCCAACGCTGCAGCAGCGCCGCGTCGTGGTCCACCACCAGCCATTGCTGCGCGCCACCCAGCCGCGGCGCCAGCCAGCGCAGGTTGGCGCCGGTGCCGCAGGCCAGGTCGATGATGCGCAGCGGTAGGCGGGCGGAGCCATGCCCGGCGGCCGACCTTTCCCGCAGCGCCTGCAACGCCAGCCGCGGTGCGGCGGCGTCACGTGCGGCGGTGTCGAAAGGCTCGCGCTGCTGCAACCAGTCGGCGCTGAAGCTGGCTGCGGTGGGGCTTGCCATCTCGGGTCGGCGCGTGTTCACACGCTGTCCAGCACGGCGGCAAAGCGTGCTGCCTGGGCCGGCCAGTCCGGCAACTGGCGACCGGCAATGCGGGCGCCTGCGGCCAGCCGGGCGCGCAGTGCAGCATCGCTGATCAGCCGATGCAGCGCTGCCTGCAGCGCCAGCACGTCGCCCGCCGGCACGCGCCAGCCGGCCTGCGGCGGCAGTGTCTGCGCCAGCGCGCCGGCCTCGCTGGCCAGCACCGGCAGACCTGCCGCCAGCGCTTCGGCCACGACCATGCCATAACCTTCGTGCAGCGAGGCCAGCACCAGCAGGTCGGCCGCGGCGTAGTGCGCCCGCAGCGCGGCGGCATCCACTTCACCCTGCCAGACCACGCGTTCCGCCAGCCCGCTGTCCCGGGCCAGCGTGCGCACCGCCGCGCTGGTGGCGGGATCGCGGGTGAGGCTGCCCACGCAGTGCAACTGCCACGGCAGCGACTTCAGGCCGGCCAGGGCCTGCAACAGCCCTGCGTGGCCCTTGCGCGGAGTCACGGTGGCCACGCACAGCAGCCGCACCGGGCCAGCCTTGGGCGCGCTGGCGCGGGGATCAGCCGGCCGCTGCGGCCAGGCGTCGGTGCCCGGCTCGACGATCGCGATGCGCCCTGGCGCCACGCCCATCGCGGCAACGTCCCGGGCCGTGTGCGGGCTGGTGACGACGACCCGGCGCGCGAACTGCAGCGCGCGCGTCTCGCTGGCCAGCAGCCGCTGGCGCAGGGCAGGGGTCAGCCCGGTTTCCAGATGCAGCGGGTGGTGCACCAGGGCCACCCAACGCAGCCGGTGGGCGTGCGCGGCGACGATGTCGCCCATCACGCCCAGCGCGCCAAACGCCAGGCCGTCGGCCACCACCCGCGTGCCGCCGGCCAAGCCGGCCACCTGCGCCGCCGCATGGGCCAGGGCTGCCGCGTCGGGCGCTGGCCAGTCGGCATCCAGCCGCAGCAGCTCGACGTCCCAGCCCGCCGCGCCCAGCGCCTGCGCCAAACGCCGGTCGTACTGGTAGCCGCCGGTCGGGGTGGACCAGTCGCCAGGCACCAGGAAGCTGAATGCGCGCGGTGTGGCCATTGCGGGTGATGTACGTTGTCTCTCTGTCTCAGGCCACAGCCGGCAGCGGGCCTTCGTACGACGCCCAGGCCACGTGCGATTCGTTCAAGGTCACGCGCATCTGCGCGAGCCCGGGCGAATCAGCGCCGGGCAGCGCATGCGGGCCCAGCGCCCCGGCGGCGATGCGCGTGGCGATGCGGTCGAAGATCTCGCGCGCCAGGAATTCGGTGGTCGTGTTGCGACCGGCGAACGCGGGCAACTCGTCGAGGTTGCGGAAGTTCAGCGCCGCCAATTCTTCGTGCAGCACCTGCGTGGCCAGGCCGATGTCGACGACGATGCCGTCGACGTCCAGCGCGGCACGGCGCAGTTCCAGGTCGACGACGTAGGTGGCGCCGTGCAGGCGCTGCGCGGGCCCGAAGACTTCGCCGCGAAAGCTGTGGGCGATCATGAAATGGTCTCTGACATTGACGGCGTACATCGTGGTGGGCCTTTCTGGCTCGGTTCGGGTTCGGATGAGTGCTTATGCCGAGCTATGCCGGGCGCTTATCCGGGCGGGTAGTCGATGCGTTGGCACAGGATGTCGCTCGCGCTATCGGGCTGGATTCCGGAAGGGCTGGCCAGGCGGGCAAGCACCTCGGGCAGGTCATCGAAGGCGGCACTGTGCGTGATCAGGCGGTCCAGCACCGGGTCGGTCAGCAGCGACAAGGCCAGGGCCAGCCGCCGACCATGGGTCCAGCGTGCGCGCTGCGCCGCGGCCACGCTGCCGACCTGCGAGCTGCGCAACACCAGTCGCCGGGCATGGAAAGCCTGGCCCAGCGGCACCTGTACCGCCCGGCTGCCGTACCAGCTGAGTTCCAACACGGTGGTTTCGAAGCCGGCCAGTTGCAGCGCCGTGGCCAGCCCGGCGGCCTGGCCGCTGGTGTGCACGACGAGGTCGGCTTCGGGCGTGGCCGCCTCAGTTGCCGAATTTGGCAAGGCGAACGACGCACCCAGCGCAGCGGCGATCTCGGCACGGGCCGGCACGGTATCGACCACCTGCACTGTGCAGCCCGGCACCTGCGCTGCCAGCCAGGCCACCAGCATGCCTAACGTGCCGCCGCCGACGACAGCAACATGGTCGCCGATACGCGGGGGGGCGTCCCAGAGTGCGTTGATCGCGGTCTCCAGCAGCGCCGCCAGCACCGCACGGCCCGCGGGCACCCCGGGCGGCACGGGCAGCACGGCATCGGCCGGCACCTGGTACAGCGTCTGATGCGGGTACAGGCAGAAGACCGTGCGGCCCTGCAGTGCCGCCGGCCCCTGTTCGACCCGGCCGACGTTGGCGTAGCCGTACTTCACCGGCGCCGGGAAATCGCCGGCCTGGAACGGCGCACGCATGCGCTGGTATTCACTGGCGGGCACTTCGCCCCGCAACACCAAGCCTTCGGTGCCGCGGCTGATGGCGCTGTGCAGGGCGCGTACGCGCACCTGCCCCGGGGCCAGGGCCGGCAAGGTCTCGCTGCGCAGTTCCGCGCGGCAGGGGGCGACTACCCAGCAGGCGCGGGCTTCGGCGCCGGCTTCGTGCGAAAGAGGAAGGGACGGGGTGTTCAAGATTTCAGGCATCGACGGGCCGGGCAATGGGTATCGGGCAACGGGCAACGGGCTTACGTGCGCGAGCGCCCACCGATGCCCACGCGCCACACAAAGACGCCGCGCAGATGGTACGGTCTCGGTCATGAACCCGCCGGTACAGCCCTTCTCGCCCGCGCCAGTCACCGTGCCTTGCAGCGTGGACACTACCCGCCGGGCGTTGATGCGCGGCGCGTGGTTTGACCTGGCGCTGGTGGCCGTTGTCCTGCTGCTGGCGGCGCTGGCAGCGGCCTGGGCCGCCGACCTGGGCAGCGACTACGTGCTCAAAGCGCTGGCTTGGCTGGCGGCAGGCGGGGTGGCGATCGGGGCCGGCTTGCGCGCGGGCACCCATCCCCACGCCCGCCTCGGCGGCGCCAATCGCATCACGCTCGTCCGGCTGGCGTTGGCCGGGCTGCTGGTCGGCCTGCTCGGCGAAGCCGCCTGGTCAGACCCGACGGCAGGGCCGGGCGCGCTGGCCTGGGCCGTGGTGGTGCTGGCCACGGCGACGGCGCTACTCGACGCGGCCGACGGCGCGCTGGCGCGCCGCAGCGGCCTGGCCAGCGCCTTCGGCGCCCGCTTCGACATGGAGACCGACGCTGCCTACACCGCGGTGCTCTGCGCCCTGGTCTGGCAGGCCGGTCAGGTCGGGCCCTGGGTGCTGCTGGCTGGGCTGCTGCGCTACTTGTTCGTCGCCGCCGCCTGGCGCTGGCGCTGGCTGGCCGCAGCCCTGCCGCCCAGCCGTCGGCGCCAGGCGGTATGTGTGGTCCAGATCAGCAGCCTGATCGTCTGTCTGGCGCCGATTGTGTCGCCCGCGGTGGCCACGCCGCTGGCGGCGGCCAGCCTGGCGCTGCTGGCCGGCTCGTTCGCCATTGATGTGCACTTCCTGGCGCGCAGGCGCCACCCTTGTCTGGAGCCTTGAACATGACGACACCCGCACCTGCCTCGCCCTGTCACCCACCGAGCCCACCACGCCGCGGCCGGCGCAAGCTGCTGGCTGGGCTGAGCCTGGCTACCTGCCTTGGCCTGGGCCTGCTTGCAGTCGTGCCGACGCCTGTCTGGGCACAGGCCCAGGCGGCGCGCTACGAGATCGATCCCGACCACCTGACCGTGGCCTTTCTGGTCGACCACATCGGCTATGCCAAGACCTTGGGCCTGTTCCGCACCGCCCGCGGCAACTTCAGCTTCGACGAGGCCGGCGTCCGGCTGTCGGCCGTGCGCATCGAGGTCGAGACCGCCAGCGTCTTCAGCAACCAGCGCAAGCGCGACGAGCATCTGAAGGGCCCCGACTTCCTCAACAGCAGCGAATTCCCGCGCATGGTCTTCAGCGCCGATACCGCGCGGCGTACCGGCGATCGCACGTTCGAGATCGCCGGCCAGCTGCAACTGCTGGGCAAGACCCAGCCGCTGACGCTGCAGGCCACCTGGAACAAGAGCGCCGAGTCCCCGATGGGCGGCTTCGGCCGCAAGCCTTACGTGATGGGCGTGTCGGCACGCGGCAGCTTCAAGCGCAGCGCTTTCGGCATGAACTACGCGGTGGCCAACGGCTGGGTGGGCGACGAGGTGTCCCTGATCATCGAGTTCGAAGCCGTCCGGCAATGAGCCCTGCGGCGCCTCCGCGGGGCGGGCGCGTCGGGCGCGTCGGGTGGCGGCGCACTACCGCGAGGTGGACGATGCAGGCGCGGCAGGCGCGGCAGGCTCGACAGGCGGCGACGACGGCTTCAGCCGCTGGGGCCTGAACTGCTGTCCGCCGCCCACCAGGCATGCACGTCGCCCGAGGGCGCGTTCGCCGGCAGGGCCAGCAACCAGGCGCGCATCGTCTCGGCCGGCACGCCCTGCGGCTGCAGCAAGTGCAGGCGCTCACCCAGAGACACGGCGTAGAGGTAGCGCTGCGGGCCGGGTGCGGCCAGTGCTTCGAGCCGGTCGATGCAGCCCAGCGCGATGTCACGCACGGCGGGCAGGAACTCGAAAGACAGCGCCGGCAGCGGCTGGCTCAGGCCCTGCAGCACGGCCAGTTCATAGCCTTCGACGTCGATCTTGACGAAGTCGGGGCGGCCATGGCGGTCGATCAGTGCGTCCAGCGTGTCGACCTGCACCACCGGGCCGGGCTCCCAGCGCACCCCGCGGAAAGACGCCGTGGCAGCCGCCCGCCGGGCGAAGTCGGCCGACAACGTCGACACCGTGGGCGTGCGCACGCTGGCCAGCAGCTGCGCCTGGCCCACAGCCTGGCCCAGCGCCACGGGCAGCAGCGTCACCCTGTCGTCGTCGCCAAACCGGCGCCGCAGCAGGCGCACGAAGTCGGGCTGGGGTTCCACCGCCACCACCCGGGCCCCCAGCTGCAGGAAAGCGGCGACGCGGTTTCCGGCGTGCGCGCCGACGTCGAAGGCGAGCCCGCCCCTGGGCACGAAGCGGCGGTAGAAGCGCCGTAACTGGGCGCCGCGCCAGGGGATGCCGCGGTACACCAGCAGCGAACGCAAGAGCCCGATCTGCCGGTTGAGTTGGTGGCGAAGCGACGAGGGCGTGGACATGTGAGGAGGGCGGGTGGGGATGGCAGGCAAAAGCGGAAGGCGAGCGCGGAGCCAGATGATGCCGCTGCCAGGCGAGTCCCGTCGAGCCAGGCAGATGGGCGAGCGGGCAGGTGAGCAGACACGTGAACAGACAGGCGAGCGATCAGCGCCACAGTGGCCGACGGATCAAGACGCTTTGTTGATCGCACTCAAGGCTGCGCAAGCGCAAGCTGCCAACATCCGCCCCATATCCACTATGCACCCGATATCCACCCCATATCCACCCCATATCCACCGTACTCAGGGCCCTATGTACGAGCGCAACAAGCTGACAGAGCAGCACATTCTTGAATCGCAATCCCGCTTGAAGCACATCGACGAGTTGATGCGGCGAGCGCGCGAGGCCCGCGCAACACCTGGATGAGATCCGCGGGCAACCCGCCCACGAGCTGCCGACGCGGGTCGAGCACGGCAAGGGCTTGAAAGGCATGGTCGAGGCAACAGGCCTGCAACTCGAGAAAGCACTGACAGCGATCTTTGATTGAAGAAATCTGCAAATCACGGCCGCGCCGGAACCGTCCACCTACGCGATGCTGGGGCTGGGCCTGCTGGCCATTGGTGCAGTTCGTTGGCGCCAGCGCCGCGTCTGAGCGCTGCGCCGTCCGAGGCGAAGCAGCAGCAGGGCCAAGCAGACCAGCAT
>JBBQZM010000093.1:0-13422 GCA_038207685.1 Burkholderiales bacterium
CGCTGGCTGGTGCGCATCGAGGATGTGGACACGCCGCGCTGCATCCCCGGCGCCGCCGAGTTCATCCTCAGTCAGCTGGCGGCGCTGGGCCTGCGGCCCGATGAGCCGCCGTGCTGGCAGTCGCAGCGAGGTGCGCTGTACCAGGCGGCGGTGGACCGACTGCAGGCCTTGGGTGCCAGCTATGCCTGCGGCTGCACCCGGCGCGAGATCGAGCAGGCCTTGCGAGCGCAAGGCGACACGCCGACACGTTTTGCCGAGCGCATCTACCCCGGTACCTGTCGCGACGGCCTGCATGGCAAGCCGCCGCGCGCCACACGGCTGCGCACGGTCATCGATGGCGCCGAGGTCAACATTCACTGGAACGATCGCCGGCTGGGGCCGCAGAGCCAGAACCTGGCCTGCACGGTGGGTGATTTCATTTTGCACCGCGCCGACGGCCTTTGGGCCTACCAGCTGGCGGTGGTGGTGGACGATGGCGCGCAGGCCATCAGCGACGTGGTGCGCGGCGAGGATCTGGCCGACAACACGGCGCGGCAGATCCACCTGCAGCGCCTGCTGGGCCTGCCGACGCCGCGCTACCTGCACACACCGCTGGTGCTGGCCGCCGACGGCCACAAGCTCAGCAAGCAGAACGGCGCCGCGGCGCTGCACACCGGCGATGCGCTGGCCACGCTGTGCGCCGCCGCTGCGGTGCTGGGCTTGCCGGCGCTGCCCGCGGCCAGCGTCAGCGACTGGCTGGCCGCTGCCACCCAAGCCTGGGCCGAACGCTGCGCGGGCGCCGGAAACCAGCGGTTTCCGGTACGGTGGCATGATGCGGGCCCTTTGATCCCCTTGAAACGGACCTTGACATGACCCCCACCGCCTCCGGCCTGCACTACGAAGACACCACGCCGGGCACCGGCGCCGAAGCCGCCGCCGGCCAGCGCGTCACCGTGCACTACACCGGCTGGCTGCACGACGCCAGCGCCGCCAATGGCCGCGGCAAGAAGTTTGATTCCAGCAAGGACCGTGGCGACCCGTTCCGCTTCCACCTCGGCGGCGGCGAAGTCATCCGCGGCTGGGACGAAGGCGTGCAGGGCATGAAGGTCGGCGGCACCCGCGTGCTGCAGATCCCGGCCGAGCTGGGTTATGGCGCCCGCGGCGCCGGCGGCGTGATTCCGCCCAACGCCACCCTGGTCTTTGAGGTCGACCTGATCTCGGTCTGATCTCAGACTGAGATCAGGGCTAGGAGGCCGCCGGGCTTTGGGACGGGCGCTGCCGCGTGACCGCGCCGGTTTTCAGACCGCCAGCAAGTGCTGACGGTAGTGGATCAGTTCGTCGATCGATTCGTGGATGTCGGCCATCGCGGTGTGCGCCTGGGCCTTCTTGAAGCCGTCCAGCACCGCCGGCTTCCAACGCCTGGCCAGCTCCTTGAGCGTGCTGACGTCGAGGTTGCGGTAGTGGAAGAAGGCCTCCAGCAGCGGCATGTCCTTGGCCAGGAAGCGCCGGTCCTGGCAGATCGAGTTGCCGCACATCGGGCTCTTGCCCTTGGGCACGTACTGTTTGAGCCAGTCGATCACCAGCGCTTCGGCGCGGCTCTCTTCGATGGTCGAGACACGCACACGGTCGATCAACCCGCTGCGCCCGTGGGTGCCCTTGTTCCAGTTGTCCATGCCGTCTAGCACTTCGTCGCTCTGGTGGATGGCCAACACCGGGCCTTCGATGCGCACATTGAGCTGCGGATCGGTAACCACCACCGCGATCTCGATGATGCGGTCGGTGAAGGGCGACAGGCCGGTCATTTCCAGGTCGATCCAGATCAGGTTCTGGTCACTGATGGCCAGCGTGGGGGTGGTATTGGGCTCGGTCATGGTGCGATTGTCGCAGCGCCGGCGCTGCCCACAGCGCTCACGTCGGCGGCGCAGCCCGCCTACACTCGCCGCCATGTCGCCCTTGCCGCTCACCCTGTTGTTTGCCACCGCGCTGCTGCTGTCGCTGTCTGTCAAGTTCTGGCTGGCCAGCCGCCAGATGCGCCATGTGGCCGCCCACCGCGGCGCGGTGCCGGCCGCGTTTGCTGGCGCGGTCAGCCTGGCGGCGCACCAGCGCGCTGCCGACTACACCCTGGCCAAGGGCCGCTTCGGCCTGCTGGCCACCGGCGCGGGCAGCGTGATCCTGCTGGGTTGGACGCTGCTGGGCGGGCTGGAGGCACTCAATAGCCTGTTGCTGGCCTGGGTGCAGCCAAGCTTCGGCAGCCTGGCCTACCAGTTGACGCTGCTGATTGGCTTTGCGCTCATCGGCGCGCTGCTGGATCTGCCGTTCGAGCTTTACAGCACCTTCCGCATCGAGCAGCAGTTTGACTTCAACCGCACCACCTGGCGGCTGTTTCTGGCCGACCAGCTCAAGGGCGCGGCGGTGGGTGCGGTGATCGGCCTGCCGCTGGCCGCCTTGGTGCTGTGGCTGATGGGCGCCACCGGCGGCCTGTGGTGGCTGTGGGCCTGGGGTGCCTGGGTGGCCTTCAACTTGCTGATCATGGTGGTCTACCCGACGCTGATCGCGCCGATCTTCAACAAGTTCGAGCCGTTGGCCGATGCCTCACTGGCCGAGCGGGTGCGCGCGCTGATGCAGCGCTGCGGTTTTGCCGCCAAGGGCTTGTTCGTGATGGACGGCAGCCGGCGCTCGGCCCATGGCAATGCTTACTTCACTGGCCTGGGCGCGGCCAAGCGGGTGGTGTTCTACGACACCTTGCTGGCCAAGCTGAACCCCGGCGAGGTCGAAGCGGTGCTGGCCCATGAGCTGGGCCACTTCAAGCACAAGCACATCAGCCAACGCATCGTGATGGTGTTCGCGCTCAGCTTGGGCGCACTGGCGCTGCTGGGCTGGCTGGCCAGCCAGCCGGCCTTCTACCTGGGGCTGGGCGTGCAGCCCAACCTGGGCGCGCCCAATGACGCGCTGGCGCTGCTGCTGTTCATGGCGGTGGTGCCGGTGTTCAGCTTCTTCAGCTCGCCTTTGACGGCGCAGCTGTCGCGCAAGCACGAGTTCCAGGCCGATGCTTATGCCTGCGACCAATCCAGCGGCGCCGACCTGGCCAGCGCACTGCTCAAGCTGCACGAGGACAACGCCGCCACACTGACGCCTGATCCGATCTACGTGCGCTTCTACTACTCGCATCCACCAGCGGTCGAACGTCTGGCGGCGCTGCAGATGCGCACGGCATGAGCGGCATTCTGGGTAAGGCTGGTACGGCTGGCCCGGCCGGCGGCGCGGGCTCGGCCGGCAACGGCCTGGTGGTGGCCGCGCATGGCCGTCAATGCATGGTGGAGGCCGACGACGGCAGCCGGCTGCTGTGTCATACCCGCGGCAAGAAGAGCGACCTGGTGGTCGGCGACCGGGTGCACTGGGCGCCGGCCGGCGATGCCGGCGTGGTCGAGCGCGTGGCTGAGCGCCGCAACCTGCTGTTCCGCCAGGACGAGTGGAAGACCAAATCCTTTGCCGCCAACCTCGACCAGTTGCTGGTGCTGGTGGCGGTCGAGCCCATGTATGCCGAGACCCAGTTGGCGCGTGCACTGATCGCCGCCGAATCGGCCGGCATCCCGACGCTGATCGCGCTCAACAAGACCGACCTGCCAGCGGTGGCCGCGGCGCGTGAGCGGCTGGCGCCGTATGCCGCGATGGGTGTGCCGCTGATCGAGTTGTCGCTGACCGCGCGTGGCGACGAGGCGCGGGCGCTGCTGGCGCCGCTGCTGGCCGGCAAATCCACCCTGGTGCTGGGCCCCAGCGGCATGGGCAAGAGCACGCTGATCAACCTGATGGTGCCCGAGGCCGATGTGCAGGTGGGCGAGATTTCCAAGGCGCTGAACACCGGCCGCCACACCACCACCAGCACCCGCTGGTACTGGCTGGACGACGGCCGGCGCAGCGCGCTGATCGATTCACCCGGCTTCCAGGAATTCGGCCTGCGCCAACTCGAAGCTACAGCGCTGGCGTCGTTGATGCCCGACATCGGCCGCCATGCGCAAGACTGCCGCTTCTACAACTGCAGCCATCTGCATGAGCCCGGCTGCGGCGTACGCGAGGCGCTTGAGAAGGGTGAGATTCACCCCTCGCGCTACCGCATCTACGGCGAGCTGCAAGCCGAGTTGACGGCCAAGCGCTGGTAGGCTGGTGTTACAACGGCGGGCCGGCAGCCCACGGGCTGCTTGGCGACTTGGCGGCTGCTCAGCGCACCAGGTTGGCCAGCGTCAACAGCGCCACCAACAGCATCCACAACACCACCGAGCGCCAGACCAGGCCTACCACGCTGCGCAAATGGCCCAGCTGCGGCGGCTCGCCGCCGGTCGAGCCTTCGGCGGCGGCGTCTTCGGTTGGGCCGGCCTCGAAGCTGCGCGAGCGATCGGGCGTGACACCCGGTGCGGCGCTGCCACCCAGTTGCACGCCCACCGCACCGGCGGCCGAGGCCAGGATCACGCCTTCGTTGGTGTGCTTCCACAGCGTGGCGTCGCGCCGCCAGGCGTTGATCGCTTCTTCGAAATTGCCCACCAGCGCAAAGCCGAAGGCGGTCATCCGCGAGGGCACATGGTCGATCCACCGGAACATCTGCTGCGACACCGCCATCAGCCGCGGGTTGGCCGGCTCGCCCAGCGCCTTGCTGGGATAAGTCCAGTAGCGGGCGGCAAATTCGGCCATGCGGTAAAGCACCGCGCCCAGCGGCCCCAGGCCGAGGGTGGAGAACAGCACAAACCAGAAGAACACGCCGAAGACATGGCGGTGCGCCGCCAGCAGCGCATGCTCGATGACATGGCGCAGCAACTCGGTGCGCGGCAGCTCGCTGGCATCCAGGTGGCGCCACTCGGCCAGCAGGCGGCGGGCCTCGTTCTCGTCGCCACGCTCCAGCGCGTCGCGGATGTCGGTGTAGTAATGGCTGAACTGGCGGAAACCCAGCGTCAGGTAGAGCACGCCGACGTCGAACAGCAGTGCCAGCACCAAGCTCCACTGCGCCACCGCCAGGTAGACCAGCGCCAGCAGCAGGCCCGGCACCCCGACCGAGACAAACCACACCACCCAAGCGTGGCGCTCACGACCGGCATCGAAGTTGCGGCCAGTCCAGCCGACCCAGGACACCAGGGTGTGGTGCACCCAGTTGTCACGCGGCAGCGGCTTGAACTGCTCGATGACCAGGGCCAGCAGGACGGCAAAGAAACTCATCGCTGCGCATCATACCGACCGCCTTCGGCCGGGCCGGCTCAGCGCGGCAGCGACAGCAACGCGTAGAGGTTGCGCAGAATGGATGCGGTGGCGCCCCAGATGAAATAGCGCTGCGGCCGGCCGTCGCCGTCCAGCCCCTGCCAGGGCATCGACAGAAACTGCCGCTGCTGCCCGGCCAGCTCAAAACGATGGCGGCGGTGGTGCGCCGGCGTCATTAAGAAGCTCAGCGGCACCTCGAAGGCCTCGGCCACCTCGAAGGCGTCGAGTTGCAGCCGAAAGTCGGGTTGCACCAGCGCCACCACCGGCGTGACCTCGAAGCCGGTCACCGTGGCATACATCGGCAGCGCGCCGATGACCTCGACATGGTGGCGCGCCAGGCCCACCTCCTCCTCGGTCTCACGCAGCGCGGCAGCCACCGCATCGACATCGTCAAACTCAAGCTTGCCGCCGGGAAAGCTGATCTGCCCGGCATGGGCTCGCAAGTGCGCGGTGCGGCGTGTCAGCAGCACCTGCAAGCCGCCATCGCGCATCACCAGCGGCACCAGCACGGCGGCCGGCGCAGGCGCCTGCAGCGGATCGAAGCGCGCGCCGTCGCCGGGCAGTTCAGGCGCCCAGCCCGGCAACGGATTGGCAAAGCGTTGGCGCAGTAACTCGGGTTGCAGGCGCTCGGCCGGCACCGGCGGCAGGTGCTCGTCGGTGCCAGCCACGGGCACGGTTTCGGGATCCAGGATGCGGGGCGGCGGCGGCAGGCTCATGGGATGGATTGTGCGGCGGGCATGAAAAAGCCGCCCGGGGGGGGCGGCTTTGGGGAATGACGGCGTTCTCAGGAAAGTTTTTGAGGCGTGCGGCCTTGCCGCGTCGCCGCGTCCGCTGTCAGGCTGCGATGCATCCAGCGGCGCTGACGCGCCGCCCTGAGCTTTGCACAGGACAACCTTTGTGTCGTGCGGCTGCGCCGCGTCGCCCCGAGAACTCTCTTCGCGCTCTGCGCGACCGCGCACCTGGTGCGCGGCTGACCTCCGGTCAGGAGAGTTTTTCTTTGATGCGCGCCGACTTGCCCGAACGTTCGCGCAGGTAGTACAGCTTGGCGCGGCGCACATCGCCGCGGCGCTTGACTTCGATCTTGGCGATCAGCGGGCTGTAGAGCTGGAAGGTCCGCTCGACGCCTTCGCCGCTGGAGATCTTGCGCACGATGAAGCTGCTGTTCAGGCCGCGGTTGCGGCGAGCGATGACCACGCCTTCGTAGGCCTGCACCCGCTTGCGGGTACCTTCCACGACGTTGACGCTGACGATCACGGTGTCGCCGGGGGCAAAAACAGGGATCGTCTTGTTCAGGCGAACGATCTCTTCCTGTTCGAGGGTGCGGATCAGGTCCACTGGTGTTTCTCCTGGAGCGATCATGCCGGCGCAGCTGCAACACCCGGATGGTGCTGCCTTGTTGTGCTTTGGTTGCCCGGTAGAGGATCGAAAAGCCTTTGATTATAGCGTGATCGATGGGCCGTTTGACGCGGCCAGCGCGCGCAGCGTCTTCTCGTCGGCCGCCGACAGCCGGCCGGCGGCGCGGGCGGCGGTGATCAGCTCGGGCCGGCGGCGCGCGGTAAGCGCCAGCGACTGGTCGCGCCGCCAGCGGTCGATCTGGCCATGGTGGCCGCTGAGCAGCACCGCCGGCACCGGGAGTTCGGCACCATCGGGTGTCAACAAGCGCTCGGGCCGACTGTAGTGCGGGCAGTCGAGCAGGCCGTCGGCCGCCGAGAAACTGTCTTGCTCGTGCGATTGCGCGGTCAGCACGCCCGGCTGCAGCCGCGCCAGCGCATCCAGCAGCGCCAGCGCCGGCAGTTCGCCGCCCGACAGCACAAAGTCGCCCAGGCTCAGCTCCAACGTGACATGGCGGTCAATCACCCGCTGGTCGATGCCCTCGTAGCGGCCGCAAAGCAGCACCGCGCCCGGGCCTTCGGCATCGTCGGCCAGGCGGCGCACCAGGGTCTGGTTGATCGGTTCGCCAGTGGGCGTGAAGTGGATCACCGGCAGCGGCTCGCCAGCCGCCAGGCCACGATCGGCGCGCACCGCGGCCAGCGCGCGCTCCAGCGGTTCGGCCAGCATCACCATGCCGGGGCCGCCGCCGAACGGCCGGTCGTCGACCCGGCGGTAGGCGTCCAGCGCATGGTCGCGCAGCGGCCACAGCCGCACGTCGACCTGGCCGCTGTCGTAGGCGCGGCGGGTGATGCCCTGCGCCAGATGCGGCGCAAAGAGCTCAGGAAACAGCGTGATGACGTCGAAGCGCATGCGGCGGCGACCGTCAGGGTCAGTAGTCCAGGCCCCAGTCGACGGTGATGCGGCGCTCGGCCAGGTTGACGTCGTCGATGAAGGCAGCCACGAAGGGGATCAGGCGCTCACTGGTCTCGGCATCGGCTTCAGCGCCGTCCGGCCGTAGCCGCAATACGCTGTGCGGGCCGGTGTCGATCAGGCCGATCACCTCGCCCATCGCTTCGCCCTGGCGGTTGATCACGGCCAGGCCGATCAGGTCGAGCCAGTAGAACTCGCCGTCGCCCACGGTAGGGAAGTTGGCGCGGGCGATGAAGATACGCGCGCCCTTCATCGCCTCGGCGGCGTTGCGGTCGGGCAGTTCACGCGCCGTGGCCACCACGGCATCGCCTTGGCCCTTGCTCTGCGTGATGCTCAGCAGCGCCGGAAACCTGGCCACGCCAGGCTGGGCGCCGGGGCCCGACGCTACCGCCTCGGGCGGCCGGATGAACCAGCGCGCCGAGGCAAACAAGGCGTCAGCGGTCTTGCTGAAGGGCTTGACACGGATGCCGCCCTTGATGCCCCAGGCACCGGTGACCACACCCACCTCGACGGCGTCGTCGGGGAAGGCGGCCTCTTCGGCAGCACCGGACGCGGCCAGCGTCATGGCGACAGGCAGCGCGCGGCGCGGTGTTGCTGCTTAGGCGGCAGCAACGGGGGTGGCGGGTGCCACCTGGGCCTTGGCCGCGGTGCTGACCAGGCGCTTGACGGTGGGCGACATCTGCGCGCCAACGCCAGTCCAGTAGGTCAGACGGTCAAGCGCCACGCGCAGCGGCTGCTCCGCGCCAGCGGCCATCGGGTTGTAGAACCCGAGGCGCTCAAGGTAGCGGCCATCACGACGCTCGCGCGAATCGGCCACCACGATGTTGTAGAACGGGCGCTTCTTGGCGCCGCCACGAGCCAGTCGAATAACGACCATGTTGATCTTCCAATAATTCGTTGTCGACAGGCCAGCCAAGGAGACACTCGAGGCCGATCCATCAGGTCACTGCGCGGGCTGGAGGACTATGGGGATAGGGCCACCGAGACACACGCAGCACAGGGTTCACGCTGCGCAGTTGCACACTGCTGCACACTGCCATTCCGGCGCCGTAGATACGCAGGCATTCACTGCCCGCCGTCGCCGAAAACCGAGCATTATAAACTGACACCGCCCAATTCCTGTGGCGCAATTTGCCCATCATGCCCTCACCCGCCTTGCTTCTGCGTCCCAGCACCGCGGCCGACCTGCCGGCCATCACCGAGATTTATGCCGAGGCGGTGCTCAACGGCACCGGTACTTTCGAGCTCGCCCCGCCCCCCGACGAGGCCGAAATGGCCCGCCGCCGCGACGATGTGCTGTCCAAGGGCCTGCCCTGGCTGGTGGCCGAGGTCGATGGCCGAGTGCTGGGCTACGCCTATGCCAACCACTTTCGGCCGCGCCGCGCCTACCGTTTTTGCGTCGAGGACTCGATCTACCTGCACCCCGACGCCCGTGGCCGCGGCCTGGGCCGGCTGCTGCTGGCTGAACTGCTGGCCCGCTGCGAGGCCGCCGGCGCGCGCCAGATGCTGGCGGTGATCGGCGACGCGCAGAACGCCGGCTCGATCGGCGTGCACGCGGCGCTGGGTTTCGAGCACACTGGCGTGCTCAAGGCGTCCGGCTGGAAGTTCGACCGTTGGCTGGACGTGGTGCTGATGCAGCGCGCCCTGGGCACCGGCGACAGCCAGCCCGGCCGAGATTGAGCGTCATGACGACCTACAACAAATCCAAGACCCTGGCCGCCTGGCTGGCGCTGCTGACCGGCCCCCTGGGCGGCCACCGCTTCTACCTCTACGGCTGGCGCGACATCTGGGCCTGGGCCTACCCGCTGCCCACGCTGCTGGGCCTGGTCGGCGCGGTGCGCATGCGCAACCTGGGCCAGGACGATCACGCCGCCTGGCTGCTGATCCCGCTGCTGGGGCTGATGCTGGCGATCGCCATGCTGTCGACCATCCTGATCGGCCTGACGCCCGACGAGCGCTGGGCCGAGCGCTACCACCAGCCGCTGCACGCCACCCGCTGGGGGCCGGTGCTCGCGGTGATCATCGCGCTGATGGCCGGCGGCATCGTGCTGATGGGCACGCTGGCCTTTGGCGGCGAGAAATTCTTCGAGTTCCAGCGTCTGGGCGGCTGAATGACGGCTGAATGACGGCTGAGTTGCGGCTGAGTTGCGGCTGAGTTGCGGCTGAGCAGCGGCTGAGCAGCGGCTGAGCAGCGGCCGAGCCCCGCTCAGCCATGCGTCATGATCGGGGTCTGTTCCATCCCGAGAGCACAAGATGCAGATTCAGTTCCTGGGCGCCGCCGACACCGTCACCGGCTCGCGCCACCTGGTCACCCTGGGTGAGCGGCGCATCCTGCTCGATTGCGGCTTGTTCCAGGGTTACAAGACGCTGCGCGAGCGCAACTGGGCGCCACTGGCGGTGCCGCCGCGCGAGATCGACGACGTGGTGCTCAGCCATGCCCATCTCGACCACAGCGGCTGGCTGCCGGGGCTGGTGAAGGCGGGCTTTCGCGGCCGTATCCATGCCTCGCCTGCCACCTGTGATCTGGCGCGGGTGCTGTTGCTCGACAGCGCACACCTGCAGGAAGAAGACGCGCGCCGCGCCAACCGCTACGGCTACTCGCGCCACGAGAAGGCGCTGCCGCTGTACACCCGCGCCGACGCCAGGAAGGCGCTGGAGAAGTTGGTGCCACTGCAACCCGGGCGCTGGCGGCAGTTGGGCGATGTGGAGGCGCAGCTGACGCCGGTCGGCCACCTGCTGGGCGCCTGCGCGGTGTCGCTGCGCCATGCCGGCCAGACGCTGGCCTTCTCGGGTGATCTGGGCCGCAGCGCCGACCTGATGATGCCGCCGCCGCAGCCGCTGGCCGCTGCCGATGTGCTGCTGGTCGAATCGACCTACGGCAACCGCCAGCATCCGCCGGCCACCGACACGCCGGCCGAGCTGGCGCAGATCATCCGCGACACCATCGCCCGTGGCGGCAAGGTGCTGCTGCCGAGTTTTGCGGTGGGCCGGGCACAGGCCCTGCTGCTGGTGCTGCAGCGGCTCAAGCGCGCCGGCGAGATCCCCGACCACCTGCCGGTCTACCTGGACAGCCCGATGGCGATCGAGGCCACCGCGCTCTACACCCAGCACCGCAAGCTGCTGCGTGTGCCGCAGCGCGAGGTCAATCAGCTGTGCGACGGCGTGCGCATGGTCCACACCGCGGCGCAGTCGATGCGCCTGTCGGCGTCGCGCATGCCGGCGGTGATCATTTCGGCCAGCGGCATGGCCACCGGCGGGCGTGTGCTGCACCACCTGAAGGTGATGGCGCCCGACGACCGAAACCACATCGTGTTTGCCGGCTTCCAGGTGGGCGGCACACGCGGCGCGCAGCTGGTGGCCGGCGCCGGCGAGGTGAAGATCCACGGCGAATACGTGCCGGTGCGCGCACCGGTGAGCTCGATGCAGGGTTTTTCGGGCCACGCCGATGCCGATGAAGTGCTGGCCTGGCTGCGGCAATTGCCCCAGGCACCGCGCCAGACTTTCGTGGTGCACGGCGAGCCTGACGCCGCCGATACGCTGCGCCTGCGCATCAAGGACCAACTGGGCTGGCAAGTGCGCGTGCCGCAGCACGGCGAAATCGTCAAGCTGTAGGAGGCTGTGCCAGCAAGCGCAAAGAGCACACCCAGCCAAGGCCGGGTTGCTGGGCAGCGGCAGCGGCGGCGTGGCTGACGCCACCCGCCTGCGCGACAAAGATCACGCCGCAGGTTGGGTCTTCTTGGCCGACTTGTTGGCCTTCTTGTGCGCCTTGACAGACCTTTTGGCCATTGGCTCGGCAGCCTGCTTGGCCGGCGCGGCGGCGGCGATGGCCGGTGCGGCAGGCGTAGCGGGCGCAGCCGGAGCAGCGGTTTGAGCCAACGCGCCCAGGCTGAAAGTGGCGGCGGTCGGGGCAGCGATGAGGTGCTTCATGGTGTTGTTCCAGAGGAGGGTGAGCAAGGCGCTCGCACCCGCAAAGTGGCGTCAACCGCCGCCGTTGACAGCCCGGGCAAAGATGGTGGTCAGATGAACTCGCCTTCGCGCAGCCACTTGGTGGCCACCCACTTCTCGCCGGCCAGCACCGGTGAGCCGCCATGCAGGCTGCGGCTGCTGGGGTGCGGCCGGTCGTAGCTGAAGAACACCGCGTTGCCCTTGATCGGCGCCACTTCCAGTTGCACGTCGGGAAACACCGTGCCGCCGCCTTGCAGCGGCGTGTTCAGGTAAGTCACCAGCGTGCCTACGCGCTGGCCGCCACGCTGGAGCACCGCCGCCATGCCGGGCTGCGCCGGGTCGAAATAGTCGTGGTGCGGCTTGTATTCGGCACCGGGCCGGTAGTGCAGCACCTGCAGGCCTTCGCCGTTGACCACCGGCCAGTGCAGCAACGCGGCAATGCGGGCCTCGATGCGCTGACACAGCGGCGATTCGCCGCGGCCGAAGAACATGCCGTCGCTGGTGCGCGCGGTGTTGATCTCGTTGCCGCCGGTCTCGATCACCACCGTCTCCGACCGGGTCATGCGCGGTTCGGCCGCCGCCACCAGGGCGTCGCACTCCTCGTCGCTCAGCAGGCCGCCAAAGACCACGACGCGCGGGTTCACCATGGTCAGCAGCACGCTGACTTCGCGGTCGTGCGCCCACAGCCGGCTGGGCGAGCCGTCGAGTTGCGGCCCCGGCACCGGCACCTGGGGCGGCAGCGCGGCAAGCACTTCGGCCGCCTTCTGCGCCGCATGGGCGCCCAGGAATTCGTCCAGCACCTGGCCCAGCGCGCCCATGGCCACGGTTTCGTCCCAGCCGCTGTTGCGCATCGCGGCCAGCACGTCCTCGGGCCGACAACCGGCGTGGGCCTGCTCGACGATCCACTGCCGCAGTTCCGGCGAGACGACTTGGGTGGTGGTGGTGCTCATGCGCCGCTATTTTGTCAGCGCGGCAGCCGCCTGTGCAGTGGCCGGTGCGCCAACGCAGGCCATATTCAGCCAGCCTGCCGACGGCGGAAGACCAGCCGATCGGCCGACGATTCGGCCGCCACGAAGCCATAGCCGTCGGCGTCGAAGCCTTGCAGCGCCTTGACGCTGCGCGCCCGCTGCTGGATCGCCCAGCGCGCCATCAGCCCGCGCGCCCGCTTGGCGAAGAAGCTGATCAGCTTGTAGCGACCGCCCTGGCTATCGGCCTTCCAGTCCTCGAACACGCAATCGACCACGCGGGCGCCCAGCGCCGGCCGATCGGCCACTTTGAAGTACTCCTGCGAGGCCAGGTTGACGATCACCGGGTACCTGTCGTCGGCCAGGCGCTGGCACAGGTAGTCAGCCACGGTGTCGCCCCAAAAAGCATACAAGTCCTTGCCGCGCGCATTGGCCAGGCGGGTGCCCATCTCCAGCCGGTAGGGCTGCAGCCGGTCGAGCGGCCGCAGCGCGCCGTAGAGTCCACTGAGGATGACCAGATGGGCTTGCGCCCAGGCCAGATCGGCGCCCTGCAGGCTGCGCACGTCGAGGCCGTCGTAGACATCACCATTGAAGGCATGGATCGCCGGCCGACTGTTGTCGGCGTCGTGCAGCGGCGTCCAGACGCCGTAACGGGCGACGTTGAGCGCGGCGAGTTCGTCGGACAAGTCCATCAGCCCGGCCACCTCGCGCGGCGCCAGGGTCTTCAGGCCGGTCATCAACTCGGTGGCCTGCGGCACGAACAGCGGCTCGGTGATGCGCTGGCGCACGCCGCGCGGCAGCGGGCGTTCGTAATCCAGGGTCTTGGCGGGGGAGAGCAGGAAGAGCATGACGCCAGTGTAAGAACGCCAGGCATCTGGTCGCTTCTTGGGGTCGATTTTCGAGGATTCCGGGGGCAGGACCGATGCGACTGGTTGCGGCTCGAGGCAGTCGGCCAGTGGACTGGATCAAAGCAATTACGGCGAGCCGCTTT
>JBBQZM010000094.1:0-13351 GCA_038207685.1 Burkholderiales bacterium
CCGAGGAAGGGCGACAGATCCAATGCGCCGACGGCCGCGCCGTCGGCGCTGTAGTGCAGCGGCGCATCGGCATGGGCGCCGGTGTGCGGGCTCAGCGTCAGCGTGCTGACGTTGACCGGGCAGTCGGCCGACAGCGTCCAGTTCCAGTGCAGCTCGAAGGCGGTGTCGCCCGGGAACACCGGCGAGCCCGGCTGCACGGGCGGCGAGATGTCCCACAGTCGCTTCATGCCGCGATGATAGGCGGCGCGCGATGGGTTGAAGACTGCAGCCATGTCCCGGCCGCTCCGGGCGGGAAGCGCCCGGGGCGCTCAGGGCTTGCGCTGCAGCCGCATCACGTCAGCGTCGCTGCGCATCGTGAAGCGGCTGAGAAAGCTGTTGCCCAGCAGCACCATCGGCATGTCGCTGGGCAGCACCACGGCGGCCACATTGGCCACCTCCACCGTGCCGACCCGCACCGAGCTCAGGTTGATGCCGTACGCCGGCACCGGCCCGTTGGCGGTGTTGGTGATGCCGGGCCGGCCGCGCTTCCAGTCCAGGCCGATGCGGGTGGCTTCGCTCTGGCTCAAGGCCACGCTGGTGGCGCCGGTGTCGATCATGAAGCTCACCGACTTGCCGTTGATCGTGCCTTGTGTTCCGAAGTGCCCGCCGGGCCCCATCGGCAGCACGATCTCGGTGGTGCTCTCGGGCGGGGCGGCGTCCACGCCCACGCGGACCGGCGATGCACCCAGGCGCAACACCAGCCTGCGGCCCTCGACCTCAACCTCGGCCTCGCCGTCACCCAGCCGGCGCAGGGTGACGCCGCGCGCGCTTTCGCCCACGCCCAGCATCTGGGTCTGGCCGTCGATGACCAGCAGCGCTTTCCTGGCACCCAGGCTGCCCGACAGCGTCACCGTCACCGTCTGCGCTGCCGCTGCGCCACAACCCAGCAACAGGGCCAGCGCCAGCGTTGTCAGGCGGCAGCGGGGCACGGGGCTCAATCGCGGAAGTTGTTGAAGGCCAGCGGCATGTCGGCGACTTCCTGGCGCAACATGGCCATGGCTGCCTGCAGATCGTCACGCTTGGCGCCGGTGATGCGCACGGCGTCGCCCTGTATCGCGGCCTGCAGCTTGAGTTTGCTCTGCTTGACGATGCCGACGATCTTCTTGGCGTTGTCGCTGTCGATGCCTTGCTTGACCGGCACGGTCTGCCGCACCTTGTCGCCGCCCATCTTCTCGATCTTGTGGCTGAAGTCGAGGAAGCGGATGTCGACGCCGCGCTTGCTGAGCTTGTTGGTCAGGATGTCGCGCACCTGGGCGATCTGGAAATCGCTGTCGGCGTGCAACTGCAGCGTGCGCTCCTTGCCGGCCTCGGTGCTTTCGATCTTGGACGCTGAGCCCTTGAAGTCGAATCGGGTGCCGATTTCCTTGTTGCTCTGGTCCACCGCATTGCGCAATTCGACCAGGTTGGGTTCAAGAACGGTGTCGAAACTGGGCATGGCGGCGATCGAATCAGGGGAAGGAACTGTGGCAATTCTGCCACCTTCGGTCTGCCAGCGCGGCCGCGAGCGGGCCGGCTGCAATGGCGCTCACGCAAAGCCCATGCGTTGCAGCAGCGCCCGCGTGCTCTCCAGCACGTTGCGCAGGCGTTCGGCGGCGGCGCTGGCCTCGGCCGGCGTGAAGCCGATGCCCGCCTGCTCGATGTGCTGGGCCTGGGCCTGCACCGCGCGCAGGCCCAGGCTGGCCGAGGCGCCCTTGAGCGAATGGGCCAGCGCCTTCAGTTCGCCGACATCGGCGCGGTCCAGTGCCGCCAGCAGCTTGGCCTGGTTGCCCGAGCCGTCCTCGAGCAGTGCCGTCAGGATGCTGCGGTAGCCCGCCAGGCCCACGCCAACGCAGACGTCGCCGATCACCGCCATGTCCAGTTGCGATGCCACGTCGCTGGCGCGAAAGCGGCGGCGGGGCGCGGGGGGAAGGGCAGTGTCGGGCGGGTTCATGGTGGCATGTTCAGGTTCGACCGGTGCGCTCAGCGATGCGGTGAGGCGCGCGCGATCACCGAATCGTGCCACCAACATGTCCTGGATGTCGGCCATGCGCACCGGTTTGGACAGGAAATTGTCCATGCCGGCGGCCCGTACCTGGGCCCGGGTCTCGGCAAAGACGTCGGCGCTGACCGCCACGATCGGCACTTGCGCTGCCGGCGATAGCCCGGCGCGCAGCAAACGCGTGGCTTCCAGCCCGTCCATCAGCGGCATGTGCACGTCCATGAATACCAGATCGGGCGCTTGCTGCTGCACCGTGGCCACGGCCTCGGCGCCGTCACGGGCCAGGCGCACGCGGTGACCCATGCGGGTCAGCAGCGCGGCCATCACCTTGCGGTTGGTCGGGTTGTCGTCGACGACCAGCAGCTCGAGACCGTCCTGGCTGTCGGGTGCGCCGTCCGCGTCCGACGACAGCGCGGCGTCGGTCTGCAGTGGCGCGGCGGCCGGTGGCTCGCATGCCTGCAGCGTCAGGTGCAGCGTGAAGGTCGAGCCCTGGCCCGGCGCGCTGTCGACTGCGATGTCACCGCCCATCAGCCGCGCCAGGCTGCGCGAGATCTCCAGCCCCAGGCCAGTGCCGCCATAGCGCCGCGCCGTGCCGGCATCGGCCTGCGCAAAGCGCTGGAACAGCCGCCCGCGCATCGCCTCGTCCATGCCGATGCCGCTGTCTCGCAGCATGAAACGCAGCAAAAACGCCCCGTCGCCAGTCGCCTGCGCCTGCACGCTGAGCGAGACCTCGCCACTGTCGGTGAACTTGACGGCGTTGGACATCAGGTTGAACAGGATCTGGCGCACCCGCTTGCCGTCGGCCAGCACCCAGCGCGGCAACTCGGGCGCCAACTGCAGCCGCAATGCCAGATGCTTGAGTTGGGCGCCGGGCGCCATCAGCGACTGCACATCGTGCAGCAACTGGTGCAGGTCCAGCGGCTGCCGGGCGATCTCGAGCCGGCCCGATTCGAGTTTGGAGATGTCGAGGATGTCGTCCAGCAAGGCCAGCAAGTGGCTGGCCGACTGGCGCGCGGTCTGCAGGTAGTCGGCCTGCACCGCATCGAGCTGCCTGGCGTCGAGCAGCGACAGCATGCCCAGCATGCCGTTGAAGGGCGTGCGCAGCTCGTGGCTCATGTTGGCCAGGAAGGTGCTCTTGGCCTGGCTGGCGGCTTCGGCTTCGGCGCGTGCATCCTGCAGTCGGTCGGCCACCTGCTGCAGTTCCAGCCGCCGGCGCTCCAGCGCCCGGTAATGACGCGCGGTGAGCAGCGCAAAGGCCAGCGTCAGCAGGCTCTGGAAGATCGTCAGGCCGATGCCCAGCCGGGTCTGGTCGCGCACCGCGTCGTTGCGGCGGCCGACCTGTTCGGCAATGATCTGGTTCGACAGCAGCGTCAGATCGTGTACCGGCGCCATCAGGCGGCCCAGTTCCACCAGGCTGATTGCGATCTCCTGCGGTGACGGCGGCGCGCTGGCGGCTTCGCCCAACACAGCCTCGTGGCTATCGATGAAGGCCTGTACCTGGGCCACGGCCTGCTGGTGCGCAGGACCGAAGTCCACCAGATGGCGCAGGCGGTGCGGCTCCACCAGGGGCAGTCGGCTGGCAAGCAATTCGAAGCGCAGACGCACCTGCGCCAGATCGGACGTGTCGGGCGCCGCCTGCACCTCGCGCAGCAGATCGCGCAATTGCAGGATCTCCGATTCCAGCTGAAAGAAGCTCCAGACCAGGTTGTCGCCTTCGTAGCGCACCGTGCCGCTGAGCAGCGCCACCTGCCGCATCTGCACCCAGGCGATGGCCGCGAAGGCCAGCACCAGCCCGATGCCGGTGGCCAGCAGCCAGGCGTTGGGCCGGCGCCAGAAGGGCGGCCTGCTCGCGGCGGCAGGCATCGATAGCGCTGGCGTCACGGGCTAGCGCACCTCCAGGCGGCGCAGTTGCCAGGCCGAGCGGCTGTAGTAGCGCTCGCTGCGCAAGTCGGCGCTGTCGTCGAAGGGGTAGACGATGAACAGCGGCCCTTTGTCGCGCACACGCATTGGCTGGTTGTCGAGCCGGGTGGCCATGATCAGGGGGAACAGCCGGGCGTCCTCGATCGGGATTTCCACCTTGTAGTCGTTCAGTGCCACCGCCCTGAGGCTGCTGCCTTTGGCGCCGGCTGCGGCCAGCACCTCGCGCAGCAGCGGCCCGGAGAACTTGTGCGCCCCCTCGAACCAGGGCGTGCGGGTGACGAAGCTGTGTTGCGGCAGCGCATCGAGCATCGCCAGATCGAAGTCGGCGCTGCCCGCGCCGTTGCGCTCGCCGATCTTGCCGGTCACCGTCAGCAGCACCGGCCCCTTGGGTTGTTCCAGCGCCGAGGCCGCGTTGGCCCATAGCAGTGCAGCCAGACCGAGCATGGCAACGCGGCGATCGGGCAAGCTGCATGTCCCGGGCGGCAACAAGCTGTGCGGGCGGCGCGGGCACGAACAGCGTTGCGGAGGGTGCATGGCGGCCTCTGTCGTGACAGGTGAGGGTTGAGCGGACGGGCGTATTCTCATCGCACCGGCGCACTGAGTGGCTGGTGCGGCGGCATCGGCCAGAATCCAGCCATGCCGACCGCTGCTTCCACCCTGGCCATTGACCGCGCCGCCAACCTGCGCGCGCTCAACAGCTTCGGCCTGCCCGCGGTGGCGCACACGCTGGTGCATGTGCGCGGCGATGCCGATGTGCGGCGTGTGCTGGACCACCCCGAACTGGGCCGCGCGCCCAAGCTGGTGCTGGGTGGTGGCAGCAACCTGGTGCTGACCCGCGACCCGACCGAGGTGGTGCTGCGCGTCGAGGTGATGGGCAAGCGCCTGCTCGAAACACGCGACGATGCGTGGATCGTCGAGGTCGGCGCGGGCGAATCCTGGCACGCGGTGGTGGCCTGGACGCTGGACCAGGGCTGGCCAGGCTTGGAAAACTTGGCCCTGATCCCCGGCAGCGCAGGCGCGGCGCCGGTGCAGAACATCGGCGCCTACGGACTGGAACTGGCCGACCGCTTTGAGTCGCTGGATGCGGTGAGCCTGGTCACCGGCCGGCAGGTCACGCTGGATGCGCGGGCTTGCGCCTTCGGCTACCGCGACAGCGTGTTCAAGCGCCACGGCTACGGCGGCCTGGCCGGCAAGAGCCTGATCACCCGCGTGCGCCTGCGCCTGCCCAGGCCCTGGCGGCCGGTGCTGGGCTACCTGGACATCGAGCGCCGCATGGCCGACACCGGCAATGCGCAGCCCGACGCCAGGACGCTGTTCGACTGGGTGTGCGCGATCCGCCGCGCCAAGTTGCCCGATCCGGCACAGATCGGCAATGCCGGCAGCTTTTTCAAGAACCCGGTGGTCAGTGCCGAGCAATGCCGCGACATCATCGGCCGCGATCCGCACATCGTGCATTACCCGTTGCCTGACGGCCGCTTCAAGCTGGCCGCCGGCTGGCTGATCGATGCCTGTGGCTGGAAGGGCAAGCGGGTGGGCAATGCCGGGGTCTACGAGCGCCAGGCGCTGGTGCTGGTGAACTGCGGCGGCGCCACCGGCGCCGAGGTGGTGACGCTGGCGCGCGCCATCCAGGAAAGTGTCTACGGGCGCTTCGGCATCCGCCTGGAGCCCGAGCCGCTGCTGCTCTGATCGCGCCCAGGGCCCGGCCCAGCCTACCCGCGCCGCGGGGCAAGCCATCTGGCCCAGCGATATTGGCTGGCGTGGCAGGTGGCGGCCGCTGCCGGCCGGCGCCGTGCCGCGCGCGTCGCCGTTCAGCGCAGCCAGCCTTCGCCCTGGCACAGCCTTCGGGTGGCCTGCGTGATCTCTTCGTAACGCTGCACCGCCAGTGCCAGGTGCGGCCCGGCCAGGTTGCCGGCCTCCTGATTGAGCAGGGCGGCCGCCTGCGCCAGGGCCGGCAGGCCGAGGTTCAGCGCCGCACCCTTGACGTTGTGGGCGCAGCGGCGCAGCGCCTCGGTATCGGCATCGCGCAGTGCATCGCGCATGCGGCGGGCGGCGTCTTCGGCCTGGCTGAAGAAGCCGCTGTAGAGCGATGGCAGGCTGTCTGGCCCCATCAGGTCGCGCACGCTCATCAAGGTGGCGGCATCGATCAGACTCGGCGGTGCGGCCGGGTTATGCGGCGGGTTGTGCGGCGGGTTCTGCGGCGAGTATTGCGGCGAGTATTGCGGCGGGCGATCGGCGGGCGCCGCCAGCGCCGGCAGACCCGGCGCACCGGGTGCCGCCACCGGGTGGCCGAAGCGGCGGTCAAGCAGGGCGCGCAGCGCCAGGCTACCCAGTGGCTTGGTGGCCATATCGTCCATGCCGGCGGCCAGGCAGCGATCTCGCGTCTCGCCATACACGTCGGCGGTCAGCGCCACCACGCAGACACTGCCCACCGGCGGCGGCAGGCGGCGCAGCGCGGCGGTGGCCTCTACCCCGTCCATCAGCGGCATGTGCACATCCATCAGCACCAGGTCGAATGGCGGCAAGGCCGGTTGCTGCAACCGGGCCTGCAGCGCCTGCAAGACCTGCAGGCCGTTGTCCACCAGCGTGGCATGGTGGCCCAGGCGAGCCAGCAGCGCGCGCATGTAGAGCTGGTTGACCGGATGGTCTTCGGCCACCAGCACCTGCAGTGGGCGAGCCTCCGGGGCCAGCGCCAGCGCCGGTGCTGGGGCGTCGGCGGTCTCGCTGACGGGCAACAAGGGGCAGGAAAAGCAGAAGACGCTGCCCGCGCCGGGCGTGCTGCGCGCGGTGAGGTCGCCGCCCATCAGCCGCGCCAGCTTGCGTGAGATCGCCAGGCCCAGGCCGCTGCCGTCCTCGCGGCGGGCGCGGGGGTCGCTGGCGCGGCGGAAGCGGCGGAACAGCCCGGTCACGGTGTCGCGGTCCATGCCGATGCCGGTATCGGCGACTTCAAACACCAGCATCGCCGGGCCATCGCCATCGCCATCGCCATCGCCAATGCCAGTGCCAGTGCCAGTGCCAGTGCCAGTGCCAGTGCCAGTGCCCGTGCCAGTGCCAGTGCCAGTGCCAGTGCCATCCACGCGGCGCTGGCAGCGCAGCACGATGGCGCCGTGCTCCGAAAACTTGATCGCATTGGCCAGCAGGTTGTAGAGCACCTGCCGCGAGCGGGTGGCGTCCAGCGCCACCCGCATCGGCAGCGCCGGGTCGAGCTCGCTCTGCAGGCTCAGGCCCTTGGCTGTGGCCTGCGGCAGCAGCAGCGCTTGCACCTCACGCAGCAGCCCGGCCAGCAGCAGGGGTGTGGGGCTCAGCGCCAAGCTGCCGGCCTCGAGCTTGCTGAGGTCGATGATGTCGTCGATCAGCCGCTGCAGGTGCTGGGCCGAGTCGTCGGCCGCGCCCAGCCACTCCACCGCCCGCGGATCGCGCGGCGACTCCTTGACCAGTGACAGCATGCCCAGCAGGCCATGCAGCGGCGTGCGCAGTTCATGGCTCATGTCGGCCAGGAATTCACTCTTGGCCGCGTTGGCGGCCTCGGCCTCGATGCGCGCCTCGCGCAACTGCTCGGCGAGTTGCGCCTGGCGGCCGCGGCGTTGTTCAATCGCCCGCATCTGGCGCAGCGCAATGCCGGCAAACAGCAGCACCGCCGCCAGCAGGAAACCGGTGAGCGCCAGGCCGATGCGGTTGTGTTGCCGCACCTGACCCTGGCGTTCGGTGACGCGGCTGGCCACCCGGTGCGAGGCGTCGATCATCAGCTGGCGCACCGGTACGTCCAGCGCCTCCAGTTCGGCCAGCAGCACCTGTGCGGCTTGCGGGCTGAGCGTTCCACGCGGGTCGGTGCCCAGGTACAGGTCTGCGCGCTGGATGAGGTCGTCAAGGCTCTGCATCACCACGGCGGCTTCCTCGCCATAGGCCAGTAGCCGCTGGGCGCGCTCACCATGCATCAGCGCCACCCGGCTGACAAAGATGTCATAGCGCAGTTGCAGCGCAGGACTGCCCGGCGCATCGACCTCCTGGCGCAACTGCGCGCGCAGCCGCAGGTACTCGGTCTCGACCTGGTAGAGGTTGAAAGCCAGGTAGTCATCCTGTTGGCGTACCGACAAGTCGAGCAGGCTGTACTGGCGCACCTGCACGAAGGCGGCGGCCAGCACCGTGGCGAGCAGCACTAGTCCGGTGATCGAGAACCAGATCGACAGCCTCTGCGCGCCGGCATCACCCGAAGCCGCGCCGAGCGCGGGCGGTTGGGCAAGGCTCATTGCACCTCGATCGACTTCAGCTGCCAGGCGCAGCGGCTGTAGTACAGCGCGCTGCGCAGCGCCGCGTTCTGGTCGAACGGGTAGATGATGAACAGCGGTCCCTTGTCGCGCACCGCCATCGGCTTGTCGTCGAGCAGCCGTGCCAGCAGCACATCGTGGCGCTGGATGTCGTCGACCGGGATGTCGACGCGGTAGTCGTTGAGCGCGGTCGCCCGCAGCTGGCTGCCGTGGCTGCCGACTGCGGACAGCACATCGCGCAGCAGCGGCCCGGTGAACTTGCGCGCCTGCGCATACCAGGGCGTGCGGGTGCTGAAGCTGGACTGCGGCAGCTGCTCGAGCATGGCCATGTCGAAGAGCGCGTTGCCGCCGCGGTTGGTCTGGCGTATCCGGCCGTTGAAACTCAGCACCACCGGGCCTGTCGGCAAGTCGAGCGCGCGGGCAGCCAGGGGCGTGAGCATCGGCAGTGCCGCCAGAGTCAACAGCTTGCGACGGTGCATGGCAGTACGGAGTCGAAGTGACCGAGAGGCGATGGTAACGCCGCCGCTGCCGCGGCCCGCCGCAGTGCGGAGCGGCGTCCCGCGGGTGACTTTTCGCGGGTTCCGCAGGATGGGCGTGCGGCGCGCGCTGCGGTACACCGCAGGCTGTCCTTTATCCGCCTGCTGCCAACATGTCTTCTGCCGTCCGTCCGCACCACGCCATCTGGCCCAAGCGCCTGCCCCAACAGCTGGTGCTGCCCGAAACCAGCCTGTTCTACAACCTTGAGGTCAGCGCCCGCCGTTATCCCGACAAGCCGGCCTACCTGTTCTGCGGCCAGGCGCTGAGCTTCGCCGACCTGCTGGGCCAGGCCGAGGCCCTGGCCGGCTGGCTGCAGGCCCAGGGTGTGGCCAAAGGCGACCGGGTGGCGGTGTTCATGCAGAACTGCCCGCAGTTCGTGGTGGCGGTGCATGCGGTGCTGCGCGCTGATGCGGTGGTGGTGCCGGTCAACCCGATGAACAAGGCCGACGAGTTCGTCCATTACATCAGCGATCCGGGCCCGATGGTGGTGCTGACCACCGCCGACCTGGCCGGTGTCGTGGCCGAGGCCAATGCCCGCTTGCCGGCGGCGCAGCAACTGCGCCACATCGTGGCCACGCGCTTTACCGATGCCATGCCCGCTGAACTGGCGCCCGAGGAAACCCCCGCGCCGGCCATCCTGCAGTGGCTGCAGGCCGATCCGCCGCCGCCCGAACTGCCCGCCGCCGGGCCGACGCGCTTCAGTCGCTGGGCCGACGCGCTGGCCGCCGGCCATGCGCCAAGCCCGCACCTGGCGCAGCCCGACGACCTGGCGTTGCTGCCCTATACCAGCGGTACCACCGGCATGCCCAAGGGCTGCATGCACACGCACCGCACGCTGATGCACAACGTGATGAGCGCTGCGATCTGGGGCCACAGCACGCCGCAGGCGGTGAGCCTGGGCGTGGTGCCGATGTTCCACATCACCGGCTTCATCTACGGCTGCCTCAGCTCGGTGGCCGGCGGCAATACCACGGTAATCCTGCCGCGCTGGGACCGCGAACTCGCCGGCCGACTGTTCGCCCGCCACCAAGTCTCGCACTGGACCTGCATTCCGACCCTGATCATCGACTTGTTCGGCAGCCCAAATTACGCCAGCTTTGACCTGTCGAGTCTGAAGTTCGTCTCGGGTGGCGGCGCGGCGATGCCGCACGCGGTGGCAGAGCGGTTGCAGCGTGAGTTCAACATCACCTTTGCCGAAGGCTACGGCCTGACCGAAACCGCCGCGCCCACCCATGCCAACCCGCCCGAGCGAGCCAAGCTGCAGTGCCTGGGCATACCGGTGATCGGCACCGATGCGCGCATCATCGATCCCGAGACGCTGCGTGAACTGCCCCAAGGCGAGACCGGCGAGATCGTCAGCCACGGCCCGCAGGTATTCAAGGGCTACTGGGGCCACCCCGAGGCGACGCAGGCCGCGTTCATCGAGATCGACGGCAAGCCCTTTTTCCGCACCGGCGACCTCGGCCGCATGGACGAAGAAGGCTATTTTTTCATCACCGACCGCCTGAAACGCATGATCAACGCCAGCGGCTTCAAGGTCTGGCCCAGCGAGGTGGAGTTGCTGCTGTTCAAGTGCCCGCTGGTGCAGGAGGCCTGCATCATCGCCAGCCGCGACGCCTACCGTGGCGAAACGGTGAAGGCGGTGATCGTGCTGCGCGCCGAGGCGCGCACCACCGCCAAGCCCGAGCACATCATCGCGTGGGCGCGTGAGCACATGGCGGCCTACAAGGTGCCGCGCATCGTCGAGTTTGTCGAAACGCTGCCCAAGAGCGGCTCGGGCAAGGTGATGTGGCGCTTGCTGCAGGAGCAGGAGCCAGCGGCTTGAGGTGAGCCGCCAATCGGAAAGCAAAGCGGTGATGCCGCGTGCGCTGCGTCACCGCTCTTCAATTCAGCCCACCAGCGGCCAGGGCCGCCAGTAGGTGAACGGGGGTCAGGCCCCCGCATGAATCACTTCTTGACGTCGGGGCCCTTGCCCACGGCGCCCGCCTTGACGGCAGAAGCGGCTTCTTTCTTGACTTCGGCTCGGGCCTTCACCGAGTTCGCGGCAGCGCCCGGTCCGGGGCTCGGGCCCTTCTCGATGGTGCCGGCCTTCTCGGCAGCAGCGGCATCCTTCTTGACTTCGGCACGGTTCTTCACCGAGGTGGCGTCGGCACCAGGGCCAGCGCTCGGGCCCTTGCCAACTTCACCGGCCTTGACCGCAGAAGCGGCTTCCTTCTTGACTTCAGCGCGGGTCTTGTCCTGGGCCAGCACAGCTTGCGTGGTGAACAGGGCAGCGACCAGGACCGACAAAGCGACGATCGATTTTTTCATTGTGACTCTCCAATTTGATCTGATGTGCACGGGAGCCAGTGCTGCCATGCGTCAACCGTCGATTGTTTCGAAACTCGACGGCTTGAGGTTAACGGCAGGGTGGCAGTATTGGTTGACATCCCTGTGCAGTGTTGTCGACTCAGAAAGTCGCGCAAGACTTGGATTCGCGCGATTCGGCTGTGGCCGGAGCCAGCCGTCCGCGCCGTTGCGCAGGCACTAAAAACCCGAGTCCGGGCGTTGCAGGAAAGCCTGCTCCTCGTCGGTGCTAGCCCGCCCTAGCGCAGCATTGCGATGCGGAAAGCGGCCAAAGCGGGCAACCACGTCGAGGTGGCGCTGGGCCCAGGTGACCAGTTCGGCGCATGCCGGCTCGTCGATCGCCAGTTGCTGGAACAACTGAACGGCGGTGCGCTGGTGCGACAAGTCCTCGGCATGCTCAAAAGGCAGGTAGGCAAATTGCCGCTGAACGCCACCAAGCGCCCGGTCGGCGCCCGAGGCCACCAACGCGCGCGCCGTCTGCAGCGCCATCGCATCGCCGGCAAAGGCGCGCGCTGTGTCGCGGAAGCTGTTGCGGGTGAACTGGTCGAGCACGAGGATGCGCGCCAGCGCCGGCAGCGGCTCAACCGGCCGTGTCAGCCAGTCGTCGATGTCGCCGACCAGCGCGCGTTCGATCAGCGGGCCAAAGCGGTCGCGGATCTCGGTATCAAAGGCCTCGTCCTTGCGGAACCAGACCTGGCGCGGCTGGCCGTGGGCCGGGTCATCGGTAGGCAGGAACCAGAAGTCGAGTACGTGCAAGGCGTCGGTGTGCATGGGACCGTCATGAAGGGGTGATGGGAGGCGTCGGCTGGGTTGCGCAGTCGGTGCTGTCGCCAGATCAGGGTGATTCCAGCAGATCCTGCGTCTCGGGATGGCGGCGCATGTAGACCTGCACATAGCTGCACACTGGCCTCACTCGCCAGCCTTGTGCACGGGCTTCAGCCAGCGCGGCGGCCACCAACTGCGCGGCAATGCCCTGACCTTGCAGCGCCGGCGGCACGCCGGTGTGCACCAGGTGCATCAGCGGGCCGGCCGGTGAAGTTTGCAGCCGGTAGTTGGCCTCGGCGATGTGGCCATTGATGTCTGCGCTGAAGCGGCCGGCCTCGGCGTCGTGGTGAATGTGGATGCTCATGGGCGCGATTCTGGAGGATCTCAGTACCACCAGGTCGTTCCGAAGGTACTGAGCGCGGTGGCGCTACTGCTTGTCGGGCTGCAGCTGCTGCCACAAGAAGGCGAACTCCAGCGCCAGCATGTCGGCCTTCTGCGCGTTGTCGGCCGCGCCGGCATGGCCACCCTCGGTGTTCTCGTAGTACAGCACCGCATGTTCCAGCTCGGCCAAACGTGCGGCCATCTTGCGGGCATGTCCGGGGTGCACCCGGTCGTCGCGTGTGCTGGTGGTCAACAGCAGCGGCGGCAGCGTCATGCCGGGTCGCAGGTTCTGGTAGGGGCTGTACTTCGAGATCCAGGCCCATTCGTCGGGCTGGTCGGGGTCGCCGTACTCGGCCATCCACGACGCGCCGGCCAGCAGCCGGTGGTAACGCCGCATGTCGAGCAAGGGCACCTGGCACAGCACGGCACCAAACAGCTCGGGCCGCTGCAGCATCACCGCGCCGACCAGCAGGCCGCCGTTGCTGCCACCCTGGATGCCCAGTTGCGCCGGCTGGGCGACACCGCGCGCGATCAAGTCCTCGGCCACGGCGGCCAGGTCGTCGTAGCTGCGCTGCTTGTGCTGGCGAACCGCCGCCTGGTGCCAGGCCGGGCCGAACTCACCGCCGCCGCGCAGATTGGCCACCACCAGCACGCCGCCCTGGCTGAGCCAGGCGCTGCCAAAGGCGGCCGAGTACCAGGGCTGCTTGGAGACTTCAAAACCGCCGTAGCCGTAGAGCAGGGTCGGCTGGCCGCCGGCAAGCCGCTCTGCCGCCGGCCCGATCTGGAAATAGGGCACGCGGGTGCCGTCGGCTGAGCGGGCAAAGTGCTGTTGCACTTGCAGACCGCCGGCATCAAAGCTGGCCGGCAGCGACTTCAGCACGCTCAGGGCATGGTCGGCCGTGTCAGCGATCAGCAGCGAGTCGGGGGTCAGAAAGTCGGTGTAGCCCAGCAGCCAGGTCTGGGCCAGCGCATCGTCGGTCAGCTCAGGATCGTGCAGCGTCTGCACACCCAGCGTGCCAGGGCCGGGCACGGTTATCTCGCGGCCCGACCAGGCGCCACCTGGCGATGCGGGCGGCGTCCAGGCTTCCAGCCGGCCCACCACCTGGTCGAGCACGGTCAGCAG
>JBBQZM010000095.1:0-13284 GCA_038207685.1 Burkholderiales bacterium
CGCCGCTGTTCTACCGGCTGTTCTCGGTGCGCCTGCTGCTCACCGGCAGCAAGCTGCTGTGGGACGGGCTGCGCTGAGGTCAGCCGGCTTGTAGGGCAGTGATAGGTCGAGGTCGGCTGCCGGCTCGTTGCTGACGTTCGCAACGTCCGCATTCAGTCAGGCGTCACGGCGCTGATGCGCGTGACCGAGGCTGCCGGGCGTGGGGGTCACAAACGGTCCCCCCCGGGGGGGGGGGGGGGGCGCCCGCCCCCCCCCCCCCCCCCCACCGGGGGACACTTAGTGATCCGCACGCCCGGCAGCCTCGGTCACGCGCATCAGAGCCGGGATGCCTGACTGAATGCGGACGTTCCGAACGTCAACAACGAGCCGAATCCCGCCGATCAAGCCAAGGCGCCGCGCAAGGCCTCCAGCAAGCCATCGGGCACCTCGGCCGGCAGGCTGTGGCCTGAGTGCAGCAGCACGGTCTTGGCCTTCAGTGCGGCGGCGATGTCGCGGGTGGCGCGGGGCGGTGTCATCTGGTCCATCGTGCCCAGCACCAGCGTGGTCTTGGCGCTGACCTGGGCCGCCGCTTCCAGACCGTTGGCGTAGGCATCGCAGACGCTGAAGTCGTGGTGGAACAGGTTCACTGCGTTGCCGCCGGCATGCGGCCCGGCCAGCGTGCGGCGCATCAATGCCCGGTTGCTGCCGTGCAGCCACATGCCCGGGCCGGGAAAGCCCGGCTTGGCCGCCAGCGTGCCGATCGAGAAGGCATTGACCATGTCGATGGCCTTCAGTGGTGTTTCGCGCGCGGTGTCGAGCAAGGCTTGCGATACCTTCATCGGATAGGCCGAGCCCACCATCACCAGGCGGCCCACCAACGCCGGCGCACGGGCCGCCGCTTCCAGTGCGATCAGCGAGCCCATGCTGTGGCCGACCAGGGTGGCCTGGCCGGGGTCTTTCACACCGGCAGCGCCCAGCAGCGCCAGCAGCCAGTCGGCGGTGTCCTGCACGCTGGCCAGCGCCGGGCCGGCGCTGCGGCCATGGCCGGGCAGGTCGACGGCCAGCACGCCGTGGCCATGGTGGGCGCACCAGCGCGCCAGCAGCGTCCAGACGCTGTGGTCGTGCAAGGCGCCGTGCACAAAGGCCACGCAGGGCAGGCTGGTCTCAAAGGGTTTGCCGCCGGTGTAGGCATAGGCTTCGCGGCCTTGGACATCCAGCTTCATGCTGCTTTCTCCGCCACTTTCAAGGCCCGCTTCAGGTCGTCGATCAAGTCGTCGGCATCTTCCAGGCCGATCGACAGGCGGATGGTGCCGGGGCCGATGCCGGCCTTGGACAATGCCGCATCGTCCATGCGGAAATGCGTGGTGCTGGCGGGATGGATCACCAGCGAGCGGCAATCGCCGACGTTGGCCAGGTGCGAGAAGATCTTCAGCGCCTCGATGAAGGCCACGCCCTGCTGTCTGCTGCCCGTCAGGTCGAAGCTGAACACCGCGCCGCAGCCGCGCGGCAACAGTTGCTTGGCCAGGGCGTGGCTGGGGTGCGACTCCAGTTCCGGATAACCGACCCGCGACACCATTGGATGGCCGCTGAGCATCGCCACCACCTTGCGCGTGTTCTCGACATGGCGGGCCATGCGCAGCGGCAGGGTTTCGATGCCTTGCAGGATCAGCCAGGCAGTGTGCGGGCTGATGCAGGCGCCGAAATCGCGCAGGCCCTCGCGGCGGGCGCGCAGCAGGAAGGCGCCTACGCTGCTTTCCTCGCTGAACACCATGCCGTGGAAGCCGTCATAGGGCTCGGTGAGTTCAGGGAAGCGGCCCGAGACTTCCCAGTCGAAGTTGCCGCTGTCGACCAGCAAGCCGCCGACCACGGTGCCATGACCGGACAGGAACTTGGTGGCCGAATGGAAGATCAGGTCGGCGCCATGGTCGAAGGGCTTGAGCAGCCAGGGCGGGGTGAAGGTGCTGTCCACCAGCAGCGGCAGCCCGGCCTCATGGGCGATGGCGCTGACGGTGGGGATGTCCAGCACGTCCAGCCCGGGGTTGCCCAGGGTCTCGCCGAACAACAGCCGCGTCTCTGGGCGGATCGCAGCGCGCCAGCCATCGATGTCGCCGGGCTGCACGAAGGTGGTGCTGATGCCGAAACGCCGCAGCGTGTAGTCCAGCAGGTTGTGCGAGCCGCCATACAGCGCGCTGCTGGCCACGATGTGCGAGCCGGCGCCGGCCAATGTGCAAATCGCCAGGTGCAGCGCGGCCTGGCCGCTGGCGGTGGCGATGGCGCCAACGCCGCCTTCCAGCGCGGCGATTCGCTCCTCCAGCACCGCGGTGGTGGGGTTGCTGATGCGGCTGTAGACATGGCCCGATCGCTCCATGTTGAACAGCGATGCCGCATGTTCGCTGCTCTGGAAGACAAACGAGGTGCTGAGGTGGATCGGCGTGGCCCGCGCGCCGGTGGCGGGGTCGGGCGAGGCGCCGGCATGCAGCGCCAAGGTGTCGAATCCGGGATCACTGTATCCAGGCATGGTGGAATGCGGCTCGCCAAGGTGTCGGAGCCTTGGATTGTGTGCTATGTTTTTTCATCCGCCCCAGCCTGCCTGGCGGCGCCAACGGCCAGAACCTGGCAGGAGCAAGCACCATGAAAGTCAGCGACATCCTTCGTGTCAAGGGCAACACGCTGTTCACCATCTCGCCAACCGAGCCGCTGGCCGAGGCCGTGCAGACCATGGCCGGTCAGGACATCGGCTCGCTGGTGGTGATGGAGTACGGCGATCTGGTGGGCATGCTCACCTTTCGCGAGGTGATCGTCGCCATCGTCGGCAATGGCGGCGCAGTGGGCACCTTGAGCGTGCGCAAGGTGATGGACGACGCGCCGCTGACCTGCACGCCCGAGACCGAGATCGACGAGGTGCGCCGCATGATGCTGGGCCGCCATGCGCGCTACATGCCGGTGCTCGACGGCAAGACGCTGATGGGCGTGGTGTCGTTCTACGACGTGGCCAAGGCGGTGGTCGATGGCCAGGATTTCGAGAACCGCATGCTCAAGGCCTACATCCGCGACTGGCCGGTGGAGGAAGCCGGCGCCGCAGAGCCCAAACTGTAAGCGCTGCGGCTGCGACAATCTGGGGCCCGGCGCCAACGGCGCCGGGCCCCTATTTTCTGGATGAGTCCCCATGCCCGGCAGCACCTTCGGCGAACTGTTCCGCGTCACCAACTTCGGCGAAAGCCACGGCCCGGCGATCGGCTGCGTGATCGACGGCTGCCCGCCCGGTCTGGCTCTGGCCGAAGCCGACATCCAGCTTGAACTCGACCGACGCCGCCCCGGCACCAGCCGCCATGTCACCCAGCGCAACGAGCCGGATGCGGTGGAGATCCTGTCGGGCGTTTACGAGGGCCTGACCACCGGCACGCCGATCTGCCTGCTGATCCGCAACACCGATCAGCGCAGCAAGGACTACGGCAACATCCTCGACACCTTTCGTCCCGGCCATGCCGACTACACCTACTGGCGCAAGTACGGCTTGCGCGACCCGCGTGGCGGTGGGCGTTCTTCGGCGCGCTTGACGGCGCCCACGGTCGCTGCCGGCGCAGTGGCGCGCAAGTGGCTGGCACAGCAGCATGGCACCCGCTTCAGCGGCTGGATGAGCCAGCTCGGCGAGATTCAGATCCCGTTCGAGGATGCAGCGCAAATCCCGCTCAACCCGTTTTACGCCCCCAACGCCGGCATCGTGCCCGAGCTGGAGGCCTACATGGACCGGCTGCGCAAGGCGGGTGACTCCTGCGGCGCGCGCATCGAGGTGCGCGCTACGGGCGTGCCGGTGGGCCTGGGCGAGCCGCTCTACGACAAGCTCGACGCCGACATCGCCTGGGCGATGATGGGCTTGAACGCGGTCAAGGGCGTGGAGATCGGCGACGGCTTTGGCGTCGTCGCGCAGCGCGGCAGCGCCCATGGCGACGAGTTGACGCCGGCCGGTTTCGCCAGCAACCACGATGGCGGCACGCTGGGCGGTATCAGCAGCGGGCAGGACCTGGTGGTGCGCATCGCCATCAAGCCGACCAGTTCGATCCGTTTGCCCAAGGCCTCGATCGACCGTGCCGGCGAGCCCACCACGGTGGAAACCTTCGGCCGCCATGACCCCTGCGTGGGCATTCGCGCCACGCCGATCGCCGAGGCGCTGCTGGCGCTGGTGCTGATGGACCATGTGCTGCGCCACCGTGCCCAGTGTGGCGATGTACGGCTGAGCACGCCGGCGCTGCCGGGCCAGGCCCCGAGCGCACCCGACCAGCCGGCGTGAGTCATCGCGCGACGTCACGGCGGGTTGCGCCCGGAAGACGCCGATGAGCCCTGCTGGCCCGCGGGTAGAGCGGCCGCTGCTGGCCTTCGGTCTGCTGTGGTTGACCTATTTCGCCACCATCGGCATCTTCAGCCCCTACGCGCCGCTGTGGTTCCAGTCGCTGGGCATGTCGACCATCGCCATTGGCGCGCTCTCGTCGCTGCAAGCCTGGACCCGGCTGCTCGCACCCTATGCCTGGAGCTGGGCGGCCGACCGCAGCGGCCAACGGGTGGCGCTGATCCGCTGGGCAGCCGGTGGCGCCTTGCTGGCAGCGCTGGGCCTGGCGTTGGCGCCCTGGCTGGTGACGGTCGCTTCGCCGTCGGCCGCCGCGGCGGCCGATACGGCGCTGCTGGTCGCGGTGTTCATTCCGCTTGGCGTGGCTTTGATGTTCATCGCCAACGGCGGCGTCGTGCCGCTGGCCGAATCGGCGCTGTCGCAGTTGCTCACCACCGGCCGAGGCCTGGACGTCGCCCGTTATGGCCGGGTGCGCATGTGGGGCTCGATCGGATTCATCGTCGCGGTGCTGGGCGCCGGTGCATTGCTGCAGCCGCTGGGCATCGCCGCCTTTCCCTGGCTGGTGGTGCTGATCAACGGCGCGCTGTTGCTGGCTGCATCTCGCCTGCCCCGTGGCCACGAGGAGCGCCACCTCGGCCAGCCCGCACCGCCGGTGTGGCCGCTGCTGCGCCAGCCGGCGGTGCGCTTTTTCTACGCCTCGGTGTTCTTCACCGTGCTGGCCCACACCAGCCTGTATGCCTTCTTCTCGCTCTACCTCGATGCCCTGGGCTACGGCAAGCAGGCGGTGGGCGCCTTGTGGGCGGTGTCGGTGGCGGCCGAAGTGCTGTTCTTCATGATGCAGGGCCGCTGGTTCCCACGCTTGTCGCCGCACCAGTGGCTGCTGCTGGCGGCGGGCGTCACTGCGCTGCGCTTTGCCACCATGGCCTGGGCTGGGGAATTGCTGTGGCTGCTGGTGCTGGCCCAACTGACCCATGCGATCACCTTTGCCGGGCATCACGCTGCCTGCATCTCGTTGGTGGGGCGCTACTTTCCTGGCCGTTTGCGTGGCCGCGGCCAGGCCTTGTATTCGGCGCTGGGCTACGGCCTGTCGGGTCTGATCGGCGGCGTGGGCGGCGGCTGGCTGGTCGGGCAGGTCGGCTTCGCCGGCCTGTACGGCGCGGCGGCGCTGGCCGCCCTGATCGGCCTGGCGGCGGCCTGGGCCGCGCAGGCCGCTGACAGGCGTCTGGCGCCGGCCGGCAGCTGAACACCGGCCGCTGCGGCGGCCACGGTTTTGCGCTTCAGTCCGCGCTGGCTGCAGTTCATCGCCACCGGCCTGCAGTTCGTCTGCTGCGCACTGGCTGGGTGAGCGTGCCGCTTTTACACTCGCCGGGGCTTCACGAGAGCAAATGAAAACAGCACAAGGACGCGAGATGCGCAAGGCGGGGTGGATCACAGGGTTGCTGGTGGTGGTGCTGGCTGCAGGCATAGGCGGACGCTGGTGGCAGCAGCGGTCGTCGCCGGAGGCCAACGCCGGAAAAGCCGCCGGCCAGGCCGCCGGGCAGGCTGCCGACCCGGCCTCGGCGGTGCCGCTGGAGTTTCGCGCCAACGAGGTGGTGCAGCCGGTGCGCGCCAGTCTGCCCGACACGATCGAGTTCTCGGGCCCGCTGGTGGCGCCCAACACGGCGGTGCTGCGGGCCAAGGCCTCGGGCACGCTGCTGTCGCTGGCGGTGGCCGAAGGGGCGCGTGTGAAGGCCGGCCAAGCGCTGGGCCGGATCGACATGGCCGAGCTCGGCAGCCGCATCGCCGAGCGCGATGCCAACGTTGAATCGGCGGCTGCAACGCTGGCCCAGGCGCAGCGCAGCCATGCCAGCAACGAGCGCTTGGCGGCGCAGAACTTCATCTCGCCCAGCGCACTGGACAACTCCAAGGCCCAGCTCGACACCGCGCGTGCCACGCTGGCCGCGGCGCAGGCCTCGCTTGACACCACGCGCATCGGCCAGCGTGACGCCACGCTTCTGGCGCCGATCGCCGGCATCGTGGCCAAACGCCATGTGCTGCCGGGCGAGAAGGTGAGTGCTGAGCAGCAGGTACTGAGCATCGTCGATCTGGCGCGGTTGGAGCTGGCCGGCAATGTGGGCACACACGAGGTCAGCCGCCTGGCGCCCGGCATGGCGGTGCAGGTGCAGGTCGAGGGCGTGGCGACGCCCATCGCCGGACAGTTGGCGCGCATTGCGCCGGCGGCTGAACCGGGCACGCGGGCCATTGGTGTCACCGTCAGCCTGGCCAACGGCGAGGAGCGTCTGCGCGCCGGCCAATATGCGCTGGCCCGCGTGCAGTTGCCCGATGACCGGCTGAGGTTGCTGCTGCCGCTCACGGCGGTGAGCAGCAGTTCGGGCCAGGCCCATGTCTGGCTGATCGAGCAGGGCAAGCTGGTGCGGCGCGCAGTCACGCTGGGTCGGCGTGACGAGACTGGCGGCCGTGTCGAGGTTATCGATGGCCTGAGCGACGCCGCCCAGGTGCTGGCCGCGCGTTTCGACAACCTGCGCGAAGGCGTGCGCGCCAGCGTGCTTGACACCGCGCCTTCGGCAGTGGCGGCAGCCGCCGCCAGCAGCGGCCCCAGCGCCACGCTGCGCTGAGACTGCCAGTGCGCTGGAGAGGACCAACATCATGTGGATGACACGCGTCTCGATCAACAACCCGGTGTTCGCCACGATGGTGATGGTGGCGCTGTGCGTGCTGGGCCTGTTCTCGTATGCCAAGCTGGGTGTCGAGCAGATGCCCGACATCAGCTTGCCCGGCGCCTGGATGGAGGTGCGCTACCCCGGCGCCTCACCCGAAGCGGTGGAGCGCGAGGTGATGAAGCCGCTGGAGGAGGCGGTGAACAGCGTGGCCGGCGTCAAGCGCATCACCTCGCGCAGCGCGGAAGGCCAAGGCACGATGAGCATGGAATTTGCGCTCGATGCCGACATGGGCCGCGCGATGCAGGACATCCGCGACCGGGTTTCGGCGGTGCAGGCCGGCCTGCCCAAGGAAGTGCGTGCGCCGATGATTGCCCGCTGGAACAACGACAACACCGAGCCGGTGGTCAATCTGGCGCTGCTGGCCCGCTGTGCCGGTGTATCCCCGCCGGTCGATGCCGCCAGGGGGAGCAACGGCCATCAGGCCGACCCCGGGGCCTGTACAACACGCAGCCCGCGTGAGCTGTCGCTGCTGGGCGAGCAAGTGGTGGCCAAGCGGCTGCAGCGGGTGGAAGGCGTGGCTCGCGTCGACATCAGCGGCCTGACGGTGCGTGAAGTGCGCATCGACCTCGACCCGGCGCGCCTGCGCGCCTACGCTGTGACGCCGGCCGAGATCGCCACCGCACTGCGCGAAGCCAATGCCGACCAGCCGGTGGGCTTGCTGTCCGATCCGGTGCGCGACACGCTGCTGCGGGTGGAGGGCCGGGTGCGTGACCCGCGGCAGTTCGAGGCCGTGGTGGTGGCGCGACGCAACGGCCTGGCCTTGACGCTGGGCGATCTGGGCACCTTGGTCGAGCGCGAGCGGGAGGCTGATTCCACCGCCCGCATCAACGGCCAGCGGGCGATCAACTTCAATGTCTTCAAGCAGCAGGACGCCAACATCGTGGCCGCTGGCGATGCGGTGAAAGCGGCGATGGAGGAGATCCGCAAGAGCCTGCCACCCGACGTGGAACTGCGGCTGATCTACGCCGGCAGCGACTGGGTGAAGGGCTCGCTCAAAGGCCTGCAGCACACGCTGATCGAGGGTGCGCTGCTGACGGTGGTCATCGTCTTCCTGTTCCTGCACTCCTGGCGCTCGACCATCATCACCGGGCTGACGCTGCCGATTGCGGTGATCTCCAGCTTCATCGCGGTGTATGCCTTTGGCTTCACGCTGAACTTCATGACCATGATGGCGCTGAGCCTGTGCATCGGCCTGCTGATCGACGACGCGATCGTGGTGCGCGAGAACATCGTGCGCCATGTGCACATGGGCAAGGACCACCATGTCGCGGCACGCGAGGGCACCGAGGAGATCGGCCTGGCCGTGATGGCCACCACCTTCGCGATCTGCGCGGTGTTCGTGCCGGTGGCCTTCATGGGCGGCATCATCGGCAAGTTCTTCCATCCCTTCGGCATCACCGTGGTGGTGGCGGTGCTGGTCAGCCTGTTTGTTAGCTTCACGCTCGACCCCATGCTGTCGAGCATCTGGAAAGACCCGCCTTCGGCCTACCTGCAGCGCTGGCCGCTGATCGGCCATGCGCTGCGCGCCACCGATCGCCTGCTCGACGCGATGCATGCGGTCTATGAGCGGCTGATCCACTGGACCTTCTCGCCGCGGCGCTGGCAACTCTGGCTGCCGGCCTGGGGCCATGGCTTTGATGCCGACGGCCGGCGCGACAAGGCCAGCCCGCGGCGGCTGCGCCGCGCCACGATCACGCCGCGCGGCGTGGTGCTGGCGGTGGGCGGGCTGTCGTTTGTGGCGGCGCTGGCGTTGGCGCCGTTGGTGGGCAGCGAGTTTGTGCCCAAGACCGACCAGGGCTTCACCCAGTTGCAGCTGCGTCTGCCGGTGGGCGCCAGCCTGGAGCGCACCGATGCCAAGGTGCGCCAGGTCGAGACGTTGGTGCAGGCCATGCCCGAGGTGAAAACCGTGTCGACCTGGATCGGCGGCCCCGGCCAGCGCAACCAGGCCTGGCTGAACATCGCACTGACCGAGCGCCAGGCGCGCCAGCGCAGCCAGCAACAGGTGGAGGACGCGATGCGCGAGCTCATCGCCAAGGTGCCCGGCGTCGATGTGTCGGTCGGCTTCTTCCGGCCGATCAGCGTGGCCATCCTCGGCAACGACCCCGAAGGTCTGGCGCGGGTGGCCGACGAATTTGCGGCCAAGGTCAAGCTGATTCCCGGCGCGGTGGATGTGGAATCTTCAGTCAAGCCCGGTCTGCCGGCGTATGCGGTGCGGCTCAAGCCCAGCGCGGTGCGTGAGCTGGGCCTGACGGCGCCGCAACTCGCCAGCAGCCTGCGCGCCTATGTCAATGGTGAAGCGGCCACCACCTGGACCACGCCCGACGGCAACCAGGTGGAGGTGATGCTGCGGCTCAACGAGAGCCGGCGCGAGCGCATCGAGCAACTGCGCGGCCTGCCGGTGGCCTTTGCCCGCGACGGCACGCCGATCGCGCTGGACAGCGTGGCCGACATCGTGCCGGTGTTCAATCCCGAGGTGATTCGTCGCCAGAACCTGCAGCGCCGCGAGGCGGTGTTTGCCGGTGTCAAGGACCGCAGCCCCGGTGACGTGGGAGAGGATGTGCAGAAGCTGATCAAGGCCACCACGCTGCCGCCGGGCTACAGCTTCGACGTCGGTGGCCAGATGCAGCAACAAGCTGAGGCCTTTGGCGGGCTGTTGTCGGCGATGGCGCTGGCGGCGATCTTCATCTACATCGTGCTGGCCAGCCAGTTTGGCAGCTTTCTGCAGCCGATCGCCATCATGGCCAGCCTGCCGCTGGCGCTGATCGGCGTGATGCTGGCGCTGCTGTTCTGGCGCAGCACGCTCAACGTGTTCTCGATGATCGGCCTGGTGATGCTGATGGGCCTGGTGACCAAGAACGCCATCCTGCTGGTCGACTTTGCCAACCAGGCGCGCAAGGCCGGCGCCACGGTGGCCGATGCACTGCTGCAGGCCGGGCTGATCCGCATGCGGCCGATCATGATGACCACCGCGGCGATGGTCTTCGGCATGCTGCCGCTGGCGCTGGCCTTCAACGACGGCGGCGAGATCCAGGCGCCGATGGGCCGCGCCATCATCGGCGGCGTGATCACCAGCACGCTGCTGACGCTGGTGGTGGTGCCGGTGATCTACAGCTACCTGGTGCGCTGGCAGCGGCCCGAGCCGGCGCTGCGGCCGCAGCCCGAGCAACTGCCGGCCAGCGGCGGCGGCGCGCTGCCGCCGCTGGCCGTGGCAGACCGGGACTGAGCCTTATCCTGCCACTGCCGGATCGGCTTGCGCAGCCTGCTATGGTGCTGCGTTAAGCAGCGCCATAGCAGCCCGCAGTGCCGCCCCGTTGACAGCGGGCCGTTGCGGCGCAGGCAAGGGCGCGATTCCGATCTGCAATCAAGAGGGGGTACACCATGGGCATGATGAGTTTTCTGAAGGACGCGGGCGAAAAACTGTTCGGCAAATCCGAGGTCAAGGCCGCTGAGGCCGCTGCTGCCAAGGCGCCGTCGCCCGAGGCCGTGGCCGCGCTCAACGCCGCTGCCGGCAAGTCGATCGCCGAGTACGTGGTGTCGCAGGGCCTGAAGGTTGACGGCCTGGACGTCGGCTTCGACGGCGCGACCACCACGGTCACCGTGACTGGCAGCGTGGCTGACCAGGCCACCAAGGAAAAGGTGCTGCTGTGCTGCGGCAACGTCAAGGGCGTGTCTGGCGTCAACGGCCTGCTGGTCGTCAAGAAGCCCGAGCCCGAGGCCAAGTGGCACACCGTGGTGTCGGGCGACAACCTGTCCAAGATTGCCAAGGCCTTCTACGGCGATGCCAACAAGTACCCGGTGATCTTCGAGGCCAACCGCCCGATGCTCAGCCACCCCGACAAGATCTACCCGGGGCAGATGCTGCGCATCCCGCCGTTGTAAATTGACACTGGTGCGGCCCGCCGCACCGGTGTCAACATTCAACGATGTTCACCGCCAGGCCGCCGCGGGCGGTTTCCTTGTATTTGCTCATCATGTCGGCGCCGGTCTCGCGCATGGTCTTGATGACCTGGTCCAGGCTGACATGGTGGCTGCCGTCACCACGCAGCGCCATGCGCGCGGCGTTGATCGCCTTCACCGAGGCGATGGCATTGCGCTCGATGCAGGGGATCTGCACCAGCCCGCCCACCGGATCACAGGTCAGGCCGAGGTGGTGCTCCATGCCGATCTCGGCGGCGTTTTCCACCTGCTCGGGCGTGCCGCCCATCACCGCACACAAGGCGCCGGCGGCCATGCTGCAGGCCACGCCGACCTCACCCTGGCAGCCCACCTCGGCGCCCGAGATGCTGGCGTTCTCCTTGTAGAGCAGGCCGATCGCCGCCGCAGTGAGCAGAAAGTCAACCACGCCGGCGTCAGTTGCATCAGGCGTGAAGCGCCGGTAGTAGTGCAGCACCGCCGGCACGATGCCGGCCGCGCCGTTGGTGGGCGCGGTGACGACGCGGCCGCCGGCGGCGTTCTCCTCGTTGACCGCCAAGGCATACAGATTGACCCAGTCGAGTACCTGCAAGGGATCGCCGGCCGGCGCCGGGCCGCCCCAAGGCGGCCGACTCCCCTCGGGGGACGACGCGCGCTGGCGCGCGTCCTGGGGCCCCCACCACGCTGCTTCAGGGTTGGCGCACAGGGCGCGAAACAGCGCGGCGGCGCGTCGGCGCACCTGGAAGCCGCCGGGCAGCACGCCGTCGGTAGCGCAGCCGCGCTGCACGCAGTCTTGCATCACCTGCCAGATCTGCAGCAGGCCGGCATCGATCTCGGCGTCGTTGCGCCAGTGCAACTCGTTACGCCGCATCAGCCCTGCGATCGACAACCCGTGCTGGGTGCACAGCGCCAGCAGGTCGTCGCCGCTGTGAAAGGGGTAGGGCAGCACCGTGGTGTCGGGTGCGATCACCTTCAGCAGTTCACCATCAGCCGCCAGGTCGTCGCTGACCACGAAACCGCCGCCTACCGAGTAGTAGCAGTGCTCAGTCAGCGTCGCGCCGCTGGCGTCCAACGCGGTAAAGCGCATGCCGTTGGCATGCAGCGGCAGCGATTCACGGCGATGGAAGCGCAGGTCGATCTTCTCGTCGAAGACGATCTCCGGGCCGTCGGGCAGGGCCAGCCGGCGGCTGCTGCGAACCTGGTCCAGCAGCGCCGGGATGGCGTCGACCACCACCGTATCGGGCGCTTCGCCCAGTAGGCCCAGCAGCACGGCCTTGTCACTGCCATGGCCCTTGCCGGTGGCGCCCAGCGAGCCGTAGAGGCTGACCTTCAGCCGCGCCAGCTGCGCCAGCTGCCCGCCATGGGCCAGCCGCTGTACAAACAGCCGTGCTGCGCGCATCGGCCCCACGGTGTGCGAGCTGCTGGGGCCGATGCCGATCTTGAACAAGTCAAAGACAGAGACGGCCATGGCGCTGAGGGCTTCAGGCTGCGCTGGGCTCGGCGACAGACTCGTCGCTGCTGTCGGCGTACTCGCTCAGCGGCACGCAACTGCACAACAGGTTGCGGTCACCCCAGACGTTGTCGACGCGGCCCACCGGCGACCAGTATTTGCCACGCTTGAGCGAGGCTAGCGGCCAGGCCGCGTCGCTGCGGCGATAGGCATGGGCCCACTCGTCGGCGCTGACGGCGGCGACGGTGTGCGGTGCGTTCTTCAGCGGGTTGTCTTCTCGCGGCCACTGGCCCGACTCGACCTGGGCGATCTCGCCGCGGATGGCGACCATGGCGTCGCAGAAGCGGTTGAGTTCAACCAGCGGTTCGCTCTCCGTGGGCTCGACCATCAGCGTGCCGGCGACCGGGAAGCTCAGTGTCGGCGCGTGAAAGCCGTAGTCGATCAGGCGCTTGGCCACGTCTTCGGCGCTGATGCCGATGCTGTCTTTCAGCGGTCGCAAGTCCAGAATGCATTCGTGCGCCACACCGCCGCCTCGGATGCCCGGCAGTTTGCCGCTGTACAGAATGGGGAAGTGCTCAGCCAGCCGCGCAGCCACGTAGTTGGCGCTGAGGATCGCGACCTCGGTGGCATCACGCAGGCCGTCCGGGCCCATCATGCGGCAATACATCCAGCTGATCGGCAACACGCCCGCATTGCCCAGCGGCGCGGCGCTGACGGCCCCCACACGTTGCGGGTCGGACCCCGTCGCACCGCTTGCGCTGGACAACTCTGCCGTGCGATGCGCAGGCAAAAACGGCACCAGGTCGGCCACCACGGCCACGGGGCCGACGCCGGGGCCACCACCGCCGTGCGGGATGCAGAAAGTCTTGTGCAGGTTCAGG
>JBBQZM010000096.1:0-13037 GCA_038207685.1 Burkholderiales bacterium
CGTATACGGGTCAATGCCTGTCTCGCCACCATGCAGTCGTGCGTAGCCGGAACGGTTTGCGCTGACCAGACTCAAGGCGACACGTGGCTGCAGGATTCCGTAGCCCTCGACCACGATGTCGCGTTGCGCGCCGCTGCCAAAACGCGGCCGGTTCAGCGGGTGCGCCATGGCGGCGATCAGCTGTGCAGCCGCGTCGCGTGGCAACTGCGTATCGGTGTCCAGCGTGATCACATAACGCACGGCAGACAGCACGCGCGTGTCGCCGACCACCCGCTCGAAACACTCGCCCGCGCCAGCGCAGGCCCGCCCACGCAACAAGGCATTCAAGTCGGCAAGCTTGCCGCGTTTGCGCTCCCGACCCATCCAGACGCGCTCACGCGCATTCCAGCGGCGCGGGCGGTGAAACAGGAAGAAATCGTCGGCGTAGTGCGCATCCGATGCCACACGGTACTTCGCATTCAACGCCGTGATGCGCATGGCGGCGAGCTCGACCAGCGCCGCATCGGCAGGAAGATGCTCTTGCGCTGCGTCGTGCAGATCGGTGAGCAGCCCGAAATGCACCCGCGCATCGCGATTGGCGAGAAAGCGCACTTCGAGCGCATCAACCAGTTCCTCGACGCCTGCGATGCTGCCCAGCATCGTCGGCACGACCACCAGTGTGCGCGACTCCAAGGGAATGCCAAACGTGTAGTTCATGCGCGGCAGCGGCTGCGGCGCGACGATCAAGGTCGCCAACCAGTTGACCAGCGAGACCGTCAGCTGGCTGCTGGCGACCAGCAGCACCAGCGCGAGCGCGGCCAAACCCCAGGCTGGCCACTGCAGCGCCGCGTGCACCTCGAGCAGCGCGCCAGCGCTGAGTGCCAGGCTACCGAGCACGATGCTGCCCGCGTACAGCGGCAGGGCCTTGGCACGCGCGCTGCGCGCCAGCTGCAGCCGCAGCGGCCGGCGCATGCCCACCGCCTGCTCAAGCACGGCGCGGCCGGCACCGATCAGAAAATAGCCCACGTGGGTGTGTCGGATGCCTTGCCGACGGTCCTTCGCGCTGTCTGCAGTCTCGCCCAGGCGAGACGTAGCCGATGCGCGGCACAACTCGACCGCCTGACGGGCCACTTCAGTCTCGGAACAAGGCGCCAATCTCGTGATCGCCTCGACCGCGTGGCGGTAGCTGTCGCGTGTGGCGAAATCCATCAGCGCATAGGCGCCGCTGGGATCGTCCCGCAAGGCCTGCTCCACACTGCTGAGCATCTCGACAAACTCGCGCCAGTCGATGGCGCCCAGCAAGCGCAGGCTGCCGATGCTGTTGCTCACCGATACCTGACCCGCCGCCTGCTGCCGCCCTTCCAGTTGAACCAGTTGTTCAATCGTCTGGTGGCTGGTGGCCAGGCGCTGCTCCATCCAGGTCAGGGGCAGCGCAAGCCCTGCGCCCCGCCCCTGCAGACGCCGGGCGAACTCGGCCACAAAAGCGCTGGTCAGCGCCGGCGTCGAGCGGGCCATGTCGGCGACGACCAGGATCAGGTCACTGGGCGCTTTTTCGACCACATCCAGCATGCGCTGCGCCCAGCTGCCCGCCGTTTGCCGGGCCGCATGGTCGATGGCAACGCGCGCGGCAACGCGGCGCAAGTTCTCGATCAGCGCCAGCCGCAGCATGATCGGGCAGGCCCACAACTCGCCCAGCAACAGCGGTTGAACCGATTGGTAAGCCGCGACGAAGCGGCTCAAGGAACCCCGGCTAATCTGCCCATCGCCATGCGCCACGGCTTGCAAGGCGAGGGCATAGACGCGTGGCTGGCCCGCGGCCATGCCGTTGCTCGGGTTCAAGGTGAGCCGCGGCAACTCGTGGCTGTAGCCTTTCGGCAAGTGCCGGCGCGCGGTGCGAATCTCTTCCTCGATGAGGTAGAAGTTGTCGAGCAGCCATTCCGCCGCCGGCGTAAAACGGCGCTCGGTATCGGCCGTCGCGGCCAGCCGTTTGCCCACCTCGACCAGAACCTGCTCATTGGCAGCCAGTCTGGCGAGCAACTGGTCGGGCTGCCGTGCGTCAGCCACCACATGCGTCGCGGCCAGCCGCTTGCCATACAAGGCCATCTGGTCGGCGCTGAAGAGTTCGGCACGCAGCGGTTCATCTGCGGTGAGCGCAGCGACACTGGCTGTTCCGCCTCGCAGGCGTTTCCACCCAGCGAAGGCGTGCCGGACCCTGGTGCGCAAAGTAAGCGTGCTATGCATCATGGGACGGGTCGTGTTCCAAGGGTGAGACAAGCGCCTAGAGACGACTTGACGCGCCATCTGGCAGGCGAATATTCGCTGCCACAGGCATGACCTTCAGGATACTCCGATTGAGAGCCGGAGCGGGCGGCACGAACAGTGAAACATGGCCGCGCCGGCCTGCTCGAACGGCCGGCGAGACGCGGCGTGCGAGGCGTGGCGCCTCGGATCGGGTGGGCGCGCCGCGGCTCTGTGCGCTGCCGCACAGACCGCAGGTCTCGACGGGCCCAGCATCAACCTATGCACCCCTTGTTCGCTCCCCCGCATTCTCCGCCGCTCATTCCGATGTCGCCGCACCTGTGACCGCATACCAGGGCATCAAGGGATTCAGCTATGTCGTGCTGGCGATGATGTTGGCTGGCATCGTCTACGCCAGCATCATTGCCGTCACCTACTGGACCGGCATCAGCGTCTGACGCTGCCGCTCAGCTCATGAACAAGCGACAGGCCAGGCTCTTCGCGATCGGCTCGTCCTTGTTGGCTGCCTTGGCATTTCTAGGTCTGACGATCGACAGCCACCGGCAATTCCCCAAACTCACCAATGCACAGAACATCACGCCCGCCGTCACCCATGGCAAGGATGTCTGGCACAAGAACAACTGCATCAACTGTCACACACTGTTCGGCGAAGGCGCCTATTACGCACCTGATCTGACCAAGATCGCGCAGCATCGTGGCGCCGCGTATCTTCAGGCTTATCTGAAGGATCCGTCGAAGTTCTACGACGAGCAGCGCCACCGGCGGCTGATGCCCAAGCAGGACATGACCGACGTCGAGATTGCCGACCTGGTGTCGTTTCTCGATTGGGTCAGCAAGGTCGACAACCAGGGTTGGCCGCCACGGCCGATTCTGGTGACCGGCGCCGGTATCGGGCCGATGGGTGCCACGCCCTACGGCCAGGCGCCGGCGGTCGCTGCGGCGGTGCAAGCCCCCGCAGCCAATCCTGCTGGCACAGGCAAAAGCCCTATCGCCCTGGGCGAGATCGTGTTCAGGACGGCAACTCCTGCATGCGTCGCCTGCCATTCGTTGCAGCCTGGCGTCGGCGGGGCTGGGCCGTCACTCGCCGGTGTGGCCACACGGGCCCAGGCAATGATCGCCTCGGCCGATTACAAGGGCCAGGCCAAGGATGCTGCCGCATACCTGAACGAATCCATCACCCAACCCAGTGCGCACACGGTTGCCGGCGCCATGTATTCGGCCAGTGGGGTGTCGTTCATGCCTGCTACCTACGGCAAGGATCTGAGCGACGAACAGATCGCTCACCTGGTCGCCTACTTGATGACCTTCAAGTAGTCCGGCGCCCGTCTCAAGGAATTCCGCCATGCGCTACAGGTCTCAATCGGTTGCTTATTGGTACTTCGCCGTTGCGATGGTGTTGTTCGGCTTGCAGCTGGTGTTCGGCCTGCTGTCAGCGGCCAAGTACCTCGGCCCCGATCCGCTGCTCTACATCCTGCCCTTCGACGTGACCAAGGTCATCCACACCAACCTGTTGATCGTGTGGGTGCTGACCGGCTTCATGGGCGCCACCTACTGGATGGTGCCGGATGAGTCGCGCACCGAGTTGTACAGCGTCAAGATTGCCTATGTGCAGTTGGTGTTGTGGACGCTGATGGGCGTGACCGCAGTGGTGGGCTACCTGTTCCGCTACGGCACCGGCAACAAGCTGCTCGAGCAGCCGCTGCCGCACAAGATCGTCATCGTGATCTGCATGCTGCTGTTTCTCTACAACATCGGCATGACGATCTGGAAGTCAAAGCGCTTCACCACCACCGAAGGTGTGCTGATGCTGGGCCTGGGCCTGGCCGCGGTGCTCTACCTGCCGGCCCTGCTGGAATACGAGAACTACACGGTGGCCATCTTCTACCGCTGGTGGACGATCCACCTGTGGGTCGAAGGCGTGTGGGAAATGATCCAGGGCGGGTTCCTGGCCTATCTGCTGATCCGCCTGTCGGGTGCCGACCGCGAGGTGATGGAAAAGTGGCTGTACGTGATCGTCGGCCTGGTTTTCATCGCTGGCATCCTCGGCACGGCGCACCACTACTACTGGGTCGGCGTGCCGGCCTACTGGCTGCCGATCGGCGGCATCTTCAGCGCACTTGAGCCGCTGGCCTTGGTGGGCATGGCGATCTACGCCTACTCGGCGATGCGCCGTTCGGGCATGGCGCACCCCAACACGCTGGCGCTGCACTGGACGCTGGGCAGCGCCGTCTTCACCTTGTTCGGCGCCGGCCTGCTGGGGCTGGCCCACACCTTTCCGGACGTCAACAAATGGACCCACGGCACGCTGATCACGGCGATGCATGGCCATGCTGCGTTTTACGGTGCCTACGCGATGATCACGCTGGCGATGATCAGCTTCGCGCTGCCGGCGATGACACCCGGCCGGTCCGAGCAGGGCAGCAGCATCGGTTACTGGTCGTTCTGGCTGCAGATCGGCGGCATGTTCGGCATGACGCTGTCCTTTGCCACCGCCGGCATCGGTCAGGTCTACCTGGAGCGCATTCTCGGCATGGGGTACCTGGACGCCCAACTGAAGATACAGGTGCACTTCGTGATGCTGGTGGTCACCGGGTCGATCTTCGCCATCGGCGTCGGCCTGTTCATCTACGACTTCTTCCGCTACGCGCCGCGCTTCGAAGTGGATGACGGCCAGCAGCCGGGGTTGCAGCCGGGCGTGCGGCCAGGCGTGCGGCCGGCAGTGGCGCCTGCTCAGGCGTGACCGCCTGGGTGGCGCCGGACAGTGAGCCGTTTTACCTGCCGGCCGGCGACGAGGTCGCGATCTTCCAGCAATGCCACGCCCGCGGCCTGGCCGTGATGCTGAAGGGCCCCACCGGCTGCGGCAAGACGCGCTTTGTCGAGCACATGGCCTGGCGGCTGAAGCGCCCGCTGATGACGATCTCATGCCACGACGATCTGACGGCGAGTGACCTGATCGGCCGCTTTCTGATCCGACACGACGGTACGGCCTGGCAGGACGGGCCACTTACTCGCGCCGTGCGCGAGGGCGCCCTGTGTTACCTTGACGAAGTTGTCGAGGCCCGCCAGGACACGATGGTGGTGCTGCATTCGCTGACCGACCACCGGCGTTTCCTGCCGATCGACAAGACCGGTGAAACGATCGTGGCGGCACCGGGCTTTCAGCTCATCGTGTCGTACAACCCGGGCTACCAGCGCATGCTGAAGGACCTGAAGCCCAGCACTCGGCAGCGCTTCGTGGCGCTGGATTTCGACTTTCCACCGGCACAGCAGGAAGCGGCGATCATTGAACGTGAAGCTGCCTCCGACCATGCCACCGCGGTGGCGCTGGTGTCGCTGGGGCGCCGGCTGCGCGGCCTGCACGACCGTGGCCTGGCAGAAGTGCCGAGCACGCGGCTGCTGATCGCCGCCGCCGGCTTGGTGGCCAGCGGCATCGGCGCGCGCCAGGCCTGCTACGCTGCCATCGTCTCGCCCTTGTCCGACGACGAATCGCTGGTCGGCGCAATGCGCGACCTGGTTGACGCCACCTTCGTCTGACAGGTTGACAGGCGCCAGGCATGGCCGAAGCCGAAGACGTCATCACCGATGCGGCACTGCACGCGACCAACTTCGTCCAGGGTGTGTGGCGCCGGCACCGCGCCAACGCGCCGGCGGGGCCTGTGCTGCAGCTGGCCGACATCGCGCAACGCCTTGACCTGCTGATCAACGCGGTGTTCGGCCGCAGCTACCGTCTGCGCACGGCCCAGGTACCGGCACGCGCCACCTGGCTCGCCAGAACCTTTCAACGGCAGCACCGCCCCCGCGAGTTGTGCGCGATCCCGGCCACCGACGGCAGCAGCATCTGGTTGCCCGCCGAGACAGGCTTGAGCGATGCAGCAGCGGCGCTGGAACGGTTTCGCATACTGGCATTGCAGCAGGCCATGCGCGCCCACCGGGGCAGCGCTGCAGGCGCGGGCAGCGACGCCACACCGCTGGTCCGTGATCTCTACTTGCTGATCGAGGCCCACGCCGCCGACGCGGCATTGGCGCAACTGCTGCCAGGCATGCTGGGGCCGCTGGAGGCCTGGCGGGCCGCGGCGCTGAGCGCGCGCCCAGCGCTGTCGAGTTTCCCCGTGGCGCGCCAGCCGATCGAAGCCTGGGTGCGTCGTCTGATGGCCAGCATGGCGGGAAACGCCGACGCGGTGTGCAGCCCATCACCCGGCAGATCCAGCCAATTGGCGCGCGACATGGCGAATCAAATCCAGCCTGATGTCTCGATGGCCGCGCGGCTGGGCACCCGGCCGGTGTTCAAGGATGGCTGGACCGGTGAACTCCAGGCATCGGGCACACCTTCGGCACTGGCGGTCGAAGGCGGCAGCGCCTCCAGCCCCGATGCGGCGAGCCCCACCCGCAGCGCCCGGTTGACACGTCGCCCGAAGGTGCGCGAAGCAACGGACGATGAAGACGATGCACGGCCAGGCGCCTGGATGATCCAGGCCTCGGCACCGCATGAGGTCGCCGAGGATCCCTTCGGACTGCAGCGGCCCACCGACCGCGATGCCCTGACAGCCGCCGACGAGTTTGCCGAGTCGCTTGCCGAACTCGAACAGGCACGGCTCGTCACGACACCCGGTGCAGCGAAGGAAGTGCTGCTGTCCGACGACCCGCCCGACCTGCCTGCGAGACATGGCGCCGTTGCAGGCGCCGACCCATCGGGACAGCTGCACTACCCGGAATGGGACCACCGCATCCAGGCCTACCGTGAACCCGGTGCCACCGTGCGCTTGCTGCCGGCCCCAGACGGCCCGCAGTCGTGGGTGGACAACACGCTGGTCGAGCACCGATCGATGCTGGACGCGATCCGGCGGCGCTTCGAAATGCTGCGCGGGCGGCGCGTGCCGCTGCGCCGACAACTCGATGGCGACGAGGTTGATCTCGAAGCCTGCATCGATGCCCAGGCCGATCTGCGCGCGGGGCTGCCGATGGCGCAGGCGCTCTACCGGTCGCAGAAGCGGGCCAAGCGCGACCTGGCCATCCTGCTGCTGATTGACGTCAGCGGTTCAACCGACGCCTGGGTCTCCAGCGGCCGGCGCATCATCGACGTCGAACGCGAGGCGCTGCTGCTGGTGTGTATCGCCCTGGGGGCGCTGGGTGAACCGTTTGCGGCGCAGGCGTTCTCAGGTTACGGCCCCCAGTCGGTGTCGGTGCGCACCCTCAAGCGTTTCGACGAGGCTTATGGCAACCCGGTGGCGACGCGCATCGCAGCGCTGGAACCCGAGCAGTACACCCGTGCAGGCGCCGCCATCCGCCATGCCAGCGCCACGCTCATGCGAGAACCGGCTGCGCAGCGCCTGCTGCTGCTGCTGTCCGATGGCAAGCCCAACGATGTGGATGTCTACGAAGGTCGCTACGGCGTCGAGGACATGCGCCGCGCCGTCATCGAGGCCAAGCTCCAGGGCATCGCGCCTTTCTGCCTGACCGTGGATCGGCATGCCGCCGGCTACCTGCCTGGCGTTTTTGGTGCCAACCAGTACGCCTTGTTGGCCAAGCCCGCCAATCTGCCCGCGGTTTTGCTCGACTGGATGCAGCGCCTGGTCATGGCGGCGTAGACCGCATTCGACGGTGCCGGTCAAAGCGATGGCGCCGATCCTTGATCCGCCCTTCCGCCGTGCTCGTGGTGCGTCGCGCGTCTGCGGCTGCAGGCCAGCATGGCCGAGGCGGCGCTTGTCGCCGCATTGAGTCGGAAAAAGCCGCCAGCCCTTATGGACAAATACTGCTCAGTCTACAAAATAGACTCATCGGTATAGATTTCGTATTCCCGTAACGCAAAGACGGGTCGGTAGCTCAGCCACCGATCTCTTTTCCTCAACGCCTGAACAGGCACCCCCCGGAGTCTCTGACCATGAAAAAAGTTGTACTGATCGCCGCACTGTCGTTGGCCGCTGCAGCCGTGCAGGCCAAGGACATCGTTGACACCGCCGTTGCAGCGGGTTCTTTCAAGACGCTGGTCACCGCCTTGCAGGCGGCAGGGCTGGTCGACACGCTCAAGGGCAAGGGCCCGTTCACCGTGTTCGCGCCCACCGACGAGGCCTTTGCCAAGGTGCCCAAGGCCGACCTGGACAAGCTGCTGGCCGACAAGGCCAAGCTGACCGCTGTGCTGACCTACCACGTCGTGCCCGGCAAGGTGATGGCCAAGGACGTGAAGGCCGGCAAGGTGAAGTCGGTGCAAGGCAGCGACATCACGGTGGCCACCGCGGGCGGCGTGATGGTCGACAACGCCAAGGTCGTGAAGACCGACATCGTCACCGACAACGGAGTGATCCATGTGATCGACACGGTGATCATGCCCAAGTAAGGCGAGCGCCCCCGGCCTGGCGCATGCACTGCATGGCGGGCCGGACCAAACTGCCCCAGGTCGACAGCGCCGGATTCGACGGGTTCCTGGCCTGCGGCATCCGGGCACTCAAGGCGGCAGGGCCGTCTGTGAACTGCCAAAGCAGGCCGCTTGATTTCTGCAGTCGGTGGATCGTTGGCCGGTGCCCGGACCACAATGCCCGGAATGAAACGCAGATCGATCGCATGGACCGCGGCCACGGTGGTGGTGGTGCTGGCCGTACTGGGCTGGACGCTGGGCCGGCCACAGGCCGCAGCATCTGTGCAAGTGCAGACCGCGCCGCTGATGCGCACGCTGCAGTTCAGCGGACGGGTGACGACGCTGTCGCGGGTAGAAGTTGGCAGTACGGTCACCGGCCGCGTTGCCGTGGTGGCCGTGCGCGAAGGCGACGCGGTCAAGGCTGGCCAGGTGCTGCTGCGGCTGGAAGACGACGAATGGCGCGCCGCGCTGGCCCAGGCCGAGGCCGGTGCGCGGCAAGCCGCCGCCCGGCTGGTCGGGCTGCGCGGTGGATCGCGTGATGCCGCCAGTGCTGGCGTGGCCCAGGCCGACGCACAGCTGCGCGCTGCCGAGGCCGAGTTGCGCCGCACACGCGATCTGGTGGCGCAGGGCTTTCTGGGGCAGGCGCGGCTGGACGAGGTTGAGCGCGCCACCGCGGTGGCGCGAGCGCAACGCATGGCCGCTCAAGCGCAACGCCAGGGGCTGGACAACACCGGCAGCGACATCGTGCAGGCCCAGGCGCAGCTGGCGCTGTCCGAGGCTGCCGCCGACGTGGCCCGCGTTCGGCTGTCGCAGTCGGTGGTGCGTGCCCCTGCCGATGCACGGGTGCTGGGCCGAGAAGTCGAGCCGGGGCAGATCGTGCAGCCCGGGCGCGCCTTGCTGACCTTGGCGCTGGCCGGCCCGCTGGAACTGGTGGCACAGGTGGACGAGCGCTTCCTCGAAGAGCTGCGGCCCGGCCAGACGGCGGCCGTGCTGGCGGACGCCTATCCAGCGCAAAGGTTCACGGCCAAGCTGGACCGCATTGCGCCGCGGGTGGATGCCCAGCGCGGGTCGATCGAGCTGCGCTTCTCGCTGCCGACGGTGCCCGACTTTCTGCGCGAGGACATGACGCTGTCGCTGGAGGTGACCACTGCCGAACGGCCGCGCGCTCGTGTGCTGCCGCTGGCCGCCCTGCGCACTACCCGCACCGCCGGTCAGCCTGGCCGCGCCGAGGTCTGGATCGCGCAAGACGGCCGCGTGCAGACGCGGGACGTGCAGCTGGGCCTGCGCACGCTGTCGGCGGTGGAGGTGGTCGAGGGTCTCGCCGACGGCGACACGGTGCTGGTCGGTGCCAGTCCGTCGCCTGGCAAGCGTGTGCGGCCGCAAGCCATAGCCCCGGCGAACGCGGCGAACGCGGCGAACACCCGCGATGCGAAGCCGGTGGATGGCGGCGCAGCGATCAGCAATGCGATGGGTGGTGGTTGATGAACGCGCCTTGCCGCCGCGATCGGTGCCGCAATCAGTGCCGCGATCGGTGCCGCCATCAGTGCCGCGATCGGTGCCGCCATCAGTGCCGCAATCGGTGCCGCAATCGGTGCCGCAATCGGTGCCGCAGATGATCGGCCTGGGTTTCGAGCGCCGCGTTGCGCTGCGCTTCCTGGTCGAAGGGCGCACGCAATCGCTGCTGATCATCGTCGGCGTGGCCGCCGGCGTGGCGGTGGTGACCTACATCTCGGCGCTGATCAGCGGCCTGCAGGCCAATACGCTGGAGAAGACACTGGGTGCGCAGGCGCACATCACGGTCAGTGCGCGCGACGACGCGGTGGCACCGGCGCGCCAGCGTGCGGCCAGCGAGTCGCTGTTCACGCGCACGCAGCAGCGCGACCAGCGCCCGCGCTCGATCGCCGACTGGCCGGCACTGATGGCCGAGCTGGAGACGCGGCCCGGGGTCGCTGCGGTGTCGCCGATGATCAGCGCCGCCGGGCTGGGGCTGCGCGGCGAGGCCAGCAAGGCCATCGCGCTGATCGGCGTTGACCTCGACCGCTACGACCGCATCGTGCGGCTGCGCAGCAAGGTGGTGGCCGGCGCGGCGCGCCTGAGCCCGGGCGAGGCGATGCTGGGCACCGAACTGGCCGCCGACCTGGGCTTGACCGTCGGCGACCGCTTCACCATCAGCACCGGCAGCGTCAGCGACGGCGCCCGCGTGACGGCGCTGGTCGACCTGGGCGTGCGCGAACTCAACCGCCGCACGGTGTACCTGCCGTTGCGCAGCGCGCAAAGCCTGGTCGGCCTGCCCGGCGGCGCCACCAGCCTGGACCTGCGGCTGGACGACGTGTGGGCCGCCGACACGCTGGCCGCGGCGCTGCAGGCGCAGCTGCCCTACCGCGTGGAGAGCTGGCAGCAGGCCAATGCGCAGCTGGTGTCGGCATTGAACGCGCAGAGCATCAGCACCTCGATCATCCGCATCGTGGTGGCGGTGGTGGTGGTGCTGGGCATCGCCAGCGTGCTGGTGGTGTCGGTGGTGCAAAAGCAGCGCGAGATCGGCATCCTGCGCGCCATGGGCGCCACACGGGCGCAGGTGCAGCGCGTGTTCCTGCTGCAAGGGGCGGTGGTGGGCGCGCTCGGCTCGGTGCTGGGGGTGGCGCTGGCGGCGGCGCTGATCGCGGGCTTCTCGCGCTTTGCGCTTGGCAGCGACGGCTTGCCGCTGTTCTCGATCAGGCTGCCACCGGCGCTGGCGCTGCAGGTGGCGCTGGGCGCCACGGTGGCCGGTGTGCTGGCGGCGTTGGCGCCGGCCCGGCGTGCCGCGGCGCTGGACCCGGCGCAGGCGATCCGGATATGACATCGGCCGTGAGCGCCGCCCGGTGAACGCGTCCACCGAGCTGATTGCGCTGGACGGGCTGCGCAAGTCGTACAACCTCGGGCGGCCGAACGAGGCCGAGGTGCTGCATGGCCTGGACCTGCGGCTGGCGCGCGGCGAATTCGTCGCGCTGATCGGCCCGTCGGGCTCGGGCAAGAGCACGCTGCTCAACATCCTGGGCCTGCTCGAGCAACCCACCGCCGGCAGCTACCGGCTGCTGGACCAGGAGACCAGCACGCTGGACGACCAGGCGCTGACGCTGCGCCGGCGAGAGGCGCTGGGCTTCGTGTTCCAGTTCCACCATCTGCTGCCGGCCTTCAGCGCGCTGGAGAACGTGACGCTGCCGGCGCTGTTGCGCGACGGCCGCGTCAGTGCCAGTGCGCTGGCAGCGGCCACCGCGATGCTCACCGCCGTGGGCCTGGCCGATGCGCTGCACAAACGGCCGGGCGAGTTGTCGGGCGGCATGCAGCAGCGCGTGGCGATCGCGCGCGCGCTGGTCAACCAGCCGCCGCTGGTGCTGGCCGACGAGCCCACCGGCAACCTCGACAGCGCCAGCTCCGACGAGGTCTTCCGCGTGATGCGGCGCATGCACGGCGAGCGCGGCACCGCCTTTCTGGTCGTCACGCACGACCCACGGCTGGCCGACCGCTGCGACCGCGTGGTCGAACTGGTGGACGGCCAGATCGAGAGCGACACACCTCGGCCAGCGGCCACAGCCACGTCCGCGGCGGCTAAGCCCGGCTGAACTGCGCCGCGGCAGCGCCCGCCCCGCGTTGGCCGACAAGCGCGTACAGCGCAGCGCCTCGTTTCGGGTCGGGTCGGGTCGGGTAGACCAGGCTAGGCACCGTACTTGGGCTGTTCATGCTTGTCCCACAAGCCCCACTGCGTTCCCACTTCGCCTTCCTGCTGGACTTTCCACGACTCGTCAAACGACGAGAAATAGAACAAGTCGACGCCGGTGCGCCTGGCCCAGGCCTGGGTAGTGATGAAGTATTTCATCGCATTTTCGGCGCTGGGCACGGCTTCCAATACCGACCTGCCATGCGCTCACAACCCAGGCTGGGCAAGCACCCGCCCGGCCCAGAATCGACGCAACAGCTTTCGCCCTTCGCTGAACCAGAGCACCCCGCTGGCCATCGCCAGACACACGCCCCACTGGCCCGCCGAGAGCGGCACGGTGCCGAAGGCGAGGTTGAGGAAGGGCAGGTGCACAACAGCCACTTGCAGTGCGGTTGACAACGCCACCGCCGCCCACAGCCAGTGGTTCGAGAACGCGGCGCGGAACGCAGAGGCCGATTCTGAGCGCGCGTTGAAGCAGTTGAACAGCTGCGTCAGCACCAACACCGTGAAGGCAGCAGTGCGCGCCAATTCCAGGCTGTGCGGGCCGGGGCCCAGCCAGCGGTCCACCGGCTCGATCAGCCCGCCGGGCAGGAACAGGTCCAGTGTCAGCAAGGTCAACACCGCCATCACGACGCCGCCCTCGGCCACACCCAGCGCCATGCGGGCATCGATGATGCGCTGGCTGCGCGGGCGGGGCTTGCGCGCCATGACGTCGTCGGCGATCGGGTCCACGCCCATGGCCAGCGCCGGGCCGGT
>JBBQZM010000097.1:0-12997 GCA_038207685.1 Burkholderiales bacterium
GAGGGCGTCGGGTAACCGGATCCCGTAGGTAAAGGAGGAAGGCCGGGCAGAGCCCGGCCTGGGGGACACGGAGGGATCCGGTTGCCCGGCGGCCTCGTCAGCCTCGCGCCAAACTGAATTGGCGGCTGCTTTTCCATCGAGGGGGAACGTCAGCAACGAGCCGAGACCCACCCTTTAGCCCCGCCACAAGTCCGGTCCCGACCATCAAGCCGCCAAACGCGGCCGCAGGTGCAGCAGCATGTCGTCCACCATCGCCGACAAGTCGTAGCGCGGCGCCCAGCCCCAGTCGCGGCGGGCCAGGCTGTCGTCGATGGCCTGCGGCCAGCTGTCAGCAATCGCCTGGCGGAAATCGGGCTGGCAGTCGAGCTTGAAGCCCGGCACGCGACGGGTGATCTCAGCGGCGATCTCGGTCGGCGTGAAGCTGATCGCCGCCAGGTTGTAGCTGCCACGCTCGCTGATCTGAGCAGCGGGCGCGTCCATCAATGCCAGCGTGGCGGCGATCGCGTCAGGCATGTACATCATCGGCAAGCGCGTATCGGCAGCCAGAAAGCTGGTGTATCTGCCGGCCTTGAGCGCGCCGTGGAAGATGTCGACCGCATAGTCGGTGGTGCCACCGCCGGGCGCTGTCTTCCAGCTGATCAGGCCGGGATAGCGCAGGCTGCGCACGTCCACGCTGTGCTTGGCGTGGTACCAGGCGCACCAGCGCTCACCCGCGAGCTTGCTGATGCCGTAGACCGTGCCAGGGTCCATCACCGTGTGCTGCGGCGCAGTGGCCGGCGTGGTGGGCCCGAAGGCGGCGATCGAACTGGGCCAGAACACGCGCTGCAGCTTGACGCTGCGCGCCAGCTCCAGCACGTTCAGCAGGCCGCCCATGTTGAGGTTCCAGGCCCATTGCGGATGCTGTTCGCCGCTGGCCGACAACGCCGCGGCAAGCAGGTAGACCTGGGTGATGCCATGGCGCTTGACCACCGCGGCCAGCGCGGCGGCGTCGGTGACGTCCAACGCCTCGTGGCTGATGCCGGGCACACGACCCTCGGGCGCCAGGTCGCTGGTGACCACCGCCGCAGCGCCATGGCGCTGTGCCAGCGCCTCGGCCAATTCGGTGCCGATCTGGCCATTGGCGCCGATGATGAGGATCTTCAGCGGCACCATGCGCAGCCCCCGCCGATGATGAGGATCTTCAGCGCACTCACTTGATCAACCCCAGTTCACGCCCTGCCAGGGCGAAGGCCGCCACCGCCGTCTCCAGTTGCTCCCGACTGTGCGCTGCGCTCATCTGCACGCGGATACGCGCCTGGCCACGCGGCACCACCGGAAAAAAGAAACCGACGACGTAAACGCCCAGTTCCAGCAGCCGGGCCGCCAGCCGCTGGGCCAGCACCGCGTCGTAAACCATGATCGGCACGATCGGATGCTCGCCGGGCTTGATCTCGAAACCGGCTTCGGCGATCGCCTGGCGGAAGTAACGGGTGTTCTCGTGCACCCGGTCGCGCAGCGCGGTGGTCGATTCCAGCAGATCAAGCACCGAGATCGACGCGCCAACGATGGCCGGCGCCAGGGTGTTGGAGAACAGGTAGGGCCGCGAACGCTGGCGCAACAGTTCGATCACCGGCGCCGGCCCGGCGGTGAAGCCGCCCGAGGCGCCGCCCAGCGCCTTGCCCAACGTGCCGGTGATCAAGTCCACCTTGGATCGGCCGTCCACCAGCAGGCCGGCATGCTCGTGGCTGCCGCGGCCGGTGGCGCCCATGAAGCCGGTGGCATGGCAATCATCGATCGCCAGCAGCGCGCCATGTTCATCACACAGCCGGCGCATTTCGGCCAGCTGAGCCACCGTACCGTCCATCGAGAAGGCGCCGTCGCTGAACACCAGCACATGGCGGGCACCTTCGCGCCGCGCCAACTGCAACTGCGCCGCCAGATCGGCCATGTCGTCGTGTTCATAACGCAGCCGCCGCGCCTTGCACAGCCGGATGCCATCGATGATCGAGGCATGGTTCAGTGCATCGCTGATCACCACATCCTGCTCGCCCAGCAGCGGCTCGAACAGGCCGCCGTTGGCATCAAAGGCCGCCGCATAGAGGATCGCGTCCTCGGTGCCCAGGAAGCGCGCCAGCCGCTGCTCCAGCGTCTTGTGAATGTCCTGCGTGCCGCAGATGAAGCGCACCGAGCTGAGGCCGAAGCCGTGGCTGGCGAGCGCGGCCTGGGCCGCCGCCACCACGTCAGGATGGGCCGACAGCCCCAGGTAGTTGTTGGCGCAAAGGTTGATCAACTCGCGGCCGTCGGCCAGGCGCACGGTGGCGCCTTGCGGTGTGCTGATGATCCGCTCGCGCTTCATCAGGCCGGCCGCTTCCAGCTGTTGCAGTTGGTCTTGGACATGGGCCAGGAAGTCGTCGGCGGCGGTCATGGGGTCTGGCCTTCAAAAGGACGCCCGAAGTCGGGGCATCGATGCGGGAGCGCGCGCTGCCTGATCGACAGAACGCAGAACGTTCGATTTATCGAACGCTAATTCAATATACTAGACACATCGCTGCCGATCAAGTCCGAGTTGCCGAAGATGAGCAAGCCTGCCCCCCGTCAGCCCCCGCCCGAGCCGCCACGTGTCGGCGATGCGCTGGCCGCCTTGCGCGAGCAACAAGCGCTATCGCTCGATGAGTTGTCGCGCCGCGCTGGTGTCTCCAAGAGCATGCTGTCGCAGATCGAGCGGGCGCAGGCCAATCCCACCGTGGCGGTGGTGTGGCGGCTGGCCAACGCGCTGGGTGTGCCGCTGGCCGAGTTGCTGCAGAGCGGTGCGCCGGCCGCCGCGCCCAGCATCACCACCGTGGCCCGCCATGCCACGCCCACGCTGCGCGGCGCCGATTCTGGCTGCGAGTTGCGCATCCTGGGCCCGATTGAACTGGCCGGCCAGTTCGAGTGGTACGAACTGACGTTGCAGCCGGGCGCGGTGCTGGACTCGCAAGCCCATGAGCCCGGCGCGCGTGAACACCTCAGCGTGATCGCCGGGCGCCTGGCGCTGGCCGCAGGCGCCAACAGCGCCGAACTCGAAGCCGGTGAAACCGCGCGTTATGCCGCCGACCAGCCTCACGCCATCCGCAATGTCGGGCCGAACCTGGCCTGCGCGTTGCTGGTGGTGTTGCACGCAGGCTAAAGCCATCCGTCAACGCCGCCGTGTGGTTGACAGCCGTGCGGCACAATCCGGCGCACCATGAGCCTGGTCTTTCCGCACACTTTCATTCCGTGGTTTCGCGCCGTCGCGCCGTATATCCATGCCTACCGCGGCAAGACCTTCGTGGTCGGCATGGCCGGTGAACTGGTGGCCGCTGGCAAGCTCAACAACTTCGTGCAAGACCTCGCCATCCTGCAGGCGATGGGCATCAAACTGGTGCTGGTGCACGGCTTCCGGCCGCAGGTCAATGAGCAACTGGCCGCCAAGGGTCATGCTGCGGCCTACAACGACGGCCAGCGGGTGACCGACGCGATCACGCTCGATTGCGCGCAGGAGGCGGCCGGCCAATTGCGCTTCGAGATCGAAGCCGCGTTTTCGCAGGGCCTGCCCAACACACCGATGGCCAATGCCACGGTGCGGGTGGTATCGGGCAATTTCCTCACCGCCCGACCGGTAGGTATCGTCGACGGTGTCGACTACAAACATTCGGGCGTGGTGCGCCGGGTTGATGGGGCCTCGATAAAGAAGGCCATCGACATCGGCGCGCTGGTGTTGCTCAGCCCCTTCGGTTTTTCGCCCACCGGCGAGGCCTTCAATCTGACGATGGAAGATGTGGCCACCGCCACCGCCATTGCGCTGCAGGCCGACAAACTGCTGTTCATCACCGAGATACCCGGCATCTTCGAAGACCGTAACGATCCCGACAGCGCGATCGATACCGAACTCGCGCTGGCCGACGCCCAGCGCCTGCTGTCCAGCTTGCCGCCACCCACGCTGCCCACCGACCTGGCGTTTTACCTGCAGCACTGCGTCAAGGCCTGCAAGGGCGGCGTCGAGCGCTCGCATATCCTGCCGTTTGCGGTGGATGGCGCGATATTGCAGGAGATATTCACCCACGACGGCATCGGCACCATGGTGGTCGATGAAAAACTCGAGTCGCTGCATGAGGCCACCGCCGATGACGTGGGCGGCATCCTGCAACTGATCGAACCCTTCGAGCGCGACGGCACCCTGGTGCGCCGCGAACGCACCGAGATTGAACGCGACATCGCCAATTACACCGTCATCGAACACGACGGCGTGATATTTGGCTGCGCCGCCCTCTATCCCTACCCTGAAGCCCGCACCGGCGAAATGGCCGCACTGACGATATCGCCCTACGTGCAAGGCCAGGGCGACGGCGAGCGCATCCTCAAGCGGGTCGAACAACGCGCACGCAGCATGGGGCTGGACAGCATCTTTGTGCTCACCACGCGCACCATGCACTGGTTCATCAAACGCGGCTTTGCGGTGGTCGACGCCGACTGGCTGCCCGAGGCCCGCAAACGCAAGTACAACTGGGACCGGCGCTCGCAGGTGCTGGTCAAGAAACTGGGCGGCTGAAGCCGCCTTCAACCCATACCCTGCCAAGGAGATTCACCATGACCCGCACCGTGCAATGTGTTCACCTGAAGAAAGAGGCCGAGGGCCTGGACTTTGCGCCCTACCCCGGCGAACTCGGCAAACGCATTTATGCGGGCGTCAGCAAGGAAGCCTGGGCGCTGTGGCTCAAGCACCAGACCATGTTGGTCAATGAAAACCGCCTCAACCTGGCCGACCAGCGTGCCCGCCAATACCTGGCACGCCAGATGGAGAACTTCTTTTTCGGCACCGGCGCCGATCAGCCGGCGGGTTATGTCCCCCCTGCGGCATGATTTCCCACACCAGTCAAGGGTTTATTGACGCACGAGGTGGGTTGCGCCGGCGCTAATTGGTATTACACTCGTGCCGTTACCTTTACTCACGGAGCCTGAATATGTCCTCACTGCAAGATCTGCTGGCCCAACGCGCCGACATCGAAAAGAAGATTGCCGACGCCCAGCGCGAAGCACGCGCCGACGCGGTGGCCAAGGTGAAAGCCATGATGGCCGAGTTTGGCCTGACCGCGGCCGATATAACCGGCAAGTCAGGCGGCGTGCGTGCTGCAGGCGCGGGCAAACCCGCCAGCAAAGTGGCGGCCAAGTACCGCAATGCCGCTACCAGTGAAACCTGGAGCGGCCGCGGCCTGCAGCCCAAGTGGTTGAAGGCGGCCTTGGCTGGCGGCGCCAAGATCGAGGAATTCGCGCTCTGACGCCCTGCCCGCGGCCAATCGCGGGCAACTTGCTGATCTCTATGGCCCGGTCAAGACCGGGCCTTTTCGTTTGCGCGGCATCGCGGCCGCTCTCCCCGTACGCGGGATGGTGTGTCTACAGCCATCGGCCCTAGCATGGGGCCAGCGCCAATCCGCCGGCCCACCCTCCGCTGAAGCACGATTTGTCCAACGACCCCACCCGTCCTGACACCCCGCAGGTCCTGACCGCCGCCTGGCCCCGCTGGGGCCGATGGTGTCTGACCAGCCTGCTGGTGACCGGCGCCTATGTGGTGGCCGGTCGGCTGGCGCTGGCCTTGCCCGGACCGTCGCCGCTGGTGGCGGCTTTCTGGCCGGCCATCGGCCTGGTCTTGGCGGTACTGCTGCGCTGGGGACCGGCTTATCTGCCGGCGCTGCTGGCGGGCGCCTTCACGGTGAACCTGTCTGCCGGCGCGCCGGTCGGGTTGGCGGCGCTGATCGCGGCCGGCAACGTGGCCGGACCTTGGGCCGCCGCACACTGGATGAACCGGGCAGGATTCAATCCCCGCCTGGAACAACCACGCGACCTCTGGCTGCTGATCGGCGCAGGCGGCTGCGGTGCCACGGTGATCACCGCCGCCAACGGCGCCACCTGGCTGGCGTTGGCCGGCCAGATCAGCCCGCTTGAACTGCCGGCAACGGCCTGGCGCTGGTGGCTGGGCGACGTGCTGGGCCTGCTGGTGGCGGGTGTGCCGCTGATCACGCTGAACCGCAGCAGCCTCGCACGGGCCCTGGCGCCGACGCAGCGCTGGCCCACGGCCGCGCTGCTGGTCGGCTGCACGTTGGCGCTGGCGGCCACGCTGGCTACGTCGGCCTCGCAGGGGCTGGCCTCTTTGGCTTGGCTGTTGTTGCCGCTGTTGCTGCTGTCCATGCTGGCCGTGCGCAGCGGCGTGGCCGTCCCCGCGGCAGCGGTGCTGGGCGTCACCTGTGTCATGCTGCTGGCCACCGCCCAGGGGCAAGGACCGTTTGCCATGGCCGACCAATTGCAGGCCGGCAGCGGCGTGGTGCTGCTGTGGGCCTATGCAGCAATGCTGGCGACGTTGGTGCTGGGCTCGCATGCCCAGGTCGGCGAACTGGCCCGGCGGGACGAACGCTGGCAACTGGCCCTGGCCGGCTCGGACCTGGGCGTGGCCGACTGGAACCTGCGTACGGGCGCGGGCTATACCTCGCCGCGCTGGCGCGCGCTGATGCAGGATCCCGACGACGATGCCGACATCCAGCTGGCGCAATGGCTGACCCGGGTGCATGTCGACGACCGCGATGCGCTGCACAGTGCGCTGGCCTCGGTCAGCACGCCAGTGCGCGCCGGCCTGCGGCGCGAGGCGCGGGTGCGGGTCGGCGACCACTGGTGCTGGTTCGACGTGCATGTGATCGTCGCCGAGCGCGACCACGCCGGCGCGCCGATGCGGGTGGTGGCCTCGCTGTCTGATATCGGTGCCCGCCGCCGTGCGGAAGACCGCCAGCAGCTGTCCACCAGCGTGCTGATGCACCTGCATGAAGGCCTGGTGATCACCGACGCCGACGGTCTTGTGCTGGATGCCAACCCCACCTATTGCCGCATCGTCGGCATCCCGCGCGAGGAACTGCTGGGCACGGTGCCCAGCCTGATGCGCAGCGGCACGGATGGTCTGAACCGACCGCAGTTGGCGCCGCTGTGGGCCGCGCTGCGCAGCCAGGGCCACTGGACCGGTGAAGTGCTGGAACGTCGCAACAACGGCGAGCCCTGCGCGCTGCAGGTTACCGTGTCCTCGGTGAAGGGCCCCGACGAACGCCTGCGCTACTGGGTGCTGGTGGTCAGCGACGTCACCGAGCAGCGCCTGCAGCGTGAGCAACTGGAGCGGCAGGCCCATTTCGACGAGTTGACCCGGCTGCCCAACCGCGCCCGGCTGGGCCAGCTGATGGCCGAGGCGATGGCCGCCACCGATCGCGACGGTTACCTGTTGGCCGTGTGCTACCTCGATCTGGACCACTTCAAGGCGATCAACGATCGCCATGGCCACGATGCCGGCGACCAGTTCCTCGCCGAAGTAGCGAATCGGCTGCGCAGCGCGCTGCGGGTGCGCGGCACGGTCTGGTCGGACGCGGCCGCCCGGCTGGGCGGCGACGAGTTTGTGCTGCTGCTGCGCGCCGGCACCATCGACGAGGCGCGCTCGGCGGTGGAGCGTGTGCTGCGCGTGGTGGCCCAACCGATCGTGGTGGGCCCGGGCAGCGCGCCCGAAGTGGTCACCGCCAGCGTGGGCGCCACCGTCTACCCACTGGACGCCAGCGACGCCGACACCTTGCTGCGCCACGCCGACCATGCGATGTACGGCGCCAAGCAATCGGGCCGCAATGGCTTTCTGTTCTTCGACCCCGAACACAGCCGCCAACACGAGCAGCGCGTGCTGGCGCTGGGCCGGGTGCAGGAGGCGCTGGACCATGGCGAGCTGATCCTGTACTACCAACCCAAGGTCGACCTGCGACGCGGCGTGGTGCTGGGCGTCGAGGCCTTGCTGCGCTGGAACCATCCCGAGCATGGCGTGATGCCACCGGCGCAGTTTTTGCCGCTGATCGAGCACACCGGCCTGTCCTCGCGGGTGGGCGACCATGTGCTGGCGCAGGCGCTGGACCAGCTCGAGGTCTGGCAGGATCAGGGGCTGGACTTGTCGGTCAGCGTCAACATCACCGCCCGCCATCTTCAGGAGCCCGACTTCGCGCAGCGCCTGGGCGAATTGCTGGCGCGGCACCAGCGAGCGTTGGGCCCGAGGCTGGAACTTGAAGTGCTGGAGACTGCCGCGCTCGCCGATATCGGCTTCACCTCGGCGGTGCTTGAGCGCTGCGCCCGGCTAGGCGTGCGCTGGGCACTGGACGACTTCGGCACCGGCTACTCCAACCTCACCTACCTCAAGCGCCTGCCGGTGCAGGTGCTGAAGATCGACCGCAGCTTCGTGCACAACATGCTGGCCGACCCGCAGGACCGCGCCATCGTCGAGAACGTGATCCATCTGTCGCGCACCTTTGATTGCCAGGTGGTGGCCGAGGGCGTGGAAACTGCCGCCCAAGCCCGGGTGCTGCTGGACATGGGCTGCGAGGTGGGCCAGGGCATGGGCATTGCCGCGCCGATGCCAGCCGACGCGGTGCTGCCCTGGGTGCGCAACTGGAAGGGCCTGTTTGCGCTGACGGCGGCGGCGGGCGCCGGCCCTGCCGGCCAGCCTGGCGGCGCCGACGCCGCCGGCCAGGCGGACGGCGGCCCTCTGGCGGACGATATGCTGCTGCCTCCCCGGGGCCAGGCGGGCGACTGAGCGCATGAGAGTCTTTCGCTGACGCCCGCAAGATGCCCACGCGCTGCGCCCACCCTCAGGCGCGGCCCCGGCGGGCCCGACTCGCTAGACTCGGCCGATGCTCCCCACCGGTTTCATCCAGGACCTGCTGGCCCGCGTCGACGTGGTCGAGGTGGTGGGCCGCCATGTCGAGCTGAAAAAGGCGGGCATCAACCACAAGGGCCTGTGCCCCTTCCACGGCGAAAAATCGCCCAGCTTCATCGTCAGCCCGTCGCGGCAGACCTACCACTGCTTTGGCTGCGGCGCGCATGGCGACGCCATCCGCTTTTTGACCGAGCACCACGGCATGGCCTTCATGGACGCGGTGCGCGACCTGGCCCAGCAGGTGGGCCTGGCCGTGCCGGAAAGCACCGCCACCCCCGAGGATCGCGCCCGCGCCGACGCCGAACGCAGCCAGCGCGCCACCCTCAGCGACGTGCTGGCCAAGGCCGCCGACCACTACCGCGGCGCGCTCAAGGCCAGCCCACGCGCGGTGGCGTATCTGAAGAAACGCGGCCTCACCGGGCAGATCGCCGCCCGCTTCGGCATGGGCTATGCGTCCGAGGGCTGGCGCACCCTGGCCGGCGTGTTCCCGGCCTACGACGACCCGCTGCTGGCCGAGAGCGGCCTGGTCATCACCAGCGGCGGCGAGGCCGACGGCGGCGGCGAGGAAAAACGCTACGACCGCTTCCGCGACCGCATCATGTTCCCGATCCGCTCGGTGCGTGGCGAGGTCATCGGCTTCGGCGGCCGGGTGCTCGATGTCGGTGAGCCCAAATACCTCAACTCGCCGGAAACCCCGGTCTTCCACAAGGGCCAGGAGCTCTACGGCCTGTACGAAGCGCGCCAGGGCCTGCGCGCCAAGGGCTACGCCCTGGTGGTCGAGGGCTACATGGACGTGGTGGCGCTGGCGCAATGGGGCTTCCCCAATGCGGTGGCCACGCTGGGCACCGCCTGCACCGACGAGCATGTGACCAAGCTGTTCCGCTTCACCGACACGGTGGTGTTCAGCTTCGACGGCGACGCCGCCGGCCGCCGCGCCGCAGGCCGTGCGCTGGAAGCCGCGCTGCCGCATGCCACCGACACCCGCAGCGTGCGCTTTCTGTTCCTGCCCACCGAGCACGACCCCGATTCCTACATCCGCGACCTGGGCCCGGAGGCCTTTGACGCCGCAGTGGCGCAGGCCGTGCCGTTGTCGGCCCAGCTGATCGCCCATGCCGGCGCCGATTGCGACCTGGGCCAGGCCGAGGGCCGCTCGAAGATGCTGGCCCAGGCCGGCCCCTTGGTGGCGCTGCTGCCCGACGGCCTGCTGCGTGAGCAAGTGCTGCAGACCCTGGCCCGGCAGGGCGGCATCGCCACCGAGGTGCTGCAGGCGCACTGGGCGCGGCGCAGCGCCGGGCGGCGGGGGGGCGCCACTGGCGCAGGCGGGGTCGCCGCTGGCAGTGGCCACACACCGCGCCAGGCCATGCGGCCGGCGCAACGCGGCAGCCGCCGCAACCCGCAGACCGCCACCCGCCTGGACCGCGCCGCCTGGCTGGTAGCGCGCCACAGCGAGCAGTGGGCCACGCTGCCCAACGCCGGCCACGCCATGCTGTGCGACCAGCCCGCGCCGCACGGCCTGTACTTCAGCGGCGTGGAGCGCCTGCTGCATGAGCACGGCGCGATGATGCTGGACGCGCTGCTGACCGACTTGGCCAGCTTGGCCGACGCCGAGGCCATGGCGCCGCTGTTGGCGCGCATCCGCGCTGCCCACGCCCTCGACCCCGACCCACCGGCGGCCGACCTGGCCACGGTGATCGGCCAGATCGAGTTCACCGAACTGTCCGACCAACTGAGCCTGTTGATCCAGTCAGGCGAGTTGTCCGAGGACGACCAGCGCAACATCCGGGCGCTCTATGCCAGGCAGGCCGCACTGAAGCTGGCCGGCGTGGCGGCCTGACAGCGGGCAGACAGCAGGCGGAAACCAGCCTGACATCGGCCTGGTAGCAGCCTGACATCGGCCTGGCAGCAGCCGGATAGCAGCCGGAAAGCGGTTAGGCAGCGGTTAGGCAGCGGCCCTCGTGCGGTCTGCGCAGCCCGTCCTGACGCATGGCATGAAAATCGCCGATAATCAAATTTTGGTTGTATCGGCAAGAGTGACAGCAGCACCTCCGGTCCTGGCCACCCCTGACACGGGTCCGCATACGCGATAAGGCCAACACCCCCCGCAAGGACTGCACTGCAAAGACGTCCACGCGAGCTTGCCCGACCAAGCATGGACCACCCGCCTCCCGCCTGACCGGGCGCCCGGGAACACGCCGCGCATGGCTGCGCACAGCGCTCGTTCACGTGTGCCAGGCTTCGGCGTCGGCATGCTGGGCCTGCTGGTCGACCATCGCCTGCTGCCACACTGACCACCCGCCGATCACCCGCTGATCTCCCGCGCAAGGACCCGCATGACCGCCAAGAAGACTGACGCCACCGCCGCTGACAAGACTGCTGCGGACCCCAAGGGCAAGACTGCTGCAGCCAAGACGACCGCCAAGACGACCGCCAAGGCTGCAGCCCAGCCTGCGGCCCAGTCGGCCAAGCCCGCCGGCAAGGCACCAGCGCAGGCCCTGGTCGAAGCCAAGACGGCCAAGGCCAGCACCAAGCCAGCCGGCAAGGCCGACAAGCCTGTGGCCAAGTCCGAAAAACCCGCAGCCAAGACCGGCAAGGCCAAGCCTGAACCGAAGAAGCCCGAGGAAGACGACCTCGGCGACATCGAGGCCGACTTCACCGAGCCCGAGCCCGAGGCCGAGGCCGAGGTGGAAGCCGTGGCCGATGAAGGTGTGGTCGAAGTCGAGGTCGAGGCCAAGGTCAAACCGCTGCGCATGAAGGTTTCGCGCGCCAAGGAACGTGCGCTGATGCGCGAGTTCGGCCTGGACGAAACCACGCTGACGGAAGAAGAAGTTGCCAAGCGACGGCTGGAGCTGAAGACCCTCATCAAGATGGGCAAGACGCGTGGCTTCCTCACGCACCAGGAGATCAACGACCACTTGCCCGAAAAGCTGGTGGACAACGAGATCCTCGAGGCCATCGTCTCGATGCTCAATGACATGGGCATCGCGGTCTACGAGCAGGCGCCCGACGCCGCCACGCTGCTGATCGCCGGCGGCACCACCACCACCGCCACCGAAGAAGAAGCCGAAGAAGCAGCCGAGGCCGCGCTGTCCACCGTCGACAGTGAATTCGGCCGCACCACCGACCCGGTGCGCATGTACATGCGCGAGATGGGCAGCGTGGAACTGCTCACCCGCGAGGGCGAGATCGAGATCGCCAAGCGCATCGAAGGCGGCCTGCAGTCGATGATGCAGGCCATCAGTGCCTCGCCCAAGACCATCGCCGAAATCCTGGGCTACGCCGACAAGATCGGCGAGGGCAAGATGCAGATCAGCGAGGCGGTCGACGGCTTCGTCTCCACCGACGAGGCCGACGACTACGTGGCCGAGGAAGACTTCGATGAATTCGATGAAGAAGACGACGACGACGGCAACGGCGGCAGCAAGGCGCTGACCAAGAAACTCGAAGAACTGAAGAACCAGGCGCTGGAGCGCTTCACCCTGGTGCGCAGCCACTTCGACAAGATGCGCAAGGCCTACGAGAAGGATGGCTACAACTCGGCCACCCACGCCAAGTGCCAGCAACAGCTGACGGCCGACCTGATGACCAACCGATTCACGGTCAAGACCATCGAGCGGCTGTGTGACGTGCTGCGCTCGCAGGTCGACGACATCCGCCGCTTCGAGCGCGAGATCCGCAAGATCGTGGTCGACCGTTGCGGCATGTCGCAGGACCACTTCGTCAAGACCTTCCCGTCCAACATCCTGAACCTGCAGTGGGCCGAGAAGGAAGTGGCCGCCGGCAAGCCCTACAGCGCCATCATGGGCCGCAACCTGCCGGCCATCCAGGAACTGCAGCAAAAGCTGATCGACCTGCAGAACCATGCGGTGGTGCCGCTGGACGACCTGAAGGAGATCAACCGCAAGATGAATGCGGGCGAGAAGAGCAGCCGCGACGCCAAGAAGGAAATGATCGAGGCCAACCTGCGGCTGGTGATCTCGATCGCCAAGAAGTACACCAACCGCGGCCTGCAGTTCCTCGACCTGATCCAGGAGGGCAACATCGGCCTGATGAAGGCGGTCGACAAGTTCGAATACCGGCGCGGCTACAAATTCTCGACCTACGCGACCTGGTGGATCCGCCAAGCGATCACGCGCTCGATCGCCGACCAGGCGCGCACGATCCGCATCCCGGTGCACATGATCGAGACCATCAACAAGATGAACCGCATCTCGCGCCAACACCTGCAGGAGTTCGGCTTCGAGCCCGACGCGCCGACGCTGGCCGAGAAGATGGAGATCCCCGAGG
>JBBQZM010000098.1:0-12916 GCA_038207685.1 Burkholderiales bacterium
GCCGATGTGATGGGCAAGGTGGTGCTGGGTGAAAACGCCAGCGTCTGGTACGCCGCGGTGCTGCGCGGTGACAACGACCAGATCAGCATCGGCGCCAACAGCAATGTGCAGGACGGCAGCGTGCTGCACACCGACCACGGCAAGCCGCTGCTGATCGGCGAGGGTGTGACCATCGGCCACCAGGTGGTGCTGCACGGCTGCACCATCGGTGACAACTCGCTGGTGGGCATACAGAGCGTGGTGCTCAATGGCGCGGTGATCGGCCGCGACAGCATCGTCGGCGCTGGCTCGCTGGTGACCGAGGGCAAGGTCTTCCCCGACGGCGTGCTGATCGTCGGCACGCCGGCCAAGGTGGTGCGCGAGCTCACGGCCGAGCAGATCGCCGGCCTGCGCGCCAGCGCCACGCATTACGTCGCCCAGCAGCAGCGCCATGCGCGGCTGCGCCGGCGGGTGGATTGATCCGGCATGGATCAGTTGCAGAAGTTTTTGTTCGAAGGCCTGCCGGTGCGCGGCATGCTGGTGCGCCTGGAGGGCAGCTGGCGCGAGTTGCTGGCCCGCCGCACCAGCACCAGCGATGGAGGCCATGCCTTTGCGCCGCCGGTGCGCGCGCTGCTGGGCGAGATGGCGGCGGCCAGCCTGCTGATGCAGGGCAACCTGAAGTTCAACGGCGCGCTGATCCTGCAGATGCAGGGCGACGGCCCGGTCAAGTTGGCGGTGGCCGAGGCCCAGCCCGACCTGAGCTTTCGCGCCACCGCCAAAGTGGTGGGCGATCTGCCGGCCGATGCGCGGCTGGAGGCGATGCTCAATGTGCACGGCCAGGGCCGCTGCGCGATCACCCTCGACCCGCAGGAGCGGCTGCCCGGGCAGCAGCCCTACCAGGGCGTGGTGCCGCTGTTTGGCGACCAGCGCGAGCCGCTGCAAAAGCTCAGCGAGGTGCTGGAGCACTACATGCTGCAGTCCGAGCAGCTCGATACCCGGCTGGTGCTGGCGGCCAACGACGAGGTGGCGGCCGGCCTGCTGATCCAGCGCCTGCCGGTGGCCGGTGGCGCCAACCTGGCCGGCGGCGTGCTGATCAGCCATGACGAAGACCAGATCGGCCGCAATGAAGACTTCAACCGCATCGCGCTGCTGGCCGCCACGCTGACGGCCGAGGAGTTGCTGAGCCTGCCGCCCGAACAAGTGCTGCACCGCTTGTTCTGGCAGGAGACGTTGCGGGTGTTCGAGCCCCAGACAACGCGTTTTGCCTGCCGCTGCTCACGTGAGCGGGTGGCCAGCATGCTGCGCGGGCTGGGCGCGGAGGAGGTGACTTCGCTGATCGAAGAGCGCGGCGAGGCCGAGGTGGGCTGTGATTTCTGCGGCGCGATGTACCGCTTCGATCCGGTGGATGTGGGCGGCTTGTTCACGCCCGGCCATGAGGCGCCGCCTACCTCGGGCAAGCTGCAGTAGACGCAGTAGACGCAGTAGACGCAGTAGACGCAGTAGACGCAGCGGGCGCGCAGTGCGCCGGCCGGTGGCGCTCAGGCGTGCCGGCTGTCCAGGATCTGCATCGGCCGGGTTGCACCGCTGGCCGTGTAGACCTGGCCGGCCGGCGCTGCGCCGGGCATCAGCACGTCGATGGCCCGGTCAAGCGCCGACGTGGCGCGCGCCAGGGTTTCGCGCTGGCGGGCCAGCTGGGCGCTGGCGCCCGACAGGCGCCGCCGCAGCGCTTCGGGCACCACACCGTGCTGCGCCGCATGGACGAAGTGTTGCACTGCGGTGGCCAAGGCCTGGTGCAAGGCCTGGGCCTGTTGCTCGATGGCCTGGGCCTCGCGCTCGCGCAGGGCGTCGTTCAAGGCCATCAGCCGCAGTTCAAGCTCGGCCACCAGCGGCTCCAGCTCGGCGGTCGAGCGGCGCAAGGTGGCTTCAGCGCCTGGTTCATCCAGGCGGAGATCAACGTCGTCGTGCGGCATGCGGCAGGTCTCGGCGGTGCGGCGTGGGATGGCTTACTTGCGGGGTACGCTGCCCAGCAGTTCCTGGGCGTTGGCGATCAGCTTGTCGGCGATCGCCTCCGGATTGACTATGAAGCTGCCATTGCGGATGGATTCCGACAATCGCGCCACCTTGTCGGCGTCGAACACGCCGTCGCTGCCTTTGGCCGCCAGTTGCGCCGCCGTGGCCGAGAGCGCCACCTTGGCGCTGGCCTCGCTGCCTGCGGCGGCGGTAGCCGGCGCCGCGCCCGCGCCCGGCTTGCGTTCGTTGACGGTCGTGGTGACCGCCGGGTTATCGAGTTGACCGATCTTCATGATGGACTCCAGCTGTGAGGGTCAGCGCCCGACCCTTTGACATGTTCGGTGTATCGGCGTGCCTTTAGAGAACTTTAGGCGCCGCGGGCTGAAAAAGCTGTTTGGGTCATAAATCAAGGGTAACCCTTTGACTTTTCGCGGCTTCCAAGTGGCCGCGCTCACAGCGCCACCTCGATACGGCGCTCGCCGGTGGCAATGCCTGACAGCACGCGGCCGTTGTCGATGCGTACGCGCACCGTCTGGCCTTCCAGCCCGGGGCCCAGGGCCTGGCCTTCGCTGCTGATCGCATAGCCGGGGCCCTGGGCCACGATGCGCACCGTGTCGCCGCCATTGAAGAACTGCCGCGTTTTCAGATCGCCGCGTCGCAGTGCGTCGCCAGCGGCCAGGCTGCGTTGCAGCGTGCGGCCCAGCGCCAGCTGGGCTTCGCCGATCGCCGGGTCGGGCCGGGCGGCTAGATCGACTTCGGCCTGGCGCAGGTGGTCCTGGGTCAGCACCGTGCCTGCCGGCAGCAGGCGGCTGGCCACCAGCGACTGCGCCCACAGCTTGATGGTCACCGGCAGGCTGATATTCCAGCGGCTGGGGCCTTCGATACAGCGCAAGCCGATGCGGCTACGGCCCAGCGGCCGCACACCTGGCGGCAGATAGGGCTGCACCTGCTGGCAGGGTGCAAGCCGCAATTGCGGGCTGAGCGCGCCGACGATCACCTCGGTGCGGGGCGGCGTCGCCTGTGCGCCCCAGACGGTGGCCGCAGCGGTCTGCGCCATGCGTTCGATGTCGCCGCGCAAGGCATCGGTCAGCGGCGAACTGCCCGCGGCCTGGGCCCAGCCGACGGCCGGCAGCAGCAGCCCCAGCAGGATGCCCAGCCAGCGGCGTGGCGGCAGTCTGTGGGCAGCGCGGGCAGCGCAGAGCAGGGCGTTATCAGTCACGGCCAGCATCTTGCGGCCGGGCCGCTGGGCCCAGTGGCCCGAAATGCCGGGTGAAGCGCCCTTTGTTCGGGCTCAAGTCGGCGGCGGGCTTGCCCACAATCCGGCGGAACCCGAGGCCCCGGCCGAGGAACCCGTTTCAAGGGGCTGAGCATGAACCGTATGACCCAAGCGCTCGATTTCCAGTCGCAGGCCCTGATGCTGAGGTCGGAGCGCCAGCGCCTGATCGCCAGCAACATTGCCAACGCCGACACGCCGGGCTACCAGGCCCGCGAGATGGATTTTGCGCAGGCGCTGCGCCAGGCCACTGGTGGCGCCGCCCCGGGTGGCGCGCTGGCTGCTACCCATGCCTTGCACGACAGCGGCTCGGTCAACCTGCGCGGCGAGACCGGACTGCTCTATGCCCGCCACAGCCAGGACGCGCTGGACCGCAACACGGTGGACCTGGACCGCGAACGCGCCAGCTTCACCGACAACACCGTCAAGTACGAAGCCACGCTGCGTTTCATCAACGGCAGCGTGCGCTCGATGCTCGAGGCGATGAAGAGTCACAACCAAGGCTGACGAGGGGCTCACATGAGCATGTTCAAGATATTTGATGTCTCGGGTAGCGCGGCCAGCGCGCAGACCCAGCGGCTCAACGTGGTGGCCAGCAACATCGCCAATGCCGACACCGTGGCCGGCCCGGATGGCCAGGCCTACAAGGCGCGTCAGGTGGTGTTCCAGACGCTGTTGATGGGCGAGGCCACGTCGGCCGGTGTGCAGGTCAACCGGGTGATCGAAGACCAGACCCCGGGCCGCAAGGTGCTCGATCCCAAGCACCCCGGCGCCGACGCCGAGGGCTATGTGACCTACAGCAACGTCAGCCCGATCGACGAGATGGTCAACATGATCTCGGCCTCGCGCTCGTACCAGAACAACGTCGAGATCATGAACACCGCCAAGGGCTTGCTGCTCAAGACCTTGCAGATGGGACAGTCGTGATCCACCCCCCGCAGCCCAGGAGGCATGCATGAGCACCATCAGCGCCAACCCCAACAACTTTGCGGCCCTGAACGGCCCGGCCGCAGCGTCCAGCGCCAGCGCCACCTCGGCCAAGGAGGCCGGCGACCGCTTCCTCAAACTGCTGGTCACGCAGTTGCAGAACCAGGACCCGATGAACCCGGTGGACAACGCGCAGATGACCTCGCAGATGGCGCAGATCAGCACTGTCAGCGGCATCGAGAAGCTCAACACTACGGTGGAGGGGCTGAACGGCCAGTTTGTGCAGATGCAGGCGCTGCAAGGCGCCTCGCTGGTGGGCAAGGACGTGCTGCTGCAAGGCGACAAGCTCAGCGTGATGGCCGACGGCCGGTTGCAGGGCGGTTTCGAGCTGGCCTCGGCCGCCGACCGGGTGAAGGTGGAGGTGCTGAGCCCCGCCGGCCTGGTGGTGGACACGCTGAACCTGGGCGCGCAGGGCAGCGGCCGCCAGGCCTTCAGCTGGCCGGCAGGCAGCCAGGTGGCAGACGCTTCAGGCTACCGTTTCCGCGTCACCGCCAACAGCGGTGCCAGCACGCTGAACGTCACGCCGCTGATGCGCGACCGCGTTGATGCGGTGAACACCGGCGGCGCCTCGTTGACGCTGGAACTCGAGCGCAGCGGCCGCGTGCCCTACGCCAGCATCACCGCGCTCGACTGACCCTCGCATGGCCCCCCGCCTGGCCCCCCGCATGACCCCCCGATCGACCCCCCGATCGACCCCTTCGCCCCACGGCGCCGGCACGCGCCGCGTCCGGGCTGAACCGCCACATCCCCAGCCCCGCCCGACCGCAGGAGAAAACGAATGAGCTTTCAGCAAGGTGTTTCAGGCCTCACCGCCGCCGGCCGCAACCTCGAGGTCATCGGCAACAACGTGGCCAACGCCAGCACCGTGGGCGCCAAGGTCTCGCGCGCCGAGTTTGCCGACGTCTATGCACGCGCCGTCAATGGCAGCGCCAGCAACATCGGCATTGGCATCGGCACCACGTTGGCGTCGGTGTCGCAGCAGTTCTCGCAGGGCAGCATCAACTCCACCGACAACCCGCTGGATCTGGCGATCAACGGTGGCGGCTTCTTCCAGCTCAAGGACCTGAACGGCTCACTGCAATACAGCCGCAACGGCCAGTTGCGGGTGGACCGCGAAGGCTTCATCTCCAACAGCCAGGGCGCTCGTCTGCTGGGCTACCCGGCCAACGAGCAAGGCGCGCTGGTGCCGGGCCAGGCCCAGCCGCTGACCCTGCCCACCGCCGGCATCAAGCCCAGCGAGACGCAGAGCGTCAAGCTCGAGCTCAACCTGGACGCGCGTGTCAAGACTACCGCCGATGCGGCGCGCACGCCCTTGATCAACTTCAGCGACGCCAAGACCTACAACAGCGCGACCTCGATCAATGTCTACGACACCAAGGGCCAGGAGGTGGCGCTGACCTACTTCTTTCAGAAGTCCAGCCCGGACAACTGGTCGCTGTTCGCATCGGCCAACGGCATGCCGGTCAATCCCGATGCCAGCGGCAACCCGCAGTCGATCACCACGCTGAATTTCCCGATGAGCGGTGGCGCGCCGATCAATGCGAGTGACCCGACCCAGCCCTTCGGCGCCATCAGCTTCAATGTGCCGCCTACTTCCAACGCCCAGGGCGTGACCACCGAGCCGATGACCGGCGTCGACCTCGACCTGTCGATGATCTCGCAGTACGGTGCGATCTTCGGCGTCACCAATGTGATGCAGGACGGCTTCCCGCCGGGCCAGCTCAGCAGCGTCGCGATCGAGCCCAATGGCATCGTGCTGGCCACCTATTCCAGCGGCCAGAGCACGGCGATTGGCCAGGTCGAGCTGGCCACCTTCCGCAACGTGCAAGGCCTGCGGCCTTTGGGCGGCAACACCTGGAGCGCCAGCTTCGATTCGGGCGACCCGGTGCTGGGCACACCCGGCGCGGGCAACCTGGGCGTGATCCAGTCGGGCGCGGTGGAGGAAAGCAACATCGACCTGACCGCCGAACTGGTCAACATGATGGTGGCCCAGCGCATCTACCAGGCCAATGCCCAGACCATCAAGACCCAGGACTCGGTGCTTCAGACCCTGGTCAATCTGCGTTGAGCGCGCGTGCCGCCTGATCTGAACTTTCTGAGGAACCGCCATGGACCGCGTGATCTACCTCGCCATGGCTGGCGCCAAGGCCAACATGCAGCGTCAGGACGTGCTGGCGCACAACCTGGCCAATGCTTCGACCACCGGCTTTCGCGCCGAGATGACGGCCTTTCGCGCCGTGCCGGTGCTGGGCGATGGCGCCAGCACCCGGGTCTTTGCGATCGAATCGACGCCCGGCTACAACGCCGAGCCCGGGCCGGTGGCCGCCACCGGTCGCAACCTCGACGTGGCGATGAAGGGCGACGCCTGGCTGGCGGTGCAGGGCCGCGACGGCACCGAGGCCTACACCCGCAACGGTGCGCTGGATGTCAACAACGAGGGCCTGCTGGTCACCCGCACCGGCCAGATGGTGATGGGCGAGGGCGGGCCGATCAGCCTGCCGCCCAATGCCCAGGTGCTGATTGGCGCCGACGGCACGGTCAGCGCCACCGTGGGCAACGGCCGGCCGCAGGGTGTGGGCCGGCTCAAGCTGGTGACGCCCGAGGCGGCGCTGCAACGCGGCGAGGACGGCTTGTTCCGCGCCGCCAACGGTGAACTGCCCGCCGATGCCACCGCCAGGCTGCAGAGCGAGGCGCTGGAGGGCAGCAACGTCAGCCCGGTGGAGTCCATGGTGGCGATGATTTCGGCGGCACGCCAGTTCGAGCAGCAGATGAAGATGCTGCAGACGTCGCAGGAGCGTGAACAGGCCGCCTCAAGGCTGTTGTCGAACAACTGATCCCGCGGGCGCGGTGTTGCCCGCGCCGCCTGTCACCGAGAGAAGCACCGCCCAGGCGGTGCTTTTCGCCGTTTGGACGGCCTCAAGTAACCGCGATCATCGTCCTAGAGAAATTGCAACTGGAGTGTGGCGATGATCCGTTCGCTGTGGATTTCGAAGACCGGCATGGAAGCCCAGCAGACGGCGCTGGACGCCATCGCCAACAACCTGGCCAATACGGCAACCAACGGCTACAAGCGCGGCCACGCGGTGTTCGAGGACCTGATGTACCAGAACCTGCGCCAGGTTGGCGGCAATACCGGCGAGCAGTCCACCCTGCCCACCGGCCTGCAGATCGGCCTGGGCGTGCGGCCGGTGGCGCTGGCGCGCAATTTCTCGCAAGGCAACCTGCAGCAGACCGGCAGCGCCTACGACCTGGCGGTGCGTGGCAACGGCTTCTTCCAGATCCAGATGCCCGATGGCACCACCGGTTACACCCGCGACGGCTCGTTCCAGCTCAATGCCCAGGGCCAGTTGGTCACCAATGGCGGCTACCTCGTGCAGCCGGGCATCAGCATTCCGGCCAATGCGCAGTCAGTCACCGTCGGCAATGACGGCGTGGTCTCGGTGACGCTGCCGGGGCAGAGCGCGCCGCAGCAAGTGGGCCAGCTCCAGTTGGCCGGCTTCGTCAACCCGGGCGGCCTCGATCCGCGGGGTGAAAACCTGTTTGCCGAAAGCGGCTCGTCGGGCGCGCCGCAGGCCGGTGCGCCGGGCAGCAACGGTCTGGGCCAGCTGACCCAGGGCAGCGTCGAGACCAGCAACGTCAACGTGGTCGAGGAACTGGTATCGATGATCCAGACCCAGCGTGCCTACGAGATCAATTCCAAGGCGGTGCAGACCTCCGACCAGATGCTGCAGAAGCTGGCTCAGCTGTGAGGCAGGCGATCGTGATCCAACCTGTTGCCCGCGGCCTGCTGCGCGCTGCCAGCACCTTGATGCTCGGCCTGGCCATGGGTGGCTGCGCCAACCTGGCGCGCCAGCCTGCGGTCGACCTGGTGATGCCCAGTGCCGCCTACCCGTTGCCGGCCACGACCAATCCGGCCGTGGCTGCCGCGCCGACCACCGGTGCGATCTTCCAGTCGGACACCTACCGGCCGCTGTTCGAAAGCCACCGCGCGCGCATCGTCGGCGACATCCTGACCATCACCATCGCCGAGAAGGTCAGCGCGGTGCAGAAGAGCACCAGCAGCGTCGACCGTGCCGATTCGGTGAGCGCCGGCATCTCGGCGCTGCCGTTCTTCAAGAGCAGCGCGCTGACGCGGGCTTCGGCCAACGGCAACTCGACCAGTGCCTTCGCCGGCAAGGGCACCACCGAGAACAGCAATGATTTCTCCGGCACCATCACCGCCACCGTGGTGCAGGTGCTGTCCAACGGCCACCTGATCGTCGCCGCCGAGAAGCAGATCGGCGTCAATGCCAATGTCGACGTGCTGCGCTTCTCGGGCCAGGTCGACCCGCGCGCCATCGCACCGGGCAACAGCGTGACCAGCACCCAGGTCGCCAATGTGCGGGTGCAGCAACGCGGCCGCGGCCAGGTCGCCGAGGCGCAGTCGATGGGCTGGCTGTCGCGTTTCTTCCTGAACGTGCTGCCGATATGAGCCCCCGAATGATTGCCATGATCCCGTCAACCAAGCTGTTCAACCCGATCTCGCCCGAGCGCCTGCTGCGCTGGGTGACGCTGCTCGCCCTGTTTGTGGCCAGCGCCGCCGCCTGGTGGCCGGCCGAGGCCGCGCGCATCAAGGAAGTGGCCAACATTGCCGGCAAGCGCAGCAATCAGCTCACCGGCTTCGGCCTGGTGTTTGGTCTGGACGGCACCGGCGATCAAGCTACCCAGGCACCGTTCACGCCACAGGCGCTGGCGGCCTTCCTGCAGCAGAACGGCATCACCTTGCCGCCAGGCGTGCAAATGCAGCCGCGCAATCTGGCGGCGGTGGTGGTCACTGCCGAGCTGCCCGCTTTTGCCCAGCCAGGCCAGCGCATCGACGTCAATGTCTCGTCGGCCGGCAATGCCAAGAGCCTGCGTGGCGGCCTGCTGCTGCAGACTGCGCTGCGCGGCGCCGATGGCCAGGTTTATGCCATTGCCCAGGGCAACCTGATCGTCGGCGGCGCGGGCGCCTCGGCCGGCGGCGCCAAGGTGCAGATCAACCACCTGGCGGCCGGGCGTGTGCCCGAAGGCGCAACGGTTGAACGTGCCGTGCCCACCAGCTTCAGCCGTAACGGGGTGCTGCAGCTTGACCTGCAGTCCGACGACTTCGCCACCGCCCGCGCGGTGGCCGAGACCATCAACCGCGTCAAGGGCGCCGGCATCGCGCAAGCGCTGGACGGCCGCGTGGTGCAGGTGCGCCTGCCCGCCTCGCCCAACGACCATGTCGCCTTCCTGGCCGACATCGAGAACCTGGATGTCACGCTGCAAAAGCCGGCAGCCCGGGTGGTGATCAACTCGCGCACCGGCTCGGTGGTGATGAACGAATCGGTCACCCTGGCCAGCTGCGCGGTGGCCCATGGCTCGCTCACTGTCACCGTCACGTCCACGCCGCTGGTCAGCCAGCCGGGGCCGTTCTCGGGCGGCAAGACGGTGCAGGCCGAGAAGAACGACATCGCCATCACCCAGCAAGGCGGCCAGCTGATGCACCTGCCGGCCGGCGCCAAGCTGGCCGATGTGGTGCGCGCGCTCAACACGCTGGGCGCCACGCCGCAGGATCTGCAGGCCATTCTGCAAGCCATGAAAAGCGCCGGTGCCTTGAACGCCGAAATAGAGGTGATCTGAGCATGGTGGCCGTCAACAACGCCCTGATGGCCGGATCGGCCGCCGCCTCACTGGCCGGCGACGCCCGCCTGGCCAGCGATGCGCGCAACCTCGACAGCCTGCGCCACAGCGCGGCCAAGGACCCCAAGGCCGCGGCGCGTGAGACGGCCAAGCAGTTCGAGTCGCTGTTCATGACCGAGCTGCTGAAGACCATGCGCGCCTCGACCCAGGCTTCCGGCATGCTGGACAACCAGGGCACCAAGCTGGGCACCGAGATGCTCGACGCCCAGTTGGCCACGCGCATGGCCGGCCGGCCGGGCGGCCTGTCGGAGGTGATCGCCAAGCAATTGGAGCGCCAGATGGCGCTGGTGCCGGGGCCGATCCCCAGCGCGCGCAGTGCCAACAACAGCTTGCCGGTGGTCAGCGACCCACGGGTCACGCCCAGGCTGCCCGAGAAAAGCGCTGCCGGCTTTGTGCAGCAGCACAGCCGCGCGGCTGAGGCAGCCGCTGCCGAGACCGGCATTCCGGCGCAATTCATGATCGCCCAGGCGGCGCTGGAGACCGGCTGGGGCAAGCGCGAGATCATCGGCCGCGACGGCAGCAACAGCCACAACCTGTTCGGCATCAAGGCTGGCGCCAACTGGAAAGGCCCGACCGTCGAGGTGACGACCACCGAATACATCGGCGGCGCACCACGCAAGCTGATCCAGAAGTTTCGCGCCTATGCCAGCGAGGCTGAATCCTTTGCCGACTATGCGCGGCTGATGAAGGACAGCCCACGCTACGCCGGCGTGGTGGCCCAGGCGGCTGATGCCAAGGCCTTCGCCCAGGGCCTGCAGAAGGCGGGCTATGCCACCGACCCGGCTTATGCCGACAAGCTGGGCAAGGTCATCAACACCACGCTGCGTCTGCAGCGTGACATGGCCTGAGCACCCGGGTAGACCACCATGGCCAACGGTTCGCTGATGACGCTGGGCACACAGGCGATTTTTGCCGCCTATGCCCAGTTGCAGACCACCAGCAACAACATTGCCAATGCCAATACGCCGGGCTATTCGCGGCAGTCGGTGCAACTGGCCACCGCCGGCAGCGGCTACAGCGGCGCTGGCTACCTCGGCCGCGGTGTCACCGTGGCCACGGTGACGCGGGCGTCCAACATGTTCCTCACCGGCCAGGCGGTGGCGGCCGGCTCGACCGCAGCGGCCGACGGCGTGCGGCGCGACCTGCTGGGCCAGTTGGAGAAAGTGTTTGCCGGTGGCGCCGCTGGCCTGGGCTCGGCCACCACCCAGATCTTCAACGCCTTTGCCGATGTGGCCGCCAATCCGGGTGATCTGGCGGCGCGTCAGGCGGTGCTGGGACGGCTGGAAGATTTCAGTGCGCTGGCGCGTTCATCCTCTGACCAGATCGAGGCGCTGCAAAGCAACCTGTCGCATGATGTGGCGGTGGGTGTTGCCGAGGTCAACACGCTGGCCGGTGAACTGGCCAAGCTCAATGTCAGCATCGCAGCGGCCACCAACCGCGGCCACAAGCCCAATGATCTGCTCGACCAGCGCGACGAACTGGTGCGCAAGATCGGGCAGCAGGTGGAAGTGCATACCGTGATCGGGCCGGACGAGACGGCCAGCGTCTTTGTCGGCAGTGGCCAGACCCTGGTGCTGGGCCAGTCGGCGAATCGGCTGCTGGTGCAGGCCGATCCGCTGGACAGCAGCCGGCTGGCGCTGGGCGTGAACATCGGCGGCCAGGTGACGCCACTGACCGCCGAGGCGGTCGGCCAGGGCTTGATCGGCGGCATGATGCGTTTCCAGGATCAGGACCTGGCGCAGGCGCGCAATCGGCTGGGCCAGCTGGTGGTCGGGCTGGGCTCGGCGCTCAACAGCCAGCAGTCGCTGGGCCTGGACCTGGCCGCCCGGCCCGGCAGCCCCTTGCTGCGTTTTGGCGATCCGCAAGCCTTGCCGGCCACCACCAATGCCCGCGACAGCGGCGGCGCCTTGTTGTCCAAGCTGACGCTCAGCATCAGCGACGCCAGTGCCCTCCGGGCCAGCGACTACCGGCTCGAGGCCGATGCCGCCAGCAGTGGCCGGTTCGTGCTCACCCGGCTGAGCGACGGCCAGGTGTTTTCCGGGGTGAACAATGGCGACCAGATCGATGGTTTTGCCATCCAGCTCAGCGGCCAGGCCTTGCAGCCGGGTGATGCCTTCACCCTCAAGCCGGTGGGCCAGGCGGCGGCCAGCCTGAGCCTGCTGATGAAAAATCCGCAGGGCCTGGCTGCAGCCAGCCCGGTCACCGGCGTGCTGCACCCGGCCAATGCCGGCAATGCCAGCATTGCCGCGCTTGATATCGAGCGCCCACCGGCCGGCAGCTACCAGTCGATCACGCTGCGCTTCAGCGACGACGCCGGCGCCTACGACTTGCTTGACGCCAGCGGCAGCGTGCTGGCCAGCGGCAGCCTGCAGCCGGGCCAGCCGATCCGTTATGACGGCATTGCACTCAGCCTGAACGGCCTGCCACGCAGCGGCGACAGGTTGCTGCTGGCACCCACCACCCAGCCGGCGGCCAGCAATGGCAATGCGCTGCGTTTCGACAGTCTGGCCGAGCGCCGGCTGATCGACGGCCAGACCGCAAGTGACGCCTATGCCTACGCCATGGCCGATGTGGGCGTGCGCATGCAGGGCGCCATGGCCTCGGCCAACAACAGCGCAGCGGTGTCCACCCGCGCCCAGACCGAGCTGAAATCCGCGGTGGGTGTGAACCTCGACGAAGAGGCAGCGCGGCTGATCCAGTTCCAGCAGAGCTACCAGGCGGCGGCCAAGATGCTGCAGACCGCGCAGTCCCTGTTCGACGCCATCCTCAACATCGGCCGCTGAGCCGCGCCTGGGTTCAACGCACCATGAGAGTCTCCACCGCCAGCCAGTACGACGCCACCATCGACGGCCTGCAGCGGCGCCAGCGCGATCTGACGCAGGCGCAGGCGCAGCTGAGCAGCGGCAAGCGCATCAGCCAGGCCAGCGACGACCCCGCGGCGGCGGCGCGGGCCGAGCGTGCTTACCA
>JBBQZM010000099.1:0-12831 GCA_038207685.1 Burkholderiales bacterium
GAACAGCCTGGTGGCCGGCTGCAACCAGAAGACAGCGCGCGACCCGGTGCTCAACGCCAGCGAATCCGACGTGCTGGCCGCCATCGACGGGCTGAAGAGCCAGAGCCTGGTGTTCGAGACCAGTGGCGGGCGGGTCAGCAAGTACGAGCACAACGCCGCGCGTGGGCTGAACGTGCCCGGCGCGGCGGCGGCGCTGCTGGCAGCGCTGATGCTGCGCGGCCCGCAGACGGTGGCCGAACTGCGTGCCAGCGCCGAGCGGCTGCACCGCTTTGCCGACGTCTCCAGCGTGGAAGGCTTTCTGAACGAGCTGGCCGAGCGCTTTCCGCCGCGGGCGGTGCTGCTGCCGCGCGCCCCCGGCGCGCGCGAGCCACGCTGGGCCCATCTGTTGTGCGGCGAAGTGCAGATGAGCGCCGAGCGCGCCGCCGATGGTGCTGGCAGTGATGAAGACGCCATCAGCGTGGGCGAGTTGGTGGCGCTGAAAACCGAACTGTCACGCCAGGGCAGCGAGCTGGCCGCGCTGCGGGCGCTGGTGCTGCGCATGGCGGGCGAGCTTGGAATCGCGGTGGACGGCGCTGTGCCTGCGGCCTGAGCCTTCAGCCGTGCCTCGCCGGTTCTCTGCAGCGCGCCGTGTCTCGCCCCGCCAGGCGACCAAGCTCTTGTCGCGCCAAAAGTTTGGATCAAAACGCGCTTTTGAACCTTCCGACACCGGCCCAATGCTTGCTGGCATCGAGGCGCAGCGCCTGATCCTCATCAAGCACGCGGTGCCGTACGCCAAGTTCGAAACGCGTTTCTTTGGTGACTTTCTTGTCGCGACGAGAAAGTGACCCGCCAGCCGGGGCGGAACCCGGCGGGGTGCAACGCAGCGGCGAGATGCCAGCAAGTAGCACCGACAACCGACAGCCGACAACCGACAACCGACAACCGACAACCGGCAGCCGAACTTACCGCGCCGCCCGCATCGGAATCTGATTGAACGGCATGCCCCGGTCTGCCCGCATGTCCGCCGGCAGCCCCAGCACCCGCTCGGCAATGATGTTGCGCAGGATCTCGTCGGTGCCACCCTCGATGCGCGTGGCCGGTGAGCGCAGCAGCATGGCCTGGAAGCGTGCCGCTGCACTGCTCTGCGCGTCATCCACAAGCACACCCGACGCGCCCTGCAGGTCCAGCGCAAACGCGGCAATCTGCTGCAGCATGCTGCCGGCCACCAGCTTGCCGATGGAATTTTCAGGGCCGGGGATCTGGCCGCGGCTCAGTGCCGAGATGCTGCGGTAGGCCGTGTACTTCAGCCCGCTGGTGCGCACCGCCCACTGTGCCAGCTGGCTGCGCACTGCCGGGTCGTCCACCGCCAGCCCGTCGCCGGTGTCGAATTCGCAGCAGAAATCCAGCAGCTCCGGAAAGCCGGTGGGCATGCCCGCGCCGATCGACAAGCGCTCGTTCATCAGCGTGGTCAGCGACACCCGCCAACCTTGGCCCACCGCGCCCAGGCGCTGGTGGTCGGGCACGTGCACATCGTTGAAAAACACCTCGTTGAAACCCGACTGGCCGTTGACCTGCTTGATCGGCCGGATCTCGATGCCAGGGCTCTTCATGTCCAGGAAGAACATGGTCAGGCCGTCATGCTTGGCCACACCGGTATCGGTGCGCGTGAGGATCATGCCGAAGTCGGCGTAGTGCGCGCCGCTGGTCCAGATCTTCTGGCCGTTGAGGCGCCAGCCGTCGCCCGCATCCCCAGCTACCGGATCAGCCCGGGTGCGCAGGCCGGCCAGGTCAGAGCCGGCCGCCGGCTCCGAGAACAGCTGGCACCACACCTCTTCGCCCGAGGCCAGCGGCGGCAGGTAGCGCTGCTGGTGCGGCGCGGCGGCATAGGCCATCAGCGTCGGGCCGATCATGCCCTGGCCAATCAAAAAGATACCGGCCAGCTTGGCGAACACACCTTCCTCTTGCTGCCAGATCACCCGCTCGATCGGCGTGGCGCCGCGGCCGCCAAATTCCATCGGCCAATGCAGACAGGCCCAGCCGGCATCACGCTTCTTCTTTTGCCAGGCCTTGGACTCGGCCAACACATCGCCGCTGCGCAAAGCGGGCTGGCCGTAGCCGGCGCGCGCGAGTTCAGCGTGCAAGTGCTGCGGCGCATTGGCGTCTAGCCAGGCGCGGGCCTCGGCGCGGAAGCGCGCCTCGTCGGGGGTATCGTCGAAGTTCATCGTCAGGCCTCGGGTTCAGGCAGCGCGGCGCAGGCGCAGCCGCTCGATCAGCAGGTCTTCCCACTCACTGGCGCTGCCCAGCGCCAACGACAGCAGGTGCGCGCGGCGGTAGTGCAGGTGGCAATCAAACGCCCAGGTGAAGCCCATGCCGCCATGCACCTGGATGTTGTTGCGCGCGCAATGCTGGTAGGCCTGGTTGGCGCTGACCCGCGCGGTGGCCGCGGCCTCGGCCAGCTCGGGCGCATCGCTGGCCAGCGCCCAGGCGCCGTAACAGGCGTTGGAGCGGGCCAGCGTGGCCGACACATACATGTCGGCCAGCATGTGCTTGATGGCCTGCAATGAGCCGATCGGCCGGCCAAAGGCAAAACGCTCCAGCGCATAGTCACGCGCCATCTCCAGCGCGCGGTCGGCGCCGCCCACCTGCTCGAAGGCCATCAACACCGCGGCGCAGTTGAACACCTCGGCCAGCAGCGGCCAGCCAGCGCCGGCCGCGCCCAGCCGCTCGGCTGGCGCCTGGTCGAAGTTGATGCGCGCCTGGCTGCGGGTGGGGTCGATGCCGGGCAAGGCCTCACGCACCACGCCCGGGCCGGTCAGGTCCACCAACCAGAGTGACAGCGCCTGCGGGCCGTCGCCCTGGCCACGCGCCGCCACCACCGCGAGCTGGGCGATGTCGCCATCGGCCACCGGCCACTTGCTGCCGCTGAGCCGGCCGTCCACCACCTGGGCGGCGATGCGCGCCGGCGTCGCCCGGCCCGGCTGCTCGGCCAGCGCCAGGCAGCCGATCACGTCGCCACTGGCCAGCTGCGGCAGCCAGCACAGCTTCTGCGCCTCGCTGCCAGCGCGCAGCAGCGCCTCGGCCGCCAGCGCGATCGACGACGAAAACGGCACCGGCGCCACGACGCGGCCCAGTTCCTCGGCGATCACACACAGTTCCAGATAACCCGCACCCAGGCCACCATAGGCCTCAGGAATGGCCGCGCCCAGGTAACCCTGGGCAGCCAGGCCGCGCCAGAGCGCGGCGTCGTAGGCCTGCGGGCCGTCAAGCACCGCGCGCACCGCTGTGCGGCTGCACTGATCGGCCAGGAAGCGGCGGGCCTGGTCCTTGAGCTGGCGTTGCTCGTCCGAGAAGTCAAAGTCCATGGTGATGGGCCGCTATCGGCCAAGGGGCTGCAGAGTGCAATCCAGTATGGCCGGCGCGCCGGCGCGGCAGCCGTCGCTCAAGGGACATCGGCGCGCGCGGGCGCTGGCGCACGCAGAGACTGAGAGGCCATCGGATGCCCCCGCGCCGATGGCCTATCTCTCAGGGTCATTCCGGAGATGAACGGTGGCAGCGCATGGCGCCGCAGGCGTTAGATTGGGCTGCATCCCATCTGCCCTGGAGACCCGGCCATGCCAAGCCCCGCCCTCAGTACCCGCCGCGCCCTGCTGGCGCTGGCCGCCGCTGCGCTGTTACCGCTGGCCGCCAGCGCCCAGACCGGCACCCTCAAGATCATCGTCGGCTACCCGGCCGGCGCCACCTCGGACGCGCTGACGCGGATCATCGGCGAGGCCATGGGCCAGCGCCTGGGCCAGACGGTGATCGTCGAGAACAAGCCGGGCGCCGGTGGCCGCATCGGCAACGAGCTGGTGAAAGCCGCGCCGGCCGACGGCAGCACGCTGCTGATGACGCCAGTGGCCACGATGTCGATCTTTCCGCACGCCTATCCCGGCGCGCTGCGTTACGACCCGTTCAAGGACTTCGTGCCGGTGGCGCACCTGAGCGACTTTCAGATCGGCCTGGGCGTGGCCAGCAATGTGCCGGCCAAGACCCTGGCCGAGTACGTCGCCTGGGTCAAGACCGATCCCGAGAAAAACAGCTTCTACGGTTCGGCGGCGACCGGCAGCCTGCCGCACTTCTTCGGCGTGATGTTCGCCCGCAGCGCCGGCATCAAGCTCACCCATGTGCCCTACAAGGGCACGGCGGCGGCGATGCAGGCGCTGGCCGGCGGCGAGATCTCGGCGCTGTCCACCGTGGCCGCTGACCTGCGCGCGCTGGTGCTGGCCGACAAGGCCCGGCTGCTGGCGGTGGCCGGAGAGCAGCGCAGCCCGGCCTTTCCGCAGGTGCCCACCTTCCGCGAGCTGGGCGTCAACCTGGTGGCCAGCCCCTGGTATGCGCTGTTTGCGCCGGCCGGCACGCCGCAGGCGGTGGTCGACCGGCTGGCCAAGGCGGCGATCGATGCAGTGAACGACCCCGCGGTACACAAGCGACTGGTCGACATGGGCCTGGAGCCCACCGGCTACCCGCCGGCCAAGCTGGCCCAGATCATGAAGGCCGACTACGAACGCTGGGGCCCGCCGATCCGCGAGTCGGGCTTCAAGGCCGCCGATTGAGCACTGTGCACACCACGGCACAACGGCCAGGACACCGCGCATGAACGTGCTCTTCATCATGGCCGACCAGCTGCGCTGGGACCACCTGGGCTGCGCCGGCCACCCCTGGCTGAAGACCCCCACGCTGGACGCGCTGGCCACGCGCGGCGTGCGTTTTGCCAATGCCTTTGTCAACAGCGGCGTCTGCGGCCCCAGCCGCATGAGCTACTACACCGGCCGCTACCCGATCAGCCATGGCGCCACCTGGAACCGCGTGCCGCTGTCGGTGGGCGAGGTGACGCTGGGCGAGATGCTGCGCGGCGGCGGCCACACGCTGGCGCTGGCCGGCAAGACCCATGTCATGCCCGACACCGCCGGCCTGGCGCGGCTGCAGCTCGAAGACGGCAGCGAGCTGGCCACCCTGCTGGCGCGCGGTGGCTTCAGCGAGATCGACCGCTACGACGGCCACCACTCCCCCGGCGCCGAATCGGGCTACCCCGCCTACCTGCGCGAGCAGGGCTACGACGGCGACGACCCCTGGACCGATCATGTGATCGCCGGCATCGGCCCCGACGGCCAGATCGCCAGCGGCTGGCACATGCGCAACGTGCACCTGCCAGCCCGCGTGCAGGAGCAGCACTCCGAAACCGCTTACATGACTGACCAGGCGATCCGCTTCGTGCAGCAGCAGGGCAGCCGGCCCTGGGTGCTGCACCTCAGCTATGTGAAGCCGCACTGGCCCTACATGGCGCCCGCGCCCTACCACGCGATGTACACGGCCGACCAGTGCCTGCCGGTGCACCGCAGCGAGGCCGAGCGCCAGGGCGCGCACCCGGTGACCGTCGCCTACTGGCAGCAAGAGGAATGCCGCAGCTTCCAGCGTGACGACTGCATCCGCACCGTGCGCCCGGCCTACCAAGGGCTGATCAGCCAGCTCGACCACCACCTGGGCCGGCTGTTCGACAGCCTGGCCACCGGCGACGTGCTGGACGACACGCTGGTGATCTTCAGCGCCGACCATGGCGACTTCCTCGGCGACCACTGGCTGGGCGAAAAAGAGTTGTTCTACGACACGGTGCAAAAGGTGCCGTTCATCGTGGTCGATCCGCGGCCGGCGGCCGATGCCACGCGCGGCAGCGTCGAGCAGCGCTTTGTCGAGTCAGTGGACGTGGTGCCCACCATCCTGGCCACGCTGGGCTTGCCGGCGCCCGCGCACCGGCTGGAAGGCCGCAGCCTGCTGCCGCTGCTGCACGGCCAGCCACCCGACGACTGGCGCAATTTCAGCTACAGCGAGCTGGACTACAGCTACCGCGAAGCGCGGCTGATCCTGGGCAAGGGTGTGCACGACTGCCGCGGCTACAGCCTGCGCACGCCGCGCTGGCGTTATGTCTACTGGTTGGGCGAGCGTGAACAGCTGTGGGACTTGCAGACCGATCCCGAACAGTTCAACGACCTGGGCGCCGATACCGGCACCGAGGCGCTGCGCAGCACATTGCGCGACCAGTTGCTCAACTTCCTGGCCCGCCGCCGCCATCGCACAACCGTCACCGACGAGCAGGTGGCCAAGGGCACCGCCGGGCACAAGCGGGCGGGGGTATTTTTCGGGCAGTGGTAATCGTCGGCGAGTGCGCATTGGGCAGATCACCTCTGCCGCTGCGCGGCAATCCGCCTGGCCTGCCTGGCCTGCCTGGCCTGCCTGGCCTGCCTGGCCCGCCTGACGCGCCTGACCCGCCTGACCCGCCTTGTAGGCGGGCGCCCACACGCACAACCGGCGCCCGCCGATGGCGCCGGGCCGGCCGGTCCGCGACGATATCCCAGGCGCCGGTCCCTGGCGCCGAGCAACGGCCGAATCCGTTGCCGGCCTCTTGGCTGCCCGCAGCCCATCAGAAAGCTCGTCCAGTGCCCATCCCGGCGGCCGCACCTCCCCTGACCCAACCTCGCCGCGAGGCCATCACCGCCGCAGTGCCGGGCCTGTCGCTGCTGGCCAGGCGGCGCGTAACCAGCCGTTAGACGCGGCCTGACCACAGCACGCCACGCCACACCACACCACGCCCACCACGCCCACCACCGCCGAAGGAGTTCAACATGAGACTGGCCACCCTGCTGACGGCCGTCCTGATCGGCCTGATCGGCCTGGTGAGCTGCAGCAGCCTGCCCACCATCGTGCCCGACCTGGCCCGGCAGGCCAGTCGCCCCGAGCCAAGGCTGGCCAGTGGCCGCGGGCTGTTGTCGGCGGCGCAAAGCCGTGCCGTGCTGCAGCGGCTGCGCGGCGGCGGCAAGGATGTCGACATCCTGGACCGCCACCTGGCGCTGGAAGAAGCCATCGCCGGCAGCCCGCTGACCGTTGGCAACCGGGTGCAGCTGCTGCAGGACGGGCCGGCCACCTACGCCGCGATGTTTGCCGCGATAGCCGCCGCGCAAGACCACATCAACCTGGAGACCTACATCTTCGACGACGACGCGATCGGCCAGCGCTTTGCCGATGCGCTGATCGCCAAGCAAATGCAGGGTGTGCAGGTCAACATCATCCGTGACAGCGCCGGCACCTTCGGCACACCGGCGCCGTTCTTCGAGCGGCTGGCCGCCGCCGGCGTGCAGCTGCTGGAGTTCAACCCGCTCAACCCGCTGTTGGCCCGCAAGGAATGGGCCTTGAACCAGCGCGACCACCGCAAGCTGCTGATCACCGACGGTCACACCGCGTTTCTTGGCGGCATCAACATCAGCAGCGTCTATTCAGGCGGCTCGTTCGGCAAGGCGGCACGCGCCCGGCCTGCCGACAACCTGGCCTGGCGCGACACCGACCTGCAACTGCAGGGCCCGGTGGTGGCCGACTTTCAACGGCTGTTTCTGGCCGCCTGGGCCAGCCAGCAGGGTGAGCCGCTGGCCGCGCGCAACTACTTTCCGCCGCTGCCTGCCGTCGGCAGCCATGTGGTGCGCGCCATTGGCAGCAGCCCCGACGAGCCGTTCAGCCAGATCTACGCCACGCTGCTGTCGGCGATCCATCACGCCGAGCAAAGCGTGCTGCTGACCAACGCCTACTTTGTGCCTGACCCGCAGCTGTTGGCCGCGCTTGAAGACGCCGCCGGGCGCGGTGTTGATGTCAAGCTGATCCTGCCGTCGAAGACCGACTCCTGGCTGACCTTTCATGCCGGCCGCGCCCATTACGACCGGCTGCTGCAAGCCGGCGTGAAGCTTTACGAGCGGCGCGGCGTGATCCTGCACTCCAAGACCGCGCTGGTCGACGGCGTCTGGGCCACCGTTGGCTCGACCAACCTCGACTGGCGCAGCTTTCTGCACAACCACGAACTGAATGCGGTGGTGCTGGGGGCCGGCTTCGGCGCCCAACTGCAAGCGATGTTCGAACGCGACCTGGCCGAATCCGACGTCATCAACCTGGCGCAGTGGCAGCGGCGCACACTCGACCTGCGCTTCAAGGAATGGTATGCCAGCGCCTGGCAGTATTGGCTGTGAGATAGCAGGCCGGCGGCGGGCCGGCGCCCCTGTCGGCTGCGCAACGGGCATGATCCAGGGCTATGGATCAACCGCCCGACCAGGCCCCCGGCACGCCAGCCAGGCCAGCCAGCCCAGCCACGCCAAGAACCCGCCTCAGCCCGAAGAAGCTGTTGCTTTCCAAATGGACCGCCGTGGCACCGCGCCACAAGGAGAAGCACTTCATGGTGATCCGGGTGGTCGAGCCGGAGCCGCCTGTCACGCGGCTTGACCTGGTCGAGCTCCAGGCCGTGCACACCAACCGGACCTTCCTGCTGCCCTGGCGCGACCTGACCGACAGCAGCCAATGGCGGCGCGGCTGGCTGTGAGCACTGCCGCGCCGTCGACATCGGCGCTGCGACGGCGCGCCTGGGTCAGACACCGCGCAGCACGCTGAACGCCCTGAACAGCCGGATCGGCAGCGCCACTTCCAGCCGCCACACGATGCTCATCGGCCGGTCGCCCTCGGCCGACTCCAGCAACAGCGGCCCGCAGGCACGGTAGGGCTCGCCCTTGCGAGGCCGCACAAAGAGCTGAAACCGCCAGCCATTGCCTGGGCTGGCCAGGTAGCGCTGGCCGCCGCGGGTGTCGCGCCCGGCGCTGTTCTGCGTTTGCCAATGGAAGCGCTCGGCGCTTATCGCGTAGTCGCGGTAGGCGATGCGGTCGTGGTAGCCCTCGCTCTTGTCCAGGGTCACGAACAGCAGTTCGGTCTGCCGTGCCGCCAGCGGCAGCACCCCAGCCTGGAATGGCGCCCGCCGCTCGGCGGTCAGCCAGCCCACGGCCGTCAACACTTCGCGGATGCCGTAGGCCGCGTGCAGGCAAAGCGGCGTGTCTTCCAGACCGGGCACCGCGACATGCGGCAGGCTGGACCGCGACTGCAGCACGCCGGCCAGTTCAGCCATCTCGTCGCACACCGCCGGATGCTGGCGCAGGCGTTGCGCAAACACGGTGTGGCTGGTCGCCTGCGTCTGCCCGCCGTCGATCTGGTAGGCCAACATCTGCCGGACCAGTGCCTGGCCCGGCAGCGCGCTTGTGTCAGCGGCCCGTGTACCGCCGGCGCTGGCCAGAAGGTCCAGCCGCAGCGGATCGTCCACATGCAGCAAGTCGCCCAAACGCCGGCTGAAGTAGTCCTCCTCCGGCCCGGGCTCGGCGGCGATCAGGCCTGCGTCTCGCTTCAACGCCGTCCAGCCGCTGCGGCCCTGGCCGGTGGCTGCCCGGTACACATCGTCCAGTTCCAGCGACTGGTCGTGCAGGAAGTCGGCCAGCCGAAGCTGGGTTCTGCCGCGCAGCGCGGCGTAGGCCTGCAACTCGGCGCGCATCCGGCGCCAGTTCTGTTGGGTCAGGGTGCGCAGGCTGCCCAGCACCTGCTCACGCGTCTGGCGCTGCAACTGGATGTGGCAACCGGGCGGCAGGCTGCCGAATCCCTGTTCGACACCGTCCAACAGTTCGCGCCGTGACAAGCCAGTGAGGCTGGACAGCAGGCGATCGAACCGGAACTCGGCACGGTGCTGGCCAACGAAGTCCAGCACCAGGCAACTCTCCTTGCCGGGGGATAGCCGCAGGCCGCGGCCGATCTGCTGCTGGAACAGCACCGGACTTTGTGTCGGCCGCAGCAGCAGCAAGGTGTCGACGATCGGCAGATCGATGCCTTCGTTGTAGAGGTCTACCGTCACCAGCGCGCACAACTCGCCGCGCATCAGGCGCTGAGGCGCGCGCTGGCGCTCATCGGCTGCGGTGCTGCCCACCACACAGGCCGCGGGCAGCCCAGCCTTGTTCAGCCAGTCGCTCATGAATTCGGCATGCGCCACCGACACGCAGAACACCAGCGCCTTGGACTGGCGCGGATCAGCGGCCAGCCGCTGCCACTCGTTGACCACCAGCCGGGCGCGCAGGTCGTTGCCGGTGACCAGCCTGTCGAGCTCAGCGTCGCGTGCAGTCGGGCGATCCCAGGGCACTTCAGAAAAATCCGTCGCGTCGTCGCAGGCGTAGTACTCGAAAGGCGCCAGCAATTGCAGATCCAGCGCATGCCACAGCCGCATCTCCACCGCCGGGCTGCCATCGGGTCGGGCGTCGAAGTAGTGGCTGATCGGCTTGCCGTCGCTGCGCTCAGGCGTGGCGGTCAAGCCCAACAGCAGGTGCGGCTTCACGGCCAGTGCAAAGCTGTCGAAGCGGTCTGCGGCCAGCCGGTGGCACTCGTCAATCACCACGCTGTGCCAATAGTCGGCGCCGAGCTTTTGCAGCAGTTGACGGCTGCTCAAGCTGTCGATGGTGGCAAACAAGTGGTCCAGCCGATCGGGCTCGCGGCCTCCGGCCAGCAATTCACCAAAGTCGGGCTCGCGCAGCACCTCGCGGTAACTGCGCTGGGCCTGGCGCAGGATCTCTTCCCGGTGTGAGACAAAAAGCAGCCGTGGCCGCCCGCCCTCGCGCTGGCAGGTCGCGCGGTAGTCGAAGGCAGCCACCATGGTCTTGCCGGTACCGGTGGCTGCCACCACCAGATTGCGGCACCGGCCATAGGCACGCTCGGACAGCAGCTGCTCCAGCATGTCCTGCTGGTAAGTCTTGGCTTGCAGGTCGAAGAAGCGCAGGCTGTTTTCAGATCCGGCGTCACTGCCGGGTCGTTCACGGCGCAGGGCCTCCTTCAACGCCTGCTGGTGCGCCGGGTCGCGCGGGTCGTAGCGCTGAAACTCGTTGTCAGCCCAGAGCGTCTCGAAGTGCGCACCAGCACGGGCAAACAACTCGGTCTGGGCGCGCTGGGTCAGCTTCACGGTCCACTCCAATCCGCCCGTCAGCGCCGCACCCGACAGGTTGGCGCTGCCCACGTAAGCCGAGCCAAATCCGGTCTGGCGGTGGAACAGCCAGGCCTTGGCGTGCAGCCGCGTGCGCCGGCCATCGAGTGAGACCCGCACTTCACAACCGGGCAACTGCGCTAATTCGTTAAGCGCCCGGGCTTCCGTCGCACCGGTGTAGGTGGTCGTCAGGATGCGGATCGGCGTGGCCACCTGACCGTCGGCTGCGCGAGCGGTAATTTGCTGCAACACATCCTGCAGCTTGCGCACGCCCGACACGGTGATGAAGCTGACCAGGATGTCGACCTGGTCAGCCGAGGCCAGCTCGCGACGAATCTCTTGCAGCAATGACGGCGAGCCCTTGCCAGCGGTGAACAGCCATGGTGCCGCCAAACCGATCTCGGGTGCTGTCGGAAACTGACGATCACGCCGCACGGCCAGCAAGCGGCGCAACGGTGCCGCAACCAGGTCGATGATGTCGCCCGATGCGGCTTGCTTGCCTTGGGTGGTGATGCGCTGCCGCAATGCCACCAGCACGCCATTGACCAATTCGAGTTGGTGCTGGGCTCTTTCTGCGCCCTCGCCTGGCAGGTCATCGAGGATGTCCACCAGTTGTCGGCTGACAGCATCGGCCAGCAGTTCGGTGGCGCTGCCCTGCATCGCCCGCAACTCCGCGCTGGCCTCGTCCAGGCGAGCCAGCAGCCCTTCGGTGAGCAGCAGGTCGTAAAGGCCGTCGCTCAGCGCCACTTGCTGACCCCCCTCATTCGGCGACTCGAGTGCCGCGGCAGCTGGGGTAACTGCCGCAGCCCCAAAACTGGCCCCCCGCACTTGTGCCGCGCTTGGCTGTGCGCAGCACCTTGGGCTTGGCACAGTTTGGGCAGTTGGGCACGGCCGGCATAGCGGCTTTGGTTGCCTGGGCTTGTCGGTGCGCAGCTTGCTCGGCAGAGCGCTCCTTGGCCGTCTGCGCCGGTCTGATCAAGGCAAGCAGCTGCGGACCGTCCACCAGATTGACGTTGCGGCCCTTCGCGAATGCCGAGGCCTCGGTAGTGAATCGCCCCGAACTGACGACAAAGCCACCCGTAGCACCGCTCGCGGCCATCACACCGTACAACTCGCGCACGACATCGACTCCCACCTTCAGAGCCCGCCACTGCTTGCACTGGACCAGGAACTTCTCGCCGCCACGTCTGAGCACCAGGTCGACACCACCGTCCGCTCCCCCACCCCCTGTTTCGGTCACTTGGTAACCCTGGAGGCGGAATGCCTCGCCTACCAAGGATTCGAACTGCTGCCAGCGCATGCCGTCGAGCACATCAGTGGCGCGACTCAGCGCTACGTCAGATATCAGCGCTTTACGCTGCCTACGGCGGTAAACCGAGAGTCCAGCCCCTGCCAAACAAGTCAGTGGCAGGAGATATTGGCCAACGATGGCAAGTTGCTGCCAGAAAATCCGGATGGCCATGCCGCCGACCTGCCCAGGCGAGACTGTCGCGGCAAGATCCTGTATTGCGATGCGGTGCAGCAGCACATAGGCCAGACCTGCCAGCACCAGTCCCACCCACCATGGCAGCTGAGCGACTAGATCGATCAGGTCATCGGCCAACCCCTTACTTGGTCGTCGCTGTGCCACGGCTGGGCTCCTCCCTTTCAGTCCTCGAGCCTGGTGCCGAGTTTGTGAAAATATTAGTCTAGCCTTTCAAACAGAGCGCGCGCGCGTACGGCGCGTCCAAGTCGCCGCTCTGCCACGCAAGCGTTGAAAAACCCTTAGCAGGGCCCGCATCACTGGGCTTCGAAACGGCACGCACGAGCTGATGCGCCGGGCCTGCCACCGCGCCGTGCGTTTTGCACGATCCACATGGTCACTGGGCGTGGCGGCGCCACCGCAACGCTGCAAGGCCCAAGCTCAGGGCTGCGCCGGGGCGAGATGCTTGGCCAGAAAGGCCTCCAGGCGCTGCGCAAAGTCGACCTTGTTCTTCACACTGCCGAAGCCGTGGGCTTCACCCGGG
>JBBQZM010000100.1:0-12736 GCA_038207685.1 Burkholderiales bacterium
AGCGCCTTGGCGAAATCGGTCTTGATCAGGCCGGGGGCGATGCAGTTGACCCGCACGTTGTCGGGGCCGAGCTCGCAGGCCAGATTGCGCGCCAGCTGCATGTCGGCGGCCTTGCTGATGCAGTAGGCGCCGATGGCAGTGGAGCCGCGCAGGCCGCCGATCGACGAGACGATGATGATCGAGCCCTCGCGGCGGGCGCGCATCTGCGGCGCCACCATGGTCACCAGCCAGTTGTTGGCGACGATGTTGTTGTCCAGGATCTTGCGGAACTGCTCGTCGGCGATGCCGGCCATCGGTCCGTAGTAAGGGTTGCTGGCAGCGTTGCACACCAGCGTGTCAATGCGGCCGAAGGTGGCCAGGGTCTTGTCGACCAGGGCTTGCAGTGCGGCCTTGTTGGAGATGCTGGCGGCCATCGCCATGGCGGTGCCGGCGCCATGTTTGGCATTGATGGCAGCGGCCACCTCGTCGCAGGCATCCTGCTTGCGCGAAGAGATCACCACCTTGGCGCCATGCTCGGCCAGGCGCTCGGCGATGGCGCGGCCGATGCCACGCGACGATCCGGTGATGAGGGCTACCTGGCCCTTGAGGTCAAACAAGCTCATGGTTGATCCTTGCAATGCGTTAGAAGAGGCATGCCGATCTTTCCAAGCCTGGGCTGATCGGGCCATTGGTACTTACGGTATAACCTCGCCAGTCTTCCATACCGCAACCTCCAAGCCCGTCCCCCTCATGACACTAGACTTCAGCGGCCGCGTGGCCATCATCACCGGCGCGGGCGGCGGCCTGGGCCGTGCCCATGCGCTGGCGCTGGCCGCGCGCGGCGCTCGCGTGCTGGTCAACGACCTGGGCGGCACTACCCCCGGCGCAGGCGGCTCGACCAGTGCGGCGCAGGCGGTGGTTGACGAAATCGTCGCCGCCGGCGGCCAGGCGCTGGCCAACGGCGCGTCGGTCACCGACGCTGCTGCGGTGGCGGTCATGGTCGAGCAGGCCATGGCCGCCTGGGGCCGGGTCGACATCCTGGTCAACAACGCCGGCATTCTGCGCGACAAGAGCTTTGCCAAGATGCCACTGGCCGATTTCCGCGAGGTGATCGATGTGCACTTGATGGGCGCGGTGCACTGCTGCCAGGCGGTATGGCCGATCATGACGGCGCAGAAGCACGGCCGCATCGTGATGACCACCTCGTCGTCGGGCCTGTTCGGCAATTTTGGCCAGGCCAACTACGGCGCGGCCAAGATGGCGCTGGTCGGCCTGATGCAGACGCTGTCCATCGAAGGTGCCAAGAGCGACATCCGCGTCAACTGCCTGGCGCCCACCGCCGCCACGCGCATGACCGAAGGCCTGCTGTCGCCTGAGGTGCTGGCCGTGCTGACCCCTGAGGCTGTGGTGCCCGCGCTGCTGTGGCTGGCTTGCAGCGAGGCGCCCAACCGCACCATCGCCTGTGCCGGCGCCGGCACTTTCGAGGCCGCGCACATCACGCTCACCCAAGGCTTGCACCTGGGCACGGCGGCCGACACGCCTGAGCAACTGGCCGCGGCATGGGGCCGGATCAGCGACCGCCAGGGGGATCAGGTTCCGGGCAGCGGTGCGGCCCAGGGCCTGAACGAAGTCGGCCAGGCGCTGTCGGCGCGGCGCCCGGCCCGCTGATCGCTGGCCGGTATCGCGCAGCCCATGCCGCACCGCACCCATCCGCCGCATTTCCCGCCGCCGCTGGCGCCGTTTGGCGGTGAGCCGCCACCGGCACCGGCCTGGTTCAACGACGCACTGGCTGACGAGGCTGAGCGCTTCGACGTGCGCGTGCAAGGTGCGCCGATCGAGGTGCTGGCCTGGGGCCGGCGCGGCGACCCCGGCCTGCTGCTGCTGCACGGCAACGGCGCGCATGCCGACTGGTACAGCTTCATCGCCCCGCTGATCAAGGCCGGGCGCCAGGTGGTGGCGATGAGTTTCTCGGGCCATGGTGCCTCGGGCTGGCGCACCCAGTACAGCGTGGCGCAATGGGCCGACGAGGCGCTGGCCGTGGCCGAAGCCGCCGGCCTGTTCGACGCGGCGGTGCCGCCGGTGTTCGCTGCCCATTCCTTCGGCGGCTTTGCGCTGATGAACGCGGCGGCGCGTTATGGCGAGCGGCTGGGCCGGGCGGTGATCGTCGACACCCCGGTGCGGGCGCCTTCGGCGCTGGCCGAGCGGCGCCGCCGCCGTGCCGAGACACTGCGTCCGGCGCGGGTCTACAACAGCCCGGCCGAGGCGATCCAGCGTTTCCGTTTCCTGCCGCCGCAGGGCTGCGCCCATCCCTTCATTGCCGATGTCATTGCGCGACGTGGCCTCAAGCCGGTCACCGGCCCCAGCGGCGCGGTGGGCTGGGTCTGGCGTTTTGATCCCTTCCTGTTCAGCCACTTCGACTTCGGCCGGCCCTGGTTGGACCTGAAGGCGCCGCGTTGCCCGATCACGCTGGTGCGCGGCAGCCGCTCGCGGCTGATCACTGCCGACATGCTGGCCCATGCCGTGGCCTTGGCGCCGCCAGGCACCCAGTTGCTGGAACTGGCCGACGCCGACCACCATGTGATGGTCGACCAGCCCCAGGGCTTTGCGCAGTTGCTGGCTGAACTGGTGCCGGCAGCATGAGCGGCGCTCCCGGTGCCGCCAGCATGAGCGGCACCCCGACCCTGCCAACCCTGCCGACCCTGCGGTTTGCCGAGAAGCGCGAACTGATCCTCGACGGTGCGGCCCGATTGTTCAACCGGCGCGGCATCCGGGCCGGCACGCTGGCCGAAGTGGCGGCCAGCGTAGATTTGGCGACCAACAGCCTGACCTACTACTACCGCAAGAAGGACGATCTGGTCTGCGCCTGCCTGCTGCGCAGCATTGCAGCGCTGGCCCAGGTGCTGACCGAAGCTGCCGCCGCGGCGCCGCCGGGTGACCTGACCAGCCGCGTGCAAGCGGTGGTGCAGGGCTTTTTTGCCTTGCTGGCAGCGATCGAGCGGCGCGAGCATCCGGCACTGATCTACTTCGGCGACATGCGGGCATTGCCGCAGCCGCAGGCCACGCCGGCCTTTGCGGCCTACGAGGCGATGTACCGTCAGCTGCGCCTGCTGCTGCACGAAGGCGCACTGGGCGGCGGCCAGCCGCTGCCGCGCCGCGACAGCGCAGAGCGCCAGGCCCTGAATGCGCGCAGCCACGGCCTGCTGTCGCAGTTGCTCTGGGCCCGCGCCTGGCTGAACCGTTACGAGAGCAGCGACTACCCACGGCTGGCCGGCACGCTGGCCGACTTGCTGCTGCAAGGCCTGCCCGTCGCTGGCCAGGCCTGGCCGGCGCAACCGATGCTGCCGGTGGCCGGCTTGGACAGCGCCGCGCCCGAGGCCGATGCGCTGCGCGAGGCCTACCTGCGTACCGCCACCCGGCTGGTCAACGACCACGGTGTGGGCGGCGCCTCGGTGGAGCGCATCGCCGCGAAACTGGCGCTGACCAAGGGTTCCTTCTACCACCATCACGGGGCCAAGGATGACCTGATCGACGCCTGCTTCGATCGCAGCTTCGACCTCATCCGCCAGACCCAGCAGCAAGCGCTGGCCAGCACCGGGCCCGGCTGGCAGCGGCTTCTGGCCGCCACGCTGCCGGTGGTGGCGCTGCAGACGTCGGCCCAGGGTCCGTTGCTGCGGCTGACTGCCTGGACCGAATTGCCCGGCGCGTTGCGCTGGCAGAAGTTCAATACGCTGAGCCGGCTCAGTGAACGTTATGCCGCAATGGTGGTGGACGGCATGGTCGACGGTTCGATCCGGCTGATCGACCCGGCGGTGGCCGCGCATGTGATCAGCGGGCTGATCAATGGGCTGGCCGAAGTGGAACACTGGGTGCCGAGTGCGCAGCCACCCGACTTGCAGGCCTTGCTGGCGCGGCCGATGCTGCTGGGCCTGCTGGCACCCGATCCGACCATCCCGACAGATTCCAGGAGAACCGCATGACCGAAGCCCAAGATGCCAACTACGCGCAGTTCACCGGCACCCGGCCAGTGGCGGCGCAACATGCCTTTGACGAGGCCAGGTTGGCCGACTGGCTGCATGCCCACATGCCGGCGCTGGCAGCCGGGCCGCTGCAGGTGGAGCAGTTCAAGGGCGGGCAGTCCAACCCGACCTTCCGCCTCACTGCCGCCGACGGTCAGCGTTATGTGCTGCGCCGCAAGCCGCTTGGTGTGCTGCTGCAGTCGGCGCATGCGGTGGACCGCGAGTTCCGCGTCATCAGCGCGCTGGCCGATACCGATGTGCCGGTGGCCCGCGCCTATGTGTTGTGCCAGGACGCGGCGGTGATCGGCACCGACTTCTATGTGATGGACTGCGTCGAAGGCCGGGTGCTGTGGGATCCGACGCTGCCCGGCATGGACAACGCCGAGCGTGGTGCGATGTACAGCGAGCTCAACCGCGTGATCGCGGCGCTGCACCGGGTGGATCCCTCCGCGGTGGGCCTCGACGGCTATGGCAAGGTGGGCGGTTACCTCGAGCGCCAGGTCAAGCGCTGGACCTCGCAGTACCGCGCTGCCGAGACCGAGACCATAGACGCGATGGAGTCGCTGATCACCTGGTTGCCGCAGCACATGCCTGCCGAAGGGCCAACACGCATCGTGCATGGCGACTACCGGCTCGACAACGTGATGTTCCACCCCACCGAGCCGCGCATCCTGGCGGTGCTGGACTGGGAGTTGTCGACGCTCGGCGACCCGCTGGTCGACTTTGCCTACCACTGCATGACCTGGCACATGCACAACGGCCCGACCAGCCGCGGCCTGGGCGGCCAGGACCTGGCGGCGCTGGGCATTCCCGACGAAGCGGCCTACCTGCAGGCCTACCTGCAGCGCACCGCGCAGGCCGGGCGGCAGATCAGCGCCGACGAATGGGGCTACTACCTGGTCTTCAACATGTTCCGGCTGGCCGGCATCCTGCAAGGCATCCTGGGCCGTGCGCTGCAGGGCAATGCCTCGAACGCAGCGGCGCTGGAATCCGGCAAGCGTGCCAAGCCGCTGGCCGAGCAGGCCTGGGCATTGGCGCAGACGCTGTACCGGGGTTAATGTGGGGTCGATGCGGGGTCGATGCGGGGCTGATGCGGGGCTGATGTAGAGCTGATGCGCGGCTGAAGCGGCGAGGCGCAGCCCGGCCGGGCTGCGTCAGTCCAGCCCGAACAGCGTGCGGCTGGGCAACTGCCGCACCACTGCGCCGGCGGCCTGGGCCACGTCCACCATGTGCTGGGTGCCACCCGGCGCATCGCCGGCCTGGCCATCCCACAGCACCAGCAGCGTCAGCTTGTCGGCGCCATAGGCCAGCGCCGACTGCAGGTTCCAGCGGTTATTGCGTTCCCAGATCGAGTAGTCGGGCAGGCCGGCCAGCCAGTGGGGCAGGGCATCGCTGCTGCCCAGCTGGTGCAGGCCGCCGGCGGCTTCGCAGCGCTGGCGGATGCTGTTGAAGCGCTCAATCCAGCTGGGCGTGCCGTCGAGCGACGGGTCTATCCGCACCGACACCGCCTTGTAGTCGCCCTCGGGCATCACCAGGTAGAGCTCGGTAGGGATGCCCAACTCGGCGCAGACCTCGTGGAACAGGATGTCGCCGCCGTTGGCGCCGCCAGCCATGCCCAGCACCCGGCAGCCGGCCGGCCAGCTCGCCAACGCCTTTTGCACCGCCTCGCGGATGGCCAGGCGCGCCACTGCCTCGCGATCGGCGGGAAAGCGCGGCACGGCGCGCCCGGGTTCGTCGATGCGGTGGCCCGAGAACAGCAGCACCCGGTCGGGCGGCGCCGGCGGTGCTGCGGCGGGCGCGCCACCGCCGACGCTGGGTAGCCGGGCGGCGAGTTTGACGAGCTCGGGCAGCAGCGGCTCGATCACCGGCTGGAACAGGCCCAGCCGGCCGTACATCGCCAGCTGTCGCTGGACGGCATCGAAGAAGAAAGGTGGTGCGCCGTCCAGTGCCCGGCGGTAGCTGGCAATCACCCGGTCGGTGTTGGGCTTGCTGCGCAGCAACTGTGCATCGGCCATGCTGCAGCGTACCCAGCGCGCATTGTCCGAGCCCGGCGTTTCCAGCTTCTCGCCGCGGCGCAGCGACAGCTGCACCGCGCCCTCCAACTCGCCCACGCGGTCCTTGAGCAAGCCGAGTTCTCGCGCGGCGTCCTCGTCGCTATCGTAGGCGGCCGCCCAGGCGTCGGGCCAGGCCTGCGCCAGCGCCAGGCGCATGCGCGTCATCGCCAGCGCATTGATACCGCTGTAATGGTGGTTGAGGTCGGCGCTGAAGCCCGCGGCATAGTGGTCGCAGGCCTGCTTCAGGTCGTCGGAGGGCAAGACACGCGGGCCGAGTGCCTCGGGCGGCGCATCGCCCCAGCCGGCCATCCAGCGCTCCTTGGCATTGCTGCCTTTGAGTGACAACGCTTCGGCCTTGTCCTGGGCCTGGATGTCGGGATAGTCGGCCAACGCGCGATCCACCGCCGAGTCCGAGGCCGCCAGGTTCTTCATGCGCTGGTAGACGGTGGCCAGCCTCATGTCAGCCTCGACATCGCTGTCGAGCCGGGTGCGCACCGCCTCCCAGACCCGGCGCGCCGCCGCATAGGCCTTCAGCGAGAACAGCGCCGCACCCACGCCACGCAAGGCCTCGGCGCCCCAGGGCATTTCATTGGCCTCCTCGCTCAGCAGCACCAGGTGGCCGATGCGCTTGTTCTGCGTCGCCCAGCGCTGCTCTTCGCGGAAGTCGGCCGGCACCTTGGCCAGGTCGCGCATCGACGGTGGGCGCAACGCCGGCAACAGCTTGAAGATCGGGCTGTCGACGCCCTCGCGGTCGGCCAGCGTGTCTTTCAGGCCTTGCGTCAGCGCCGGCACGCTGTCCGCCAGTTGATCGAGGGTGTAGGCCAGGTAGCGGTCGGTCTTGATGTCGAACGGCACCTCGTCGCCGGCGAAGCGGATCAGGAAGGTGCGCTTGGGCCGCAGCGCATGGCGCGCGCCGAGCTCGTAGAAGACGTTGGCATTGTGGATAGACAGGTCGGCGATCACGATGTCGGCATGGGCCAGCATCTGGAACATGTCTTCGCGGATGTTGCCGGCCTTGAAGATCACCTCGGTGGTGCTGCCGCGGATGCCGGCGGCTTGCATGGCAGGGTCAATCAGTTCGCGCTGCACCCGGTCGAAATCGACCTGATAGTCTTTGCCGTCCTTGGCCTTGACCAGGCGCGTGCCAAAAGGCCGCACCACGAATCCGCTCCATGCCATGGCTCTGCTCCCGGCCGGTACATCCGGCCGGGTCGATGGTAGGCGGGCTCGAGCCCGCTGGGGCGGGGCATCCCTAGGCTTGGTCCCGCCGAATCAACCTTTTGTGACTGGAGAAAACATGAACGCTGATGCTGCAGCGGCACCTGGCCGCGCTGTTCTCGCACCCGAAGTGGTGGCCACCCGCCTGGCGGCCAGCCTGCCGGCCTGGACGGTGGCCGACGGTGCAATCCACCGCAGCATCCAAACCGGCGGCTGGAAGGCCACGCTGATGGTGACCAACACCATCGGCCACCTGGCCGAGGCGGCCTGGCACCACCCCGAGTTGCAGTTGTCCTATGCGCGGGTGGACATCTCGTTGAACACCCACGACGCCGGTGGCATCACCGAAAAGGATTTGGCGCTGGCCCAGCAGATCGAGGCGGTGCTGATGTGGCGGCCAGGCAGCGAACCCGGCGCGGTGTTCCAGGGCACGCCGGATGAACCGGCGCACCGCTACATCGCTTACGACTGATGCGGGCCGCGCGGCCGGCGTGTGTCGGGCCGCGGGCCGTTTCGCTCGCCGCGGTCGCCCGGGCGGTTGGGACGGCGGTCATCGTGACGCGGGCCCTGTGCGCCACGCGGCGCGTCGGCCGGGGTCGGCTTCGGTTCTGCCGCGGCTTCCTTGCGCGCCTGCTCGAGCAAGGGCGTCAGCGCCTCGGGTTTCAGGCCCTTGAGCACGCAGAAATTGGCCAGCGTGAACGGGCTGCGGTCGAAGTCGCGCAGCAAGGTTCGGCGTGCTTCGCGGTCCTGACGCGCTTGCCGTTCCTCGGCGGTTTCGGCGGTGGCGGCCGGCATCGCCGGGGCGGCGGGCAAGGCGTGCTGGCGCTCGGGGTGCGGGTGCTCGTCGCGGTGCCGGTGCTCGGCGTCAGGCCCGGGTCGTGCGCCTGGAGCGCCTTGCCGGGCGTTGTCGCCACGCGGGCGATCGGCCTGGCCGGCCGGCGCCTGGCCTGGCATGCGGTCGCGGGGCGGACGCTGCGGCTGACCCGGGCCGCGCTCGTTGCCACCGGTTTGCTGCGGACGCGGCGGCCGGGGCCCCCGGTCGGGCCGCTGCCCGCCTTCGGGGCGTGGACCTCCGGCGGGGCGAGGTCGGCGTTCCGGTCGTGCCGCGCCGTCGACAGGCGATGCTGGCGTTGACGTGCCGGCAGTGCCGGCTTCCCCAGCAGCCTGCGGCGCCTGCTGCCGTTGCGCCGCGCGGGCTTGCTGCTCGCGCTCGTTGCGCAGTTGGCGGCGGCGGTCGAGTTCTTCACGCGCCAGTTGGCGGTGCTCATCGCTCAGTTCGCCGGCGGACTGGCCGTCGAGATCGAAGCGCTGCGTGGCCTTGCTCAGCGCGATCAGGTAACTGGTGGCGCCGGTGTGGCGACGGAAGAAGGCCGACAGCGCGCCCTTGCTGAAGACGCCGGGCGCACGCTGCTGGATGTCGGCCTGGATGCGCAGTTTCAGCGGTTTGACGCCACCGGTGAACAAGGCCGGAAAGTGCTGCTTGAGCAAATCAGCGCAGGCCGCCGGGCTGAGCTGCGGCACTTGCGGGGCGGCCACCGCCGGCAGTACCCCAGCGGTGTCGGCGGCTTCGGCGGGTTCAGCTGAAAGCGGTTCGGACGCTGCGGGTGTCACCGGGCTGTGCGCTTCGGGCACGGCCGGGTCGGTCGCCGCTGCGGCGAGGGCATCGGCGGCAGAAAGTGGATCGGCTGCAGCCAGTGGATCGGCTGCAGCCAGCGGATCGGCGGCATCGGCTGCTTCGGCGGCAACTGGGGCATCGGCGGCTTCAGCGGCTTTGATCACCGGCGCGGCGGGCGCCGCGGCTTCGGGCGCCGCGGCTTCGGGCGGCGAGCTACCTTCGGCGGGCGGGAGATCGGGCTGTTCGGGCAGGTCGGACATGGCGGATGCCGCGGGGCGGCAGAACTGGGTCGATCGACGATTGTCGCCGCCCTGGCGCCGCTGCGCCGCGCGCCATGCGGGCCGATCAGCCTGGCGCGGCGGCCTTGGGGTGGCGCCGCGCCACAAGCACCCGTGCGCCGTTGGCGCCATAACGCTCCTGGTGCGGCACATCGCGCGCCAATTCAAAGTTGTCGTCGGCCCGCAAATGGCGGGTCTGGTCGGCAACGGTCAGCCAAAACTCGCCTTGCAGCACCAGCCCGCTGACGTCAAACGGATGGCTGTGGGTGCCTACCTGCGCATCGGCGGCCCAGGGTCGCTCGATCACTTCGTCGAAGCCTTGAGCACGGGGCTTGGCCTCGAATTGCCGGACGCTGGCTGCGCTCATGGAACAAGCTCCTGGGGTTGGGGCATCACGGAAAGCCGAACCATAGGGCGAAACCGATGGCTTTGCAGGCACCGGGACAAGCGCGGCGGCTGGTTCAGCTTGAGCTGCGGGTTTGCCCGCGGCGGCTGGGCTTGAAGCCGGCTTCGCTTGATGACTATCATTAACCGACCGTTTGGTCGGATTTGGGTCGAACTTGGGTCGAATTTTCCTTCGACTGATTCCGAGCCTTGAACAATGACAACACCTCGCCATGCCATGACCTCATCCGCCTCGCCCAGTCAAAACCCCAGCCCCAGCCCCACCGACAGCGACGCCCAGCGTCTAGCCGAACGTGTGCGCGACGGCATGTTGGCCGATGACCACGCGACCCGCATGCTGGGCATGCAGGTGACCGAAGTCGGCCCCGGCCGCGCGGTGCTGCAGATGGCGGTGCGCCAGGACATGCTCAACGGCCATGCCATTTGCCACGGCGGGCTGATCACCACGCTGGCCGATTCGAGCTTTGCCTTTGCCTGCAACAGCTACAACGAACTGACAGTGGCTTCGGGCTTCACCGTCGACTTGCTGGCCCCGGCGCGGCTGGGTGACTTGCTCACCGCCACCTGCCTTGAGGTGTCCAAGGGCGGCCGCACCGGTGTTTACGACGCCGAGGTGCGCAACCAGCGGGGCGAGCGCATCGCAATCTTCCGCGGCCGCAGCCATACCGCGCGCGGCAAGCCGGTGGTCTCGCCCGACTGACGCTGCGCCTTCTACACCCCCGGCCGCCTGACCAGGAGACCTTGCCCATGCCCCCTCGTCATCCCGCCCCCGGCGACCTGGAAGCCATCGAGACCGCCAGCCGCGACGAGATCAGCGCGCTGCAGTTGCAGCGCCTGAAAGCGACGCTGCAGCGCGCCTACGCGCAGGTGCCGCATTACCGCCAGGCCTGGGACGCGGCAGGTCTGCACCCGGACGATCTGACGTCGCTCGCCGACCTGGCCAAGTTCCCGTTCACCACCAAGCAGGATCTGCGGGCCAACTACCCGTTCGGCATGTTTGCCGTGCCGCGCCAGCAGGTGGTGCGCATCCATGCCTCGTCGGGCACCACTGGCAAACCCACGGTGGTGGGTTACACCCAGAACGACATCAACACCTGGGCCGACTTGGCCGCACGCAGCATCCGCGCCGCCGGCGGCCGCGCCGGCGACATGGTGCATGTGGCCTATGGCTACGGCTTGTTCACTGGCGGCTTGGGTGCGCACTACGGCGCCGAGCGCCTGGGCTGCACCGTGGTGCCGATGTCGGGCGGGCAGACTGAGAAGCAGGTGCAGTTGATCGTTGATTTCAAGCCCGACATCATCATGGTCACGCCCAGCTACATGCAGGTGATCATCGAGGAGTTTCGCCGCCAGGGGCTGGACCCGGCGGCCATGTCGGTCAAGGTGGGCATCTTCGGCGCCGAGCCCTGGACCGAGGCCATGCGCACCGAGATCGAAACGTCGGCTGCGATCGACGCGGTCGACATCTATGGCTTGAGCGAAGTGATGGGCCCCGGCGTGGCCAGCGAGTGTGTGGAGAGCAAGGACGGCCCGGTGATCTGGGAAGACCATTTCTACCCCGAGATCATCGATCCCGAGACCGGCGTCGTGCTGTCCGAGGGCAGTGACGGTGAACTGGTCTTCACCTCGCTGACCAAGGAAGCGCTGCCGATCATCCGCTACCGCACGCGTGACCTGACGCGGCTGCTGCCACCCACCTCGCGTGCCTTCCGCCGCATGGGCAAGATCGTCGGCCGCAGCGACGACATGCTGATCATCCGCGGCGTCAACGTCTTCCCGACGCAGATCGAGGAGATCGTGCTGCAACACCCGCAGTTGTCGGGCCAGTACCAACTGGTGGTCGACCGCGAAGGACCGCTGGACACGCTGGCCGTGCGCATCGAGTTGAACGTGGCTTCGGCCGCCGCTGCGCCGGCCGATATCGCGCAAATCGTGCACTTTCTGCAGCACCGCATCAAGACCCTGGTAGGTGTCAGCACCGCCATCGCGGTGCTGCCGCCCGACAGCATCGAACGCACGCTCACCGGCAAGGCCCGCCGCGTGCTCGACCAGCGCCAGCGCTGAGTCGCCGTCACAGCAGGAGAAGCCAGACATGTACACCCAGGCGATGGACACCCTAAGCAAGGACATCGAGACCGGCAAGACCGTGCGCTCTGCTGACGAGTTAGCGCTGCAGCAGCGCTTTGATGAACGCATCGATGCCGGTGACTTCATTGAGGCCAAGGACTGGATGCCCGACAACTACCGCAAGACGCTGCTGCGCCAGATCAGCCAGCATGCGCATTCGGAGATCGTCGGCATGCTGCCCGAAGGCAACTGGATCAGCCGCGCGCCCACCCTCAAGCGCAAGGCCATCCTGCTGGCCAAGGTGCAGGACGAGGGCGGCCACGGCCTCTACCTGTATGCCGCGGCTGAGACGCTGGGCACCAGCCGCGATCAGATGATCGACGCGCTGCACAGCGGCAAGGCCAAGTACAGCAGCATCTTCAACTACCCCACGCTGAGCTGGGCCGACATCGGCACCATCGGCTGGCTGGTGGACGGCGCGGCGATCATGAACCAGGTGCCGATCTGCCGCTGCAGCTATGCGCCGTATGCGCGGGCGATGATTCGCATCTGCCGCGAAGAAAGCTTTCACCAGCGCCAGGGCTACGACAGCCTGCTGGTGATGATGCGCGACGGCACCGATGCGCAGCGCACGATGGTGCAGGACGCCATCAACCGCTGGTGGTGGCCTTGTCTGATGATGTTCGGCCCGCCCGACGACCAGAGCCCCAACTCGGCGCAAGGCATGCGCTGGGGCATCAAGCGGGTGAGCAACGACACGCTGCGGCAGAAGTTTGTCGACGCCACCGTCGACCAAGCCAAGGTGCTGGGTGTCACGCTGCCCGACCCCGACTTGAAGTGGAACGAAGAACGCCAGCACTGGGATTTTGGCGCCATCGACTGGCCCGAGTTCTACCGCGTGGTCGTCGGGCATGGCCCCTGCAACCAGGAACGGCTGGCGATGCGCGTGAAGGCCTGGGACGAAGGCGCCTGGGTGCGTGACGCCGCCACCGCCTACGCCCGCAAGCAGGCGCTCAAGTCGCAGGCGCCGCAGCAAGCGGCCTGAGCCCGGCTTGCCCGACATTCAGGAGATCACGATGACCGACACCAACGTCCAGAACGAAT
>JBBQZM010000101.1:0-12700 GCA_038207685.1 Burkholderiales bacterium
CACCAGCCGCAACTTCGAGCGGCTGTTCCAGCTGCCAGCACCCGTCCAGGAGGATTCGAAATGTTCAAGTGCTGCTTGAGGTTTCTGGCCTATCTGATTTTCACAGTTGGTGTTTCTTCAGCTACAGCAGGGGCTTACGAGGACTTCTTCAACTCCGTCGTCGAAGATGATGCACGCACGGTCGGCGCGCTGCTGGCACGCGGTTTCGACCCCAACAGCCGAAACGAGAAAGGTCAGAACCTGCTGTACCTGAGCCAGCGTGATGGCGCGTTCAAGGTGGCCCAGGTGCTGCTCGACCATCCGCAGCTGCGCATCGATCTGCCCAACACTGCGGGCGAGACGGCGCTGATGATGGCCGCGCTGCGTGACCACCATGCCTGGGTGGCCAGGCTGCTGGACAAGGGCGCACGCATCGAGGGTGCCACCGAGACCGACCGCCCGGGCTGGACCCCGCTGCACTATGCCGCCGCCGCACCGGGCAGCCAGGCGCTGCTGCTGCTGCTGGCGCGCGGCGCCCGGGTGGATGCGCGCGCACCGAACGGCACCACGCCACTGATGATGGCAGCGCAATATGGCCCCGAGGACGCAGTGGCCGCATTGCTGAAGCAGGGCGCCGATGTGCGCCTGCGCAATGACCTGAACCTGGGCCCAGCCGACTTTGCCCAGCGTGGTGGGCGAGAGTCATTGGCCAGCCGGCTGGCCAATTTGGCACGGTGACCAGCCGGCTCGCCAATTTGGCACGGTGACCAGCCGGCTGGCCAATTTGGCACGGTGCGCGCATTGACCGTGCCGACACCCACGGCGCGGCCCTGACGCACGTGTCATCCAAACGCTGACAGCGGGCATGTCGCTGGCCCGACTTCAGTTGGCGGCCGGCCGGTCCTACAGTGGTTTCACGGGCAAACCGCCTGTGACCACAGACTGGACCCGCCGCCATGCAATCCTTGCCCCGCAACGTCAATCCGTTCGCGCTGATGATCGATCCGCAAGCCGTGCTGGCGCAGATCGAATGCTCCGAACGCCTGGCGCGGCTGCACCGGCGTGTGTGCCGCCCGCTGGACAAGCCGCTGCTGGGGGGTGCAGCCGAAACTGGTGACGACCCGACCGACGTCAGCACTGACGGCAGCCGTGACGGCAGCACAGATGGCAGCACAGATGGCAGCACCGTTGGCAGCGCTGATCGCAGCACCGGCGCCACCCTCCACAGCGGCAGTGATGCCGCCGGCTGCAGCAATGCCGACTGAGCTGGCGCAGCGCACCAGCAGCGTGCGCCACCAGCAGGCCCGCCACGGCCTGGCAGTGCTGGCGCGGGTGCCGCCGCTGGTGTTGACGCTGGTGTTGCTGGTGATGTTGTCGTCGATGCTCGGCGGCTGTGCCACCCGGGTGGATGTGCGGCCCATGGCCACCGGACGCAGCGATGTATCGGCGTATGAACTGAACGGCGCTGACGTGCACCGCTTGCGCCAGGAAGCCCAGCGCCTGTGCCCGCTGGGCGGCGAGATCGTGCGCGAAGCCAGCCACGGCCTGCCTCCGGAGGCCGACGCCGGGCATTGGCGCAGCACGCTGAACACCCTGGCCGCCTGGGCCCAGCCGCCGCGCCGCCCGGCGCAGATGGTGGTGGTTTGCCGCGAGGGTGGCGACCGCTACAAGCTGCAGCTGGCTGTGCCGCAGCAGCCTGTTGCAGCGGTCGCGCGCGCCGCGACCGATGCAGCCGAGCTGACGGCAGCCTTGCCGGTCGGCCCCATCAACCCGGAGTGGTGATCACACCAGCGGGGGTCGGCCCGCACCACGAACTGCTTGGCTGCATCGACGGGCTTGCATGGACAGACGCGCATCGCGCGGTTGTACAACGGCGGTTGTGCAACGGCGGTTGTGCAACGGCGGTTGGGCAAGGACGGTTGCGCAAGGACGGACGTGCATCGACGGTTGTGCATTGACCGTTGTGCATTGACGGACCTGCGTTGGATACTGCAGCTGGCCGTTCGCAATCGCATCTGCGATCAGGCCAGAAACCGCGACGATGTATATTATGTCAAATATTGGAGCTGTGGCATAATGCATGCATCTGGGCTAAATCTCACGCATTCAGCCGCAGTGACATGCAGGTCCCTGCACAGCCACTTCAACGCCCGCACCGCGAAAAACCATGGCCAAAGCCGATACCAAGACCTCCATCGATTCCGACGGCCTGCGTTACCGCAGCAAGACACCTGGTTCGCCGTTCACTGCGGCCGGCGCTTTTGGCGCGGCCACGATGTCGTGCTTTTTGTGCGGCAAGCACCGGCCGCGCAGCCAGCTGAAAAGCCGGCGCCTGCTGGGCAAGGCGCAATTCGTCTGCTCTCCCAGCTGCAAGGAAGCCGACGCCGAAGTCAGCGCCAAGCCCTGATTGGGCGACGGCCCGGCCGCTGGCCTGGTCCGCGCAGAGTGTTGTCAATGCAAAGCCCGGCCGCGCTTGAGGCAGCCGGGCTTTGTTGCGTCTGACGGGATGTCATCACACACCGCGCTCCGGCCGGGCGCACGCCGCTTTCCTTCAGCCAACTTCCGCCCGCCGTACGCCAGGCAACGGCGCCACCGACGGCTGCAAAAAACTGCAAGGAGCTGGCGGGGGCTGAAGGGCCGATCTAGCGGGCATGGCATGCCCTGCCCCGGCGTCAAGCCGCGTGGAGCTGCTGCTCCAGCTGGTGCAGCACCTGGTAACACGGCAGCACCTGGGCCAGGCTGCTGTTGGGTTGGCGGCCTTCCTGGATCGCCGCGAAGAATTCACGGTCCTGCAGTTCGATGCCGTTCATGCTGACCGCCACCCGGCTGACGTCGATCTGCGCGTTGTGGCCATCGAACAGGTCATCGTAGCGGGCGACATAGGTCCCGGTGTCACCGATGTAGCGGAAGAAGCTGCCCAGCGGGCCGTCGTTGTTGAATGACAGGCTCAGCGTGCAGATCGCGCCGTTGGCCGCTTGCAGCTGGATGCTCATGTCCATCGCGATGCCCAGGCCGGGATGGACCGGCCCCTGCATCGCATGGGCCTGCACAATCGGGCTGCCGGCCTGGTGGGCGAACAGGTCGACCGTGTGCGCGGCGTGGTGCCACAGCAGGTGGTCGGTCCAGTTGCGCGCCTGGCCCAGCGCATTGATGTTGCTGCGCCGAAAGAAGTACGTCTGCACATCCATCTGCTGAATGTTGAACTGGCCGGCTGCGATGCGCTGGTGCACCCACTGGTGGCTGGGGTTGAACCGGCGCGTGTGGCCGCACATCGCCACCAGGCCGCTGTGCTGGGCCACCCGCACCGCCGCTTCGCCATCGGCAAGCACATCGCACAGCGGAATCTCCACTTGCACATGCTTGCCGGCACGCAGGCAGGCCAGGGTCTGGCGGGCGTGCATCTGGGTGGGCGTGCAGAGGATCACTGCATCCACCTCGGGCAGGGCCAGGCTGTCGGCCAGGTCGGTGCTGACATGGCCGATGCCGTATTGGTCGGCCACGGCGCGGGTCTTGGCCAGGTCGCGGCCGACCAGCGAGACCACCGCCACGCCGTCGATCTTCTGGATGCCGTCGAGGTGCTTGATGCCGAAGGCGCCCGCCCCTGCCAACGCAACATGGATGGTCATGCCTGGTTCTCCAGGATCAGGTGGCCGACTGCGGTGTTGCTGGCGGGCACATGGTAGAAGCGGTGCTGGACGGTGGGTGCCGGGCCGCCAGCCACGTCGTCCATGGCGCCACGCGCGACCAGCCACATCACCAGCTCGATGCCTTCGCTGCCGGCCTCGCGCAGATAGTCGATGTGCGGCATGGCGGCCTGGCCGGCAGGGTCGGCAATCAGCCGGTCGAGAAACGCGTTGTCGAAGGGCTGGTTGATCAGCCCGGCGCGCGGGCCCTGCAACTGGTGGCTCATGCCGCCGGTGCCCCAGATCTGCACCTTCAGCGGCGCATCGAAACGCTCGACCGCGCGGCGGATCGCCTGGCCGAGCAGGAAGCAGCGCCGGCCGCTGGGCGCCGGGTACTGCAGCACGTTGACGGCGAACGGGATCACCGGGCAGGGCCAGGCGGGGTCGGGGCCGCCGGGTTGGCCGAACAGCAGGCTCAGCGGCACGGTCAGGCCGTGGTCCACGTCCATCTTGTTGACGATGGTCAGGTCGAAGTCGTCCTGGATCACGCTTTGCGCAATGTGTGCAGCCAGTTCGGGGTGGCCGATGACCTGGGGCACCGGGCGCGGGCCCCAGCCTTCGTCGGCCGGCGCGAAGCGCCCGGCGGTGCCGATCGCAAACGTCGGGATGATGTCCAGGCTGAACGCGGTGGCGTGGTCGTTGTAGACCAGCAAGATGACATCGGGCGTGTTGTCGGCCAGCCACTGCTTGCTGGGCGCGTAGCCTTTGAACACCGGCTGCCAGTACGGCTCCTGGCTCTTGCCCTGGTCGAGCGCGGCGCCGATGGCCGGCACATGCGAGGTGTAGACGCTGGCGGTGATCTTGGCCATCAGGGCGCGTCTCGGCGAGGTTCGCCGATTGATTGTTCGCCAAAGGTTTGTTCGCCGATGGCGTGTTCGCCGATGCAGCGGTTGCCGTCGGGCGACCGGCCGCCGGCCAGCATCATCGCGGCGTAGGCCTCCTGTGTCATGCCGGTCATGCTGGCGGCCATGTACTGGAAACTCTTGCCGTCGGTGGCGCCGATCTTGGCCAGGAAATAGATGTTGCCGCCGGCAGCGATGCAGCGGTTCAGGTCGCGCGCCAGCACGGCCAGTTTCTGCTCCTCGGTCATTGGCCACTCATCGAGGTAGCCGCGCTCGTTGGCCTTGAAGCGCTCGCGGTTGGCGGCCTTCATCAGCGACATGCAGAACTGGTTGAGGTGGTAGCCCTTGCGCGACTGCTCGGCGTCGAAGATGGTTGTGCCGGGCACGTCCAGGTAGGGTTTGGCGAGGGCCATGGTTCAGGCTCCTTTGTTTTCCTCAGGCCAGTACAGGCGCATCGGGTTGTCGACCAGCAGTTGGCGCTGCAACTCGGCCGTCACCGCGATGTGCGGAATGAAGTCGACCAGCAGACCATCGTCGGGCATGTGGTCCTTCAGATTGGGATGTGGCCAGTCGGTACCCCAGAGCATACGATCCGGGAAGCGTTCGACGATGCGGCGGGCAAACGGCAGCACATCCTGATAGGCCGCTTGCTCGCCGGCCAGCGCCTTGGGGCCGCTGATCGACAGCCGCTCGGGGCAGCTTACCTTGCTCCACACATTGTCATGTTCACGCATGAAGCGCTCGAACAACGCAAACTGCGGGCCGTCTACCGGCAGGCTGACGTCAGGCCGGCCCATGTGATCGACCACCACAGTGGTGCGCAGGGCGGTGAAGAAATCCCACAACTCGGGCAGATCCACCGCCTCGAAATAGATCACCACATGCCAGCCCAGTTGAGCGATGCGGCCGGCAATCTCCATCAACTCGTCCTTGGGCGTGAAGTCGACCAGGCGCTTGACGAAGTTGAAACGCACGCCGCGCACACCGGCGTCGTGCAACTGCTGCAGTTCCACGTCGCTGATGCTGCGCTTGACAGTGGCCACACCGCGTGCCCTGCCCTGGCTGTGCAACAAGGCATCGACCAGCGCCCGGTTGTCGGCGCCGTGGCAGGTGGCTTGCACCACCACGTTGCGGGCGAAGCCGAGTTGGTCGCGCAAGGCAAACAACTGGGCCTTGGACGCGTCGCAAGGGGTGTACTTGCGCTCGGGCGCATAGGGAAACTCGGCGCCCGGGCCGAACACATGGCAGTGCGCATCCACCGCGCCGGCCGGCACCTGGAAGCGCGGCCGGCTTGGGCCGTCATACCAATCCAGCCAGCCAGCGGTTTTCTGGAAGTCGCCTGTTGTGGGTTGGGTCATGGCTGGGTCCTGGGTTCAGCGTTGGCATGGACCAGCAGGCGGTCGGCCTCGGTGCGCCAATCGGTGCTGCGGGCGAATCCGGGCGCCGCCCTGGCGCCAAACACGTCGGCATCCGCCAGATTGGCGATGAAAGCCTGGCGCTCGGCCGTGCCCTGGGCGCTCCAGGGCGTCAGCCCGGCGTCGCGCACCGTCTCGGCCACTTCGCGCATTTCCTCGCTGCGGCGCCGGCCATGCGCGATGGCGCGCTGGAAAAAGTAGGCGCCCTGCTGCTCCCAATCGATGTCGGGAAAGGTTTCGTGCAGCGAGGCCAGCACCGCGTCTTCCACGCCGTAGTGGCGGGCCGCCGTGAAGCTTTCGATGACCATCGCCTCCAGGCCCTTGATCATCACGCTGCGGCACATCTTGGTGGCGCTGGCCACGCCCAGCCGGTCGCTGGCCACCTGTGGCGCAAAGCCCAGCGCGGCGAGCAGAGGCGCCAGGTCGGCGGCCGAAGCGCCGCCCAGCAGCAGCGGCACCTTGATGCGGCAGGGCGGGATCGAGGTCATCACCGCGCCTTCAACATAACGCCCGCCCGCGCCGTCGATCAACGCTGCTGCGCGCTGTTTGGCGCGCGGCGAGGCCGAATTGAAGTCGAGGAAGAAAGCGCCGGGCCGCATCGCCGAGGCGCAGGCGGCGGCCACCCTCTCGGTCTGGCTGGCGGTGACGGCGCTGATCACCAGGTCGGATCGCGCGGCCAGTTCGGCATGGCTGGCGGCCAGTGGCACGCCATGGTCAAGGGCATGCTGGCGCAGCGGGCCGTCCCAGGGGCCATCGAGCTTGAGGTCGTAGGCGCAAACGGCGAGACCCTGGACACGCAAGTCTTCGGCCAGGATGCGCCCGACCTCGCCATAACCGACGAGGCCGATGGACCACTGCTTGGGGTCGGTGGGCAAGCTCATCAGTCGATGTACCTCAGGCCGGCCTTTGCCAAGGTCTCGCGCATGCTGTACATGTCCAGCCCCAGCACACCTGCAGCCAACTTGGCCCGCTTGACGGTCTCGTTGGCCTCGCGGGCCTCGGCGGCATCGGCCACTTGCTGGGCCAGCGCCGCCGGCACCACCACCACACCGTCGGCATCGGCGACCACCACATCGCCCGGGTTGACCAGCGCCCCGGCGCAGATCACCGGGATGTTGACCGAGCCGAGTGTGGCCTTGATCGTGCCCTTGGCATTGACCGCGCGGCTGAACACCGGGAAGTCCATCTCGGTCAGGTCTTTCACATCGCGCACACCGCCGTCGATGATCAGGCCCAGCGCGCCGCGGGCGCGGAAGCTGGTGGCCAGCAGGTCGCCAAAAAAACCGTCCTCGTTGTCGCTGGTGCAGGCCGCCACCACCACGTCAGCGGTCTGCAACTGCTCGGCGGCCACATGCAACATCCAGTTGTCGCCGGGCTGCAGCAGCACGGTCACCGCCGTGCCGCAGACATGGGCGCCGCTGTAGATCGGCCGCAGATAGCTTTTCATCAGGCCGACACGGCCCATGGCCTCGTGGAGGGTGGCGACGCCGAAGCGGGAGAGTTTTTCCACCGCCGCGCGGTCAGCGCGCTGGATGTTGCGTTTGACGATGCCGAGTTGGTTCAGGCTCATGCTGTTGTCTCCGGAAATGGGCTCAAAAGCCCTTGGCCTTGAGCTGGGCGTCAAGCCGGCCGAAGACGCGGCGGGCATTGCCCTCGTAGATCTGCGCCTTTTGCGCCGGGCTCAGCTGGGTGCTGGCCTCGATGTAGCGCTTGGTGTCGTCGAAGTGGAAGCCGGTTTCGGGATCGATGCCACGCACCGCGCCGATCATCTCGCTGGCGAACAAGATGTTGTCGACCGGGATCACCTGGGTCAGCAAGTCGATGCCGGGCTGGTGGTAGACACAGGTGTCGAAGGACACGTTGTTGAGCAGGTGGTCCTTCAGCAATGGCTTCTTCAGCTCTTGCGCCAGCCCGCAGTAGCGGCCCCAGTGGTACGGGGCGGCGCCGCCACCATGCGGGATCAGGAATTTCAGCGTCGGGAAATCCTTGAACAAGTCACCCTGCAGCAACTGCATGAAGGCCGTGGTGTCGGCATTGATGTAATGCGCGCCAGTGGTGTGGAAGCAGGCGTTGCAACTGGTCGAGACATGGACCATCGCCGGAATGTCGTACTCGACCATCTTCTCGTAGATCGGGTACCAGTTGCGGTCGGTCAGCGGCGGGCTGGTCCAGTGGCCGCCGGACGGATCGGGGTTCAGGTTGAGGCCAACGTTGCCGTAGTGCTCAACACATTTCACCAGTTCGGGGATGCAGGTCGCCGGGTCAACCCCCGGGCTTTGCGGCAGCATCGCCGCCGGCACGAATTGCGCGGGAAACAACTGGCTGACGCGATAGCACAGCTCGTTGCAGATCGCCGCCCAGGTGCTGGAGACCTGGAAATCGCCGATGTGGTGGGCCATGAAGCTGGCGCGCGGGCTGAAGATCGTCAGATCGCTGCCACGCTCGCGCATCTTGGCGAGCTGGTTGGTCTCAATCGTTTCGCGGATCTCGTCGTCGCTGATCTGCAATTCAGACGCCTTGGGCATCAGCGATGCATCCTGGATACCGGCGATCTGCCGGTTGCGCCAATCCTCCAGCGCCTTGGGTGCCGTGGTGTAGTGGCCGTGCACGTCGATGATCATGAAGTCTCCTCGCAGGGTCTGGGGGGTTCAGGCCGGCGTCAAACCATGACGGCGCTTGGCGGCATCGGCCGCTGGCGAGTGCAGAAAGTCGAGCAGCGCTTGCACCGCTTGCGGCTGCTTCGACAGGGCGCAGCAGCCGGCACTGAAGGTGGTGGTAATCCGCACCGCATCCGGCAGGGTGCCGAGCAGTTGGATGCCGCCCTGGTGCATCAGCTCGCTGAGTTGCTGGAAGCCCAGCGACAGCTCGCCGCGGGCCAGCAGCGCCGCCACCGGCACGCCGGCTGGCGCCTGTACCAACCTGGCGCGCAGCACCTCGGCCAGCCCCCAGCGCTCGAACAGCAGCAGCAGGTGCGTGCCGCTGGGGCCGGTGGAGTACCCGATGCGGCCCGCCGCCAACACCGCGCTGCGCAGCGCTGCCTCGCTGCTGATGTCGGGGCGCTCGGCGCCGGCGGGCACCGCGACGGCCACGCTGGAGTGCACCAGATCAATCCGGCTGTCGGCCCGCACCCGACCACTGACGATCAGCTGATCGAGCGCGTCTGCGGCCAGCACCACCAGGTCAAAGGCCTCGCCGGCCTGTACCCGCCTGGCGGCGTGCACGCCGCCCACAGCCTCCAGCCGCAGCGTGATGCCGGTCTGCTGCAGGTACTCGGCCGCCAGATCGGCCAGCAGCGCGCGGGTGGCCATCGACGAGATGCCCAGAAGAGGCAGATTCATGCCGGAACGGCCCACAGTGGCAAGCACATCAACAACACCTCGTTGCAGGGAAGGAATGCTGGCGATTGTCCGGCAGCGGGCACGCTTGTTGCCACGCCGCGATACTGGCGGCCCCACTCTCCGCCACGGCCTTGCCCATGCACTATCCCACCACCGCCCGCGCGCCGGGCATGAAATTCGATCCCTTCAAGGCCCTGGTCGTGCCGCGGCCTATCGGCTGGATCGCCACCGTCGATCGCGAGGGCCGGCCCAACCTGGCGCCCTACAGCTTCTTCAACGCGGTCAGCGACCGGCCGCCGATGCTGATGTTCTCGTCGGGCGGCCACAAGGATTCGCTGCGCAACATCCAGCACACCGGAGAATTCACCTGCTCGATCGCCAACTGGGACCTGCGCGAGGCCATGAACATGAGTTCGGCACCGGTGGCGCCAGGCGTCAACGAGTTTGACCTCGCCGGCCTGGGCCAGGCGCCTTCGCTGCTGGTCAAGCCGCCGCGCGTGGCGCAGGCGCCGGCGGCGTTTGAGTGCAAGCTGTGGCAGATGATCGAGCTGCCCGCGCCCGCCACCAAGCCCGGCGCGCCGGCCGCGACCGGCTACACCCTGGTGATCGGCAAGGTGGTGGCGGTCTACATCGACGAGCAGTACGTCGAGGGCGGCATCGTGCAGACCGGCAAGATGCGGCCGCTGTCCCGCCTGGGCTACATGGACTACGGCGTACTCACCCCCGAGACCATGTTCAGCCTGAACCGGCCCACCGCCAGTGAGGACGGCCTGAGCGCCCAGATGCAAGCCGGCCCCTGGGACGGCATCTACCGCTGAGCGCACCGCAGCCGCGCGCCTGCCTGGTCGGCGGCGCAAGCCGCCCGTTCAGGCGGCGGTGTCGGTCTTGGCCTTGGCCGGCGCGCGCTTGCCAAGCTCGATCTTGGCGATTGCGTTGCGATGCACCTCGTCGGGGCCATCAACAATGCGCACCGTGCGCTGGTGGGCATAGGCCTCGGCCAGCCAGGTGTCCTGGCTGACGCCGGCCGCACCGTAAGCCTGGATCGCCCAGTCCACCACCTTGCAGCTCATGTTGGGCGCCACCACCTTGATCATCGCGATCTCGGCGCGGGCGTCCTTGTTGCCCACGGTATCCATCTTGTAAGCGGCGTTGAGCGTCAGCAACCGGGCCTGGTCGATCATGCAGCGGCTCTCGGCGATGCGCTCGGCCCAGACCGATTGTTGTGACAGCGCCTTGCCAAAGGCGATGCGGTTCTGCAGCCGGTCGCACATCAACTCCAGCGCCCGCTCGGCCGCACCGATCGAACGCATGCAGTGGTGGATGCGCCCGGGCCCGAGCCGGCCCTGCGCGATCTCGAACCCCCGGCCCTCGCCCAGCAGGATGCCCTCTACCGGCACGCGCACGTTGTCCAGCACCACTTCCATGTGGCCGTGCGGCGCATCGTCGTAACCAAACACATGCAGCGGGCGCAGCACGGTGACGCCCGGCGTGCTGCGCGGCACCAGCACCATCGACTGCTGCGCATGGCGCGGGCCGTCCGGATCGGTCTTGCCCATCACGATGAAGATGGCACAGGTGGAAACGCCAGCGCCCGATGAATACCACTTGCGGCCGTTGATGACGTAGTGGTCCCCGTCGCGCTGGATGCTGCACTGGATGTTGGTGGCGTCCGACGAAGCCACCGCCGGCTCGGTCATCAGGAAGGCCGAGCGGATCTCGCCGCGCAGCAGGGGTTCGAGCCACTGATCCTTTTGCGCCTCGCTGCCGTAGCGCTCGATGGTTTCCATGTTGCCGGTGTCGGGTGCATTGCAGTTGAACACCTCGGCCGACCACATCACCCGGCCCATCTGCTCGCACAGCGAGGCGTAGTCCAGGTTGGACAGGCCTTCGGGCGCCCGGTGGCTGTGCGGCAGAAACAGGTTACACAGGCCGGCCTGGCGGGCCAGGGGCTTCAGCTCTTCGATCAGGGTCATCGGCTCCCACTCGGTGCCGGCCTTGCGGCGGGCGTGCAACTCCTCGTGGTGCCGGGCCTCGTTGGGGTAGATGTGCTGGTCGAAAAACGCGCCCATGCGGTCAAGCAGGTCGCGGGTGCGGACAGAGGGTTCGGCAAACATGGGCAGGCTCCTGTTCAGGCGGTAATCCGGCGCGGCAATAGGTTCGGTTGTACGGTGCGGCAATCGAGCTGGCAGCGGGTTGATTCGACGCCCCCAGCCGCGGCCGGATTGAACCACCGGCCCCCAGTGCGGGCGGTCTCCAACGTGACGTGCCACGGGCAGGCCGGGCCCAGATCAGCGCCGGTTTGCGCCTTGTCAGGCAGATGCAAATCAACAGGTCTATGCTGCGCCGCTCACCCAACCCCGAGGAGACCCGCCATGACCGCCCCCCGTGATGTCTACGTCGTCAGCGCCGCCCGCACCGCCATCGGCACCTTCGGCGGCACGCTGAAGGACACCCCACCCATCGACCTGGCCACCATCGCCATCAAGGCCGCCATCGCCCGCAGCGGCGCCGATGCGGCACAGATCGGCCACGTGGCGATGGGCACCGTGATCCCCACCGAAACCCGCGACGCCTACCTCGGCCGCGTGGCCGCAGTGGCTGCCGGCGTGCCCAAGGAAACGCCGGCCTTCAACGTCAACCGGCTCTGCGGCTCGGGCCTGCAGGCCATCATTTCGGCCTCGCAGGCCATCATGCTGGGCGATTGCGAAATGGCCATCGGCGCTGGCGCCGAGTCGATGTCACGCGGCGCCTACATCAGCCAGAGTGCCCGCTTCGGCGCGCGCATGGGCGACACCGCGCTGATCGACTACATGGTGGGCATCCTGCATGACCCGTTCCACAAGATCCACATGGGCATCACCGCCGAAAACGTGGCCGAGCAGTTCGGCATCACCCGGCAGATGATGGACGAGCTGGCCGTCACCAGCCACCAGCGCGCCGCCGCGGCCATAGCCGCCGGCCGCTTCACCGAGCAGATCGTGCCGGTCGACATCGTCACCCGCAAGGGCACCACCAGCTTCATCATCGATGAGCATGTGAAAGCCGACACCACGATGGAAACCCTGGGCAAGATGCGCGCCGCCTTCAAGAAAGACGGCCTGGTGACCGCCGGCAACGCCTCGGGCGTGAACGACGGCGCCAGCGCGCTGTTGCTGGCCAGTGGCGATGCGGTGAAGGCCGGCGGCCTGAAGCCGATGGCCCGCCTGGTGGGCTATGCCCACACCGGCGTAGAGCCCACCATCATGGGCATCGGCCCGGTGTCGGCCACCCGCGCGGTGCTCAAGCGCACCGGGCTGAAGATCAGCGACCTGGACGTGATCGAGGCCAACGAGGCCTTTGCCGCCCAGGCCTGCGCGGTCAGCAAAGAGCTCGATCTCGACCCGGCCAAGGTCAACCCCAACGGCTCGGGCATCTCGCTGGGCCACCCGGTGGGCGCCACCGGC
>JBBQZM010000102.1:0-12654 GCA_038207685.1 Burkholderiales bacterium
GGAGGTGGGCGCCTTCCACCCGGCCTGGGGCGACATCCACCTCGGCCCGGCCAATGCACTGGCGGCGCACAAGTTGCTGGGCGGCGGCGCCTTTCTGCCGGTGCACTGGGGCACCTTCAGCCTGGCGATGCACGCCTGGGACGAGCCGGTGGAGACCCTGCTTGAATTGGCGCCGAAATTCGACGCCCGGCTGCTGCTGCCGCGGCTGGGCGAAGCGGTGGAGCCGGTGCGGGACAGCCGGGTGACGCCCTGGTGGCGGGGTGTTGACAGCGGCCATTCCGCCGCGCCGACACCGGTCGAGGCGCCGGTGATCCCGTTGCCGAAAGCTATGCCCTGGCCGCTGGATTGAGCCGCCGGCCCGAACTCAGCGCCCGGTGAACCGGGGCGGCCGCTTCTCGGCAAAGGCCATCTTGCCCTCGGCCAGATCGGCGCTGTGGGCGCAGCGGGCCGCGCGTTCGCGCAGTGACGACAGGTGGAATTCACCGCGCGCCAACTCGTTCAGCGAGGTCTTCATGCCGCGCAGCGCCAGCGGCGCGCCGGCGGCCAGCGCATCGGCGATGTGCTGCACCTCGGCGTCCAGCCGATCGGGCGCGACCAGCCGGTCAAGGTAGCCCAGTGCCAGCAGCTCTTGCGCCGGCACCTCCTCGGCCAGCAGGAACAGCCGCTTGGCAGTGGCCAGGCCCAGCCGCGTCACATAACGCCGCAGGCCGCTGGGGTAGTAGTGCAGGCCCAGCCGGGCGGCGGGCATGCGCAGCGCCATGCCGTGCACACCGACGCGGAAATCGCAGGCCAGCGCCAGGTCGGTGGCGCCGCCGTAGACGCTGCCATTGAGCCGGCTCACCGTCGGCACGGCCAGTGACTCCAGCGCGTCCACCGTCTGCTCGAACAAGTGCGGGCCGGGCAGCGGTGTGTCGAGCTCGCCGTCGCCGTTGCCGCTGCGGTCACTGTCGAGATCGCCGATGTGAAAGCCCGAGCAGAAGCTGCGGCCGGTGGCGGTGAGCACCAGCAGCTTGACGCCGGGGTCGGCCGCCAGCGCATCGAAATGCCGCTGCAGCACCAGCAGATCCTCAACGTGCAGCCGGTTGTGGTGGGCCGGGCGGTTCAGCGTGATGGTGGCGCGGCCGTCGTGCAGCGACAACACCGGCGTGCCGACAGGGTGGGCGGGGGTGGGGGAGGCCATGGCCTGCGAGTATCGACGCAGCGCGCCGTGCCAGAAGCACGCGGCTGGCACCTTGGCGATGGTCGAGCCGGCGTCCCACCGACACAATGCGCTGATGCACACCCGCTCCGAACCCGATACCCGCCAGGCCTGGTGGCGATTGCTGGCCACCTTGCTGCTGATGACCATCGGCTCAGCCGGCATGTACGTGGTGTCGGTGATGCTGCCGGCGGTGCAGGCCGAGTTCGGTGTCTCGCGCGCCGCCGCCTCATTGCCCTACACACTGCTGATGATCGGTTTCGGCGTGGGCTGCGTTCTGATGGGCAAGCTGGCCGACCGCTTCGGCATCGTGCCGGTGATCGTGCTCGGCGCGGCAAGCCTGGGTATCGGCTTTGTCGCCTGCGGCTGGGTCGGCAGCCTCACCAGCTATGCCATCGTGCAGGGGCTGTTCATCGGCCTGTTCGGCAGTGCCACCACCTTTGTGCCGCTGATCGCCGACACCTCGCTGTGGTTCGTCAAGCGGCGCGGCATCGCGGTGGCGGTGGCCGCCAGCGGCAACTATCTGGCCGGCGCGATCTGGCCACCGGTGGTGCAGCACTTCGTCGAGACCGTCGGTTGGCGGCCCACCTGCATCGCGCTGGGCATCTTCAGCTTCGTCAGCATGCTGGCGCTGGTGGGCTTCATGCGCGCCAAGACGCCGGTGGCCACCGCCGCGCCGGCCAGGCTGGGCGCGCCGGTGCCGTCGAACCGGCCCTTCGGCCTGAGCCTGAACCAGGCCCAGGGCCTGCTGTGCGTGGCCGGCACGGCCTGTTGCGTGGCCATGGCCATGCCGCAGGTGCACATCGTGGCCTATTGCGGCGACCTGGGTTTCGGTGCGGCACGCGGCGCCGAGATGCTGAGCCTGATGCTGGCCTGCGGCATCGTCAGCCGGCTGGTCTCGGGCGCCATCTGCGACCGCATCGGTGGCATTCGCACGCTGCTGCTGGGCAGCTTTCTGCAGGGCGTGGCGCTGCTGCTGTTCATCCCGTTCGACGACCTGCTCTCGCTCTACGTCGTCTCGGCGATGTTCGGCCTGTTCCAGGGCGGCATCGTGCCCAGCTACGCGATCATCGTGCGTGAGCATTTCCCGCCGGCCGAGGCCGGCGCGCGCGTCGGCACGGTGATCATGTGCACGCTGTTTGGCATGGCGCTCGGCGGCTGGATGAGCGGCAAGGTGTTCGACCTCACCGGCAGCTACCACGCCGCCTTCGTCAACGGCGCGCTGTGGAATGCGCTGAACCTGGCGATTGCGCTGTTCCTGCTGTGGCGGGTGCGCGGCGGGCGGGCGTCGCCGCCGCAGGCGCCGCTGGGTGCCGGGCCTGCGGCAACGGCTTGATCAAGCCGCTGGCCGAGCAAGGCGGAGCGCCTGTTGGCCTGGTAGCCGCTCAGCAGCAGCGACCGAGTGCGTGCCACGCCTTCGGATCGCGCTACGGGTGCGGTGCCGATCGAACTTGTGCAGTGGCAGGCGGTGCCCAACAGGCAGCGGGCCGCAGTGGCTTGCGGCCACACTTGGCCTGGTCGGCTTTTTCAGTTTTTCATCGGGCAGGTCTTGATGCCCAGCAACGTGTACAGCGGGCACCAGCCGATGGCGCCCGTCAGCACCGGCACCACGCCGATCCAGCCCCACGCGCCAATCGTGCCGTTCAGCGTCAGCGCAATCAGCGCGAGACCCACCACGATGCGCAGCGCGCGGTCCACGGTTCCTTCATTACGGCTCATGTTCACTCCTTGGGTTCGACAGTCTGTCGGTTCACCCGCAGTGTGCGTGCTGTGCCGCGGCCGGTCTGTGACCTGAGTCACCTGCGGGCCAACAGGCGGCGCGGCCTAGCGGCCCGGACTCTGCGTCGTCAGGCCTCGGTCGGCAGCCCATCGGCCACGCGGCGCAGCGCCTGCGGGTTGACGATGTCGATGCGCTCGCGCCCCAGCACCAGCCAGCCCGAGCGCTCGAAACGGCGCAACAGCCGGCTCACGATCTCGCGCACCGTGCCCAGGTCATCGGCCAGCGCCTGGTGCGTCGCCTGCACCACCGCGCCATGGCCCAGCAGGGCCGCGGCCAGCCGCTGGTCCAGCCGCTGAAAGGCCACGGCCTCCGCCAGCGCAATGACCTCGGCGATACGCTCGGCAAAGAGGCCGAACACAAAACCCCGAAACGGCCCGTGCGACAACCAGGCCTCGAAAGTTGCCGTGCTCAACAGCACCAGCTCACAGGGCTTGACCGCCACACCATGCGCCGGCATGGGCGCGTGGCCGACCAAGGCCGAAGCGGACACCACGCACAGCTCACCCGGGCCCACGCGGTAGAGCTCCAGCGAACGTCCGCCCGGCGTGCCGCGCGCCACGCGCACCTCGCCCGACAGCACCAGCGGAAAACCGCCGCAGGGCGCCATCTCTTGAAACAACACGGCGCCGGCGGGCACGCTGATGGCTGGCGGCAAGCCACCTGCTTGGGTCACCGTGCTTGTCGGGGGCAGGGGCAACTCGGGGTAGAGCGCGGCTATGCGGGCGCGCAGCGCGCCTGTCGCGCTGGCATCAGCGGCGGCCTCGCCGGGCTGACCGTCGTGAGCGGTGGTGGTCATGGCGGCACTTTAGCGGCAGGCAGGTGCTCGGCGCCGAAGCCTGACTGCCCGTGTGCCTGCGCCCGCGAGCTTGAAGAGGCGATCGCAGCAGGCATTCAAGCCAATGCAGAGACGCGCCGCTCGGCGAAGACCCGCGTCCAGTGGCGCGCGGGTCGTATCCGGTCAGGTGGGGCATTCACCTCTGCTACCGCGTCCCGTTTGCGGGCATCATCGCGCCAATGCATACGCCCGTTATCACCCATCACGGTGCTTTGCGCTGGCGCATGCTGGCCCTGCTGTTTGCCTGCCGTGCCAGCCTGGGCCTGCAGTTCCAGTCCCTGGCCTCGACTGCGGATCCGCTGGTGGCGCGGTTCGGCGTCGGCTACACGGAAGTCGGTACGCTGATCGGGCTGTTCATGTTGCCCGGGCTCTTCCTGTCGCTGCCCGCGGGCTGGGCCGGGCGCCAAGCCACCGACCGGCGGCTGGTGAGCCTCGGGCTGGCGCTGATGGCGGTGGGCGGGCTCATCGCTGCGTCGGCCAACGGTTTCGGCCAGTTGGCACTGGCCCGGCTGGTCACCGGAGCAGGTTTCGTGTTCTGCACCCTGTACTTCACGAAGATGGTGGTCGACTGGTTCTCCGGGATGGAACTGGCCATGGCGCTGGGCATCCTGGTGATGAGCTGGCCTTTCGGGATCGCGGCCGGTCAGGTGGGCCATGCCTGGCTGGCGGCCACTTTCGACTGGCGCGCTCCCTTCATCGTGGCGTCGCTGTGCAGTGTGGCTGCCGCGGCAGCGGTGGCCTGGGGTTACCGGCCGCCACCCGCCTCGGGCGCAGCCGCAGCCCCGCAGGTGAGCCGCTTGACACGCGACGAGTGGCTGCTGACGCTGGTCGCAGCTGCCGCATGGGGTCTGTTCAATGCCGGGTACGTGGTCTATTTGAGCTTCGCGCCGAAGGTGCTGGAGTCCCGGGGCTACGGCGCGACGCAGGCGGCCGCGACGATCAGCATCGCCAGCTGGGTCATGATCCTGTCTGTGACCGCGGTCGGCCGCATTGCCGACCGCACCGGCCGGCATACCGTGGTGCTGTGCCTTTGCATGTCGGTGGCGGTGGTGTCGCTGCTGTTGTTGCGCCATGCCGAGTGGGCTGTGGCGCTGAGCTTGGCCTTCGGGTTGCTGGGCGCGGCGCCGGCCGGCATCGTCATGGCGCTGACGGCACAGTCGATGGCACCGCAAAGGCGTGCCTTCGGCATGGGCGTGTTCCTCAGCGTCTATTTCGTCATCCAGACCGCCGCGCCACCGCTGGCGGGGTGGTTGTTCGACAGCAGTGGTCAACCCTTCGTCGCCATCCAGTTCGCGGCCGCGCTGTTCGCGGCTACAGCGGCCTGCTATGTGGGCTTTGGGTGGCTGAAGCGGCGCCTGGTGCGGGCCTGAAGCCCGGCGTCGGCAAGGTACTTGCGGTCCGCGGCTGCACTCAGTTGCCCATGGGGGGCGTGCTCAGCGCGGCGCCGAGAAAAGGAGTGGCTCCACGCCATGATCGCGGCGGCCCGCGCATGTACCGCGCGCCGGCCACCGCCGCTCAACCCTCCTGCCAATCAATGCGCCAGATCGCCAGCGCGGTGAAGGCGGCGGCAAAGCCCAGCATCACGGCGATCGGCGCCAGCGCGGCCTGCAGGCCCAGGCCGCGCCAGGTCATGGCGTCGAGCCCGTCCGCCGCCCAGCGTGTGGGCACGGCCAGCGACACTGCCTGCAATCACTCCTGGCCAATGCGGTGTCCGAACCTGGCACCTGGGCGTTGATGGCCGGTGGGTTGGCCATGCTTGCTGGTGCCGCGCGCCGCTATCGCAGCTGAGTGCAACACGCCGCTCGCGCGGCGCGGGCGGCGTGCGTCACGTCACACCGCCTTGGCGTGGGCGCGGCGCGCCAATACACCCAGGCCGACCAGCATCAGCGCGACTGTGCCGGGCTCCGGGACGGGCGAAGTCAGCACGAACAGCCGCGAGTTCGCGGTGCCGGAATCCTCGGCCACCAGGTAGATCACGCCCTTCTCGTCGATGGTCAGGCCTTCGATGGCCTGCGCCGTCACACCCGACAGGTCCAGGCTGCTGAGCAACTGGCCGGTGCGGTCAACCTCGACCAGCCGGCGCGAGTCCAGGCTCAGGATCAGCAGATTGCCGGCCGCGGGCGTGCCGATCAACGCGTCGACCGGACTGAGCGTCTGCACGTCTGACAGGCTGTTCAGCCCGAGCCGTGCGTCGGCGTCGAACAGCGCCGACATGGTCGAGCTGCCGCCGCCGGGGGCGAAGTTCAGCGATCCGGCCAACACCGCCTGCGGGTTATCCTGCTTGACGCTGACGAAGCTGCCGTTGCGTGGGTCGACGCTGATGCCTTCGGTGCCCACATTGCCCACGGTGGGGCCGATTGAGGCCCAGGCGGTAGAGGCCAGTGCGATGCTTTCGCCGGCCGCGTAATGGAAGCGGTAGGCATCCTGCAGCCGCTCCTCGACCAGCACCAGCACGCCGTTGCCCAGGTAGGTCAGGCCTTCGGCATCGTGGTTGGTGCTGCCGGTGCCCGCCCAGCCGAAGGCCATGCTGCCCAGGGTCTGGCCGGTGCGGGTGATCTCGATCACGCCCAGCCCCTCATCACCGACGAAGAACAGGGTGCCGCGATCGCGGGCGTAGGTGACCGCCGAGGCCTCCAGGCCCATGCCGCCGCGTGTGTCGAGCAGGTGGTTGCCGGTGACCTGGTAATGCTGCAGCTGGATCGAGGTTTGCGCCGAGGCGCCCAGGCACAACAGCGCTGCCGCAGTGGCGGCGAAAGCGTGTTTGATCATCAGGGCTCCTGAAGGACGTCGATGCGTTCAGACCGACCGGCGCCGTGCAGCGCCCGCCACCAGCACCAGGCCTGCCAGCAGCAGGGCGTAGGTCGACGGCTCGGGCACGGCCAGCGTGAAGGCGCCCGGATTGCCGATGTCGCCCAGCGTCGAGGCGGTCGAGCCGTAGGCGTCACCCACGCGGGCCAGCACCCAGCCGGCGGTCACGGTCTGCGCTGACAGATCGGACAGCGCCGACGGCGTGCCGCTGGCGTTCTGCGCACGCACCGTGCCCGGATAGATCGCATCGCCGTAGGTCAGGCGATCGACCAGCGCGGCGCCGGCGTCGTACAGGTTGATCTCGTCGCCGCGGCCCAGGTTGTGGGTGTTGCCACCGATCACCTGGATCGTGGGTGCCAGGTGCCAGGCGGCGCGGAAGTCGGCTGCGGTGGCCTCGGTCAGGATCACGGACGCGCCCGCGGCCACGCTGCCGAACGCCGACAGGTCCATGCTGCCGGGGGTGCGCGAACTGTCGTCAAACGACCAGCCGGTGAAGTCGACGGCGCTGGCACCCAGGTTGGTGAGTTCGATGTACTCGCCTGTGGCGCCGTCGCCGTTGTACATCCACTCGGTGATCTGCATCTGGGCGTGTGCAGTCAAGGTGCTCGCGATCAGGCCGGCAGTGATCAGGCAACGTGAAAAGGGCTTCATCAGCGGGTTCTCCTGGAGATTTTTGGGGCCGACATCGGCCTCACCCCTGGACGCTAGGGAACTTGTGTGACAGTGCGAAGTCGGTCGTGTGTCGACCGCCCGGATTGAGGGGGCGCGCTCGGTGGCCGCTGGCGAGGCGTCGTGGCCGATCAGCCCTGCAGGAGGCGCCTTTAGGCTGCGGGCAGATCGGCCAGGTTCATCATCATCGGCAGGTCGGCGGTGCCGAATTCGGGGTCCGAGCATCAGGATCACGCGCCCGGTGCGGTAGCCCGGGTCGGTGCAGGAGCGGCCCAGTTCGGCGATACGTGGGCGCAGGGCTTCGAGCCGGGACAGGTCGAATTCCGCATCGCTGCAGAGTCCCCCGGCGCGGCCGAACCTGTCGTGTCGAAACCGTGTCAGCGTGTTCGCGCGACGACCCGGCGCACGCCGGCGGTCAATCGCGCCGGCGAAACGCCAGCCAGCCTGCCACCACGGTGAAGCTCAGCACGATCAGCGCGATGATCAGGAAGCCGTGCGGGCTGTCGGCCAACGGGATGCCTCCCACGTTCATGCCCAGCAGGCCGGCGATGATGTTGATCGGCAAGGCCAGTACGGTCACCACGGTCAGCGTGAACAGGCTGCGGTTGGTCTGCTCGCCGACCTGGGCCGTGATCTCTTCCTGCAGCAGCTTGATCCGCTCCTGCAGCGCGGCGAGGTCACGCAGCACCAGCGAGAACTCCTCGGTGGATTGCCGCAGGTCGTCAAGATCATGCTCGTCGAGCCAGGGCGGTGGCCGGCGCAGCAGTCGGAACAGCGCGCCTGGCTCCGGCGCCAGCAGCCGCTGCAAACGCACCAGCACGCGCCGCAGCTTGCCCAGCGCCGCGCGCTGTGTCCGGAACTGCCCGCGCTGCAGGTTGTCTTCGACGGCCGTCCACCTGCAACGTGGCATCGCGCACGATGCGCACCAGCACGTCGCCTTGGTCGCGCAGCAGGTGGTTGAGCAGCGTCACCGGCGAGGTGAAGCGGGTGCCCTCCTTGACCGACCGCCGCAGCCGATCGACCGAGCGCAGCGGGTGCATGCGGGCGCTGACGGCCAGCCGCTCGTTCACCGTCATCCACAGCGACGCGATCTCGGAGGGCTCGAACGAGAACTCGAAGGCCACGTCGTTGACCACGGCCACCAGGTGATCGGCGGCATCCTCGATGCGGGTGGTGCAAGAGCCTTCGCGCAGGGCCTCGAAGAACTCGGGCGCCAAGGCCAGATGGGTGCGCATCCACGATTGCGCAGACGCGTCGGCGAGGTTGAAGTGTAGCCAGACAAAGCTGCGGTGCAGCGTGCCTGGCGGCTCGGCCAGGCAGGCCAGCGCCTCGGCTAGCGAGATCGGGTGGCCCGGTTGCCCGTCTGCGAACCGGAAGCCGCAGATCAGGCCGTTGGGATCCGATCCATAGGCTGCAGGCATCGTCGGCGTGTCCATCGCCGCATTGTGGCCGCGCACCACGCCGACCGAAGCGGGGCGGCCGTCACGGCACGGTCACGTGCAGCGGCGAGCATCGCCACACCGCCGCCACACCGCCGCCACACCGCCGCCACACCGTTGTCACAACGCTGCCAGGAGCCGCCTTGATCACCATCGACCTCATTTACTTCAATGCTGGCGGCGGGCACCGTGCCGCCGCGCAGGCCCTGCAAACCACGATCCGCCAGCAAGGCCGGCCATGGCAGGTGCGCTGCGTCAATCTGGTGGAGATACTCGATCCGCAGGCCCGCTTCCGTCACATCACCGGCATGGCCCCGGAGGATCTCTACAACAAGCGGCTGGCCAGCGGCTGGACGCTGGGCCTGGCCACCGAGCTGAAGTGGCTGCAGCGCGTGATCCGCGCCAGTCGAACCACCCTGGTGCAGCGGCTGCAACAGCATTGGTCAAAGGCCGAGCCGGATCTGGTGGTGTCGCTGATCCCGAACTTCAACCGCGCGCTGCACGACAGCCTGGCCGCTGCGGCGCCGGGCGTGCCGTTCGTGACGGTGATGACCGACATGGCCGATCTGCCGCCACACTTCTGGATCGAGCCCGACCTTGACCAGCACGTGGTGTGCGGCACGGACCATGCCGTACGGCAGGCGCTGGCGGCGGGTTGCGACCCGCACCGTGTGCACCGGACCTCTGGCATGGTGATCCGCCCCGATTTCTACCAACCGCCGGACCATGATCGAGCGGCCGAGCAGGCCCGGCTGGGCCTGGACCCGACACGTCCGACCGGGGTGGTGATGTTCGGCGGCCAGGGTTCGATGGCGATGCTGACGATCGCGCGCCAGTTGAGCGACATGCAACTGGTGCTGATGTGCGGCCACCATCAGCTGCTGGCGCAGCGGCTGCGCGCGTTGCCGGCCGCGGCAAGGCATGCGGTGGTCGAGTTCACACCCGAGGTGCGGCGCCACCTGTCGGTGGGCGACTTTTTCCTCGGCAAGCCTGGGCCGGGTTGCCTGAGCGAAGCCGTGCAGCAGGGCCTGCCGGTCTTGACGGTGCGCAATGCCTGGACCATGCCGCAGGAGCGATACAACACCGATTGGGTGGAGGAGGTCGGCGTGGGTATAGTTGGGCGGTCGCTGCGACAGATCCGCCCTCAGGTGCTGCAGATGGTGGAGCAGCTGGGTGATTTCAAAGCGGCCGTGCAGCGCCAGTGCAATCGGGCGGTGTTTGAAGTGCCGGACATCCTGGCGTGCATCATGCAAGCTGAGCACGGCAAGCAACGGTCTGTTCCACTTCCCGATCAGCTCTTCGAACCGGAGTTCGTCTCATGGCAACCAGAGTTCAACGCGCCGGCACGGTGACCGTCTTCGCCTTCATGGTCTTCGACATGGACACGCGCGAGATGGTGCCGGGCAGTTTCAAGGCCACGCGCGAGGCGATTGCCGCCATGTTCGAGGCCGAGCGGCTGGATGCCACGGCGGAGGACGTGCCGCAAGCGTCGATCGATGCGCGCGGGCGCTTTCGCCGCCTGGCCACGGGTTGGGGCGAGTTGAGCTGAGTGGTCCTGAAGGACGCGCGGCGCCAGATCGCCTGGGCGTCCTGTCAAATCCTCGTCACGATGCAGCGTCAAGCTGCCACCGTCGCAGGGCCGGCATCCGCCCGGCCTCGACCACCCGACGAGGAGAATCCGCATGAGCCTGTTCCGCACCACCGCCCTGTCCTGGGCCTGCCTGTGCCTGCTGGGCGCCACCGCCCAAACCGCCAGCGCCGCGCCCCCAACCTGGAACACCCTGGACCACGCTGCGCCACTGATCATCGGCCACCGCGGCGCATCGGGCTACAAGCCGGAGCACACGCTGGCCAGTTACGAGAAGGCCATCGAGCTGGGCGCCAACTACATCGAGCCCGACCTGGTGATGACCCGCGACGGTGTCCTCGTGGCGCGCCACGAGCCCATCATCGGCGGCACCACGAACGTGTCAAGCCTGGCCCAGTTCGCTGCCCGCAAGACCACCAAGACCATCGACGGCGTGGTCTATGCCGACAACTGGTTCGTCGAAGACTTCAGCCTGGTCGAGCTCAAGACCTTGCGCGCCATCCAGACCCGCGGCCGCAGCACCGCCGACGACGGATTGTTCGAGGTGCCCACCTTCGACGAGGTGATCGCGCTAGCCAAGGCCAGGACCGCGCAACTGGGCCGGCCGATCGGCATCTACCCCGAGCTGAAGCACTCGACCTACATGGCGGCCGTGTCGGTGGCCCAAGGCCGCTCGGCCAGCTACTTCGAAGACCAGCTGGTCAGCACGCTGCATGCCGCCTACGGCAACACCGCGAACGCGCCGGTGTTCATCCAGAGCTTCGAGGTGAGCAACCTGCAGTACCTGAACCAGCGCACCGACATCAAGCTGGTGCAGCTGGTCGACGCCGACGACGTGAACGCCGATGGCTCGATGTCGCTGGTAGCGCCCTACGACCGGCCCTACGACTTTGCCGTCAATCATGACCCACGCAGCTTTGCCGATTTGCTCAGCGCCGAAGGCCTGGCCTTCGTCAAGACCTACGCCGACGCGATCGGCCCCTGGAAGCCCTATCTCGTGAAGACCGTGGCCGATGGCATTGATCGCAACGGCGACGGTAGCGTCAACATCAACGACCGCCAGGTGGTGGGCAGCACCGGCGTGATCGAGGCGGCGCATGCGGCGGGCCTGGCCGTGCACACCTGGACCTTCCGCAACGATGCCAGCGGCTACGGCTTCGCCGATCCGCAGGCCGAGATGGCCTACTACATGACGCTGGGCGTCGACGGCGTGTTCACCGACTTCCCCGACACCGGCGTGGCCGCGCTGGCCACCGCCGCGGCGGCCGTACCCGAGCCGCAGACCTGGGCCATGATGCTGGGCGGCGTGCTGCTGCTGGCTGGCTTGAAGCGCAAGGGCGCCGGCCGCTGACGCGACCCGAGCTTGCCCGCAGCGGGCGGGCCAAGAGAAAAGGCCGGGCTTGCGCCCGGCCTTGTTCTTGCTGTTGTACGTTGACCGATCAGTCGGACTTGCGGCGACGGTGCACCAGGAAGCCCAGCTTGTCAGCCATTACACCCCCGCCCTTGAAGGCGATCAAGCGGATGTCGGCCTGCGCGCGGGCGATGCCGAGGAACCGGCTTTCGTTGTAGCCCGGTGCATCGGTGTCCACGGTGAACGCGTGGGTCTCGATGATCTGGTTGTTGTCGCCGCAGGCCGAGATCACGATCTGCAGCGGCGCCGCGCCGTACAGGCTTCTTGCGCTCGTCGTCGCCCATGTAGACGATGCCGCCCAGCGTCAGGCCGCCGGCGACCGCGAGTGCACGCGCGCCCACACCGCCACGCACGAACTGCCGAGGGCTGAGGTCGACCTTGGCGATCACGTCGTGGATGGATTCATTGCCCGACGCGTTCAGCGACACGGCGTTCTTCGGATGCTGCAAACCCTTCATGGAGGGACACCTGAACTAGAGACGATGGGATGCGGAGGCCCGGAATGCGCCGGCTCTGAGCCGAACAGCTGACGCAATGTCCAGCGAACGGATGACCGACTGTGGCAAGGCAATGTGACGTGCGCGTGAAGCACCGTGCGTTGCGCCATGAGCGGCCGGGAATCGACGGCGTGCAGCGTTGTCGGGCGTCAGAGACTGAGAGGCCAGCCTTGCTCTGGCCGCCACCGGCATCGGATCGACGATCACCAGACTGGTGGGGGGGCTTGCCTCAGCTATTCGGTGCCAACGGGCAGTCGCATCAACGCCTGCCCCATGCGCAGGTGGCAGCCGCTGGCCAGGCCTTCTGCCAGCACAAAGCCGCTGGGTGCGAAGATGATGATGGTCGATCCATGCTGAAACCAGCCCATCTCCTGCCCCTTGAGGAAGCCGGCATCGCAAGGCAGTTCGTCGGGACCCCGGTAGTCCACC